>NZ_JBSFXK010000030.1:0-85736 GCF_053595355.1 Streptomyces sp. NPDC002513 | reverse complement strand
CAGACGCAGGCGCTGGCCTTCGGCAAGACCCCGGACGAGGTGCGCGCCGAGGGCGTCCCGGAGGAGCTGGTGCCGCACAAGACGTTCAAGGGCAACCACCCCACCACCACGATCCTCGCCACCGAGCTGACCCCCTCGGTGCTCGGCCAGCTCGTCGCCCTCTACGAGCACAAGGTGTTCGTCCAGGGTGCGGTCTGGAACATCGACTCCTTCGACCAGTGGGGCGTCGAACTCGGCAAGGTCCTCGCCAAGCGCGTGGAGCCCGCGCTGACCGAGGGCGCCGAGGTTCCGGGCCTGGACGAGTCCACCAAGGCGCTGGTCGCCAAGTACCGGGCGCTGCGCGGCCGTTAGCAGGAACGGATCGGGAAGCGGGCGGTGCGGTACCGTCCGCTTCCCGTGGGCGCCCGGGTGATCATGACAGCCGGTGCGTCGTCGTCCCGCGCCGACCGGCCGGGGCGCTCCCCGTTCAGGCCACCGCGCTCACCGTGTCCGCGGGCCGTCCGCATGCCGCGCGGGACGCGGGCAGGGCGGCGGGAGCGCCGGCACCGAGTACGACGAGAGCCCCGAAGGGGACCGGAAGGACCGGGGACGGGCCTTGGGCGAGCAGCCAGGCGCTGATACCGCTGGACCGGCCCCGAGCGCCGATCAGCCAGTGGGTGAGGGGAATGCCGAACGCCGTCACCCGTCCCGCGCGCCGGGCCGCGAGCCCGGTGGTGGCAACGATGAGCAGCACGGCGGCCACGGGCACCGCGAGCAGTGCCACGGTCGGTCAAGCAGTCCCCGCTCCGAGGACAGCACGCCGGACGGGCGGTGACGGGTCCGTCCGGCGTGCCACCACGAACGCGCCGGTCAGGCGGATGCCGGCGGGTACAGCGATCTCGGCAGTCGGGCGGCCGCCGCCGAGTCCAGCAGCCACAGCGTGCGGGACCTGCCGTACGCCCCGGCCGCCGGGGCCTGGATCTCGCCCGCGCCCGACAGTGCGATCGCCACGGCCTGCGCCTTGTCCTCGCCGGCCGCCAGCAGCCACACCTCACGGGCCGAGCGGATCGCCGGCAGCGTGAGGGAGACCCGGGTCGGCGGCGGCTTCGGCGCGCCGTGCACGCCGACGACCGTCCGCTCCGTCTCCCGCACCGCGGGCAGCTCCGGGAAGAGCGAGGCCACATGGGTGTCCGGGCCGACGCCCAGCATCAGAACGTCGAAGGTGGGCACCGAGCCGTGGTTCTCGGGACACGCGGCCCGGGCCAGCTCCGCCGCGTACGCCTCGGCCGCCGCTTCCACGTCGGCCTCGTACGGGCCGTCCGACGCGGGCATGGGGTGCACGCGCTTCGGGTCCAGCGGGACGGCGTCGAGCAGCGCCTCACGCGCCTGGGTGTGGTTGCGTTCCGGGTCTCCCTCCGGCAGATAGCGCTCGTCGCCCCACCACAGGTCGAGCCGGGCCCAGTCGACGGCGTCCCGGGCGGGCGCGGCGGCGAGCGCGGCGAGCAGGCCGTTGCCGTTGCGGCCGCCGGTGAGCACCACCGAGGCGAAGCCCCGGGAGGCCTGCGCGTCCACGATCTTGGTGATCAGCCGGGCCGCCGCGGCCTGGGCCATCAGCTCCTTGTCGTGGTGCACCACGAGCTGGGGGGTACTCACTTCGTCGCCGCCCTCTTCGCCGGGGCCTTCTGGGCGGCCCGCTTCCCGGGGGCCTTCGCGGCGCCCTGCGCGGGGGCCTCGGCGGCCGACTCCGCCGCGCCGGGTTCCCCGGCGGAGGCCGGCGCGGCCGGAGTGGTCAGCCGGTGCACGCCGTACCGCAGCGCCGCGGCGTAGGTGTCGTCGGGGTCGAGCCGGCGCAGCTCCTCCGCGATCAGCTCGGAGGTGTCGCGGCGCTTGAGCGCCACCGCCCGGTCCGGCTGCCCCTCGATCGAGAGCGTCGCCAGCGCACCGTCCGCCCGGTCGAGGACGATCGCGCCGCAGCTCGTGTCCAGTCGGACGGCCGTGAGGCCGGGGCCGGCGGACAGGGAGCGCTTGACGGGGACGTCCAGCCGGTCCGCGAGCCACATCGCGAGCAGCTCACAGCTCGGGTTGAACTCCTCGCCCTCCACCTCGACGGCCTTGACCTTGCAGGTGACCTGGTCGAGGGCGGCGGCCAGCATCGAGCGCCAGGGCGTGATGCGGGTCCACGACAGGTCGGTGTCGCCGGGTGTGTAGGCGTCGGCGCGGGCGCTCAGCTCCCGCACCGGCGCCTCGGCCGTGTAGGAGTCGGTGACCCGGCGCTGGGCGAGCGCGCCGAGCGGGTCGTTGGCCGGGTCCAGCGGTGCGTTCACCGGCCACCACACGACCACAGGGGCGTCCGGCAGCAGCAGCGGCAGCACCACCGAGTCGGCGTGGTGGACCACCTCGCCGTACAGCCGCAGGACCACCGTCTCGCCGGTGCCCGCCTCCGCGCCCACCCGCACCTCGGCGTCCAGACGCGAGGACGTGCGGTCGCGCGGGGAACGCGAGACGCGCTTGACGACCACCAGGGTGCGCGAGGGGTGCTCGCGGGACGCGTCGTTGGCGG
This sequence comes from Streptomyces sp. NPDC002513, assembly GCF_053595355.1. NCBI lineage: Bacteria > Bacillati > Actinomycetota > Actinomycetes > Kitasatosporales > Streptomycetaceae > Streptomyces > Streptomyces sp. NPDC002513. Next base: position 83,197 of record NZ_JBSFXK010000030.1, on the reverse strand, counting down.
CCCTCAGGGCGTCGTAGGCGTTCTCCTCGTCGGTGACGATGACCAGCGTGAGCACCATGCCGACGGCGGGGGTGCCGATGGCACGGCGGCCCTCCACCAGCGCCTTGTTGATCTTGCTGGCCGTGGTGTCCGTGAGATCGATCTTCATGGGCGGCGCCAGCTCCGTCCGTCTCGTTCCAGCATCGTGTCGGCCTCGACGGGCCCCCAGGTGCCGGCCGGGTACTGCGCGGGCCTGCCGTGCTTGTCCCAGTGCACCTCGATCGGGTCGAGGATCTTCCAGGACAGCTCGACCTCCTCGGTGCGCGGGAACAGGTTCGAGTCGCCGAGCAGGACGTCCAGGATCAGGCGCTCGTACGCCTCGGGGCTGGACTCCGTGAAGGACTCGCCGTAGGCGAAGTCCATGGACACGTCCCGGATCTCCATCGAGGTGCCCGGCACCTTGGAGCCGAAGCGGACAGTGACGCCCTCGTCCGGCTGGACGCGGATGACGACCGCGTTCTGCCCGAGTTCCTCGGTGGCGGTGGTGTCGAAGGGGGAGTGCGGGGCGCGCTGGAAGACGACCGCGATCTCGGTGACCCGGCGGCCGAGCCGCTTGCCGGTGCGCAGGTAGAAGGGGATGCCCGCCCAGCGGCGGTTGTCGATCCCCAGCTTGATCGCGGCGTAGGTGTCGGTCTTCGACTGCGGGTCGATGCCCTCCTCCTGGAGGTAGCCGGTGACCTTCTCGCCGCCCTGCCAGCCGGCCGTGTACTGGCCGAACACGGTGTCACGGCCGAGGTTCTTGGGCAGCCGGACGGCCCCGAGCACCTTGGTCTTCTCGGCGGCGAGCGCGTCCGCGCCGAAGGAGGAGGGCTCCTCCATGGCGGTCAGCGCCAGCAACTGGAGCAGGTGGTTCTGGATGACGTCGCGGGCGGCGCCGATGCCGTCGTAGTAGCCGGCCCGGCCGCCGATGCCGATGTCCTCGGCCATCGTGATCTGCACATGATCCACGAAGGACCGGTTCCAGACCGGCTCGAAGAGCTGGTTGGCGAACCGCAGCGCCAGGATGTTCTGGACGGTCTCCTTGCCCAGGTAGTGGTCGATGCGGAAGACCTGGTCCGGGGCGAAGACCTCGTGCACGATCGCGTTCAGCTCCTCGGCCGACCTCAGGTCGTGGCCGAAGGGCTTCTCGATGACCGCCCGGCGCCAGGAGCCTTCCTTCTGGTCGGCCAGACCGTGCTTCTTCAGCTGCTGGATGACCACCGGGAAGGAGCGCGGCGGCACCGAGAGATAGAAGGCGAAGTTGCCTCCCGTGCCCTGTGCCTTGTCCAGTTCGTCGATGGTGGCGCGCAGCCGCTCGAACGCGTCGTCGTCGTCGAAGGTGCCCTGGACGAAGCGCATGCCCTGGATGAGCTGCTGCCAGACCTCCTCGCGGAAGGGGGTACGGGCATGCTCCTTGACCGCGTCGTGCACCTCCTTCGTGAAGTCCTCGTCCTGCCATTCGCGACGGGCGAAGCCGACGAGCGAGAAGCCCGGCGGCAGCAGTCCGCGGTTCGCCAGGTCGTAAACCGCGGGCATCAGCTTCTTACGTGACAAATCGCCCGTAACGCCGAAAATCACCAGGCCCGACGGCCCCGCGATACGCGGGAGCCGTCGGTCCGCGGCGTCACGAAGCGGATTCGCTCCGTGTACGGATGTCACGATGTCAGCCCTCCGAGGGCGCGAGGCGCTTGAGTTCCGCCTCGGTTGACTTCAGGAGGTCGATCCAGGACGACTCGAACTTCTCGACGCCCTCGTCCTCCAGGAGCTGGACCACGTCGTCGTACGAGATCCCGAGCTTCTCGATCGCGTCCAGGTCGGCGCGCGCCTGCTCGTAGGTACCGGCGATGGTGTTGCCGGTGATCTCGCCGTGGTCCTCGGTGGCCAGCAGGGTGGCCTCCGGCATGGTGTTCACCGTGTTCGGCGCCACCAGGTCCTCGACATACATGGTGTCCTTGTAGGCCGGGTCCTTGACGCCCGTGGACGCCCACAGCGGACGCTGCTTGTTGGCCTGCTCCTTGTCCAGGGCGAGCCAGCGGTCGCTGCCGAACACCTCCTCGTACGCCTGGTAGGCGAGCCGGGCGTTGGCGATGGCCGCCCTGCCGCGCACCGCCTTGGCCTCGGGGGTGCCGAGCGCGTCGATCCGCTTGTCGACCTCGCTGTCCACACGGGACACGAAGAAGGACGCCACCGAGTGAATCTTGGACAGGTCCAGGCCGCGCTCCTTGGCCCTCTCCAGGCCGGTCAGGTAGGCGTCCATGACCTTGCGGTAGCGGTCCAGCGAGAAGATCAGCGTGACGTTGACGCTGATGCCGTTGGCGATCGTCTCGGTGATCGCCGGGAGACCCGCCTCGGTGGCCGGGATCTTGATGAGCGTGTTCGGCCGGTCGACCAGCCAGGCGAGCTGCCTGGCCTCGGCGACAGTGGCCCGGGTGTTGTGCGCCAGACGTGGGTCGACCTCGATCGACACGCGGCCGTCCTGGCCCTGCGTGGCGTCGAACACCGGGCGCAGGATGTCGGCGGCGTCACGGACGTCCGCCGTGGTGATCATGCGGATCGCCTCTTCGACCGTGACCTTGCGGGCGGCGAGATCGGCGAGCTGCTGCTCGTAGCCGTCGCCCGACGAGATCGCCTTCTGGAAGATCGTCGGGTTCGTGGTGACGCCCACGACGTGCTGCTGGTCGATCAGTTCGGCGAGGTTGCCGGACGTGATCCGCTTGCGCGACAGGTCGTCCAGCCAGATCGCGACGCCTTCCTCGGAGAGGCGCTTGAGTGCGTCTGTCATGGGAAATGCATCTCCTACATGTCGTTATCAGCGTCAGCGCTGGGCTGCGGCGATCGATTCCCGGGCGGCGGATGCGACGTTCTCGGCAGTGAAACCGAACTCGCGGAAGAGCACCTTGCCGTCGGCCGACGCACCGAAGTGCTCCAGGGAAACGATGCGGCCCGCATCCCCGACGAACCGGTGCCAGGTGAGGCCGGTCCCGGCCTCGACCGAGACCCGCGCCTTCACCGAGGGCGGCAGGACGCTGTCCCGGTACCCCTGGTCCTGCTCCTCGAACCACTCCACCGACGGCATCGACACGACCCGCGTCGGGACGCCCTCGGCCTGGAGCTGCTCACGGGCCTCGACGGCGAGGTGCACCTCGGAGCCGGTGGCGATCAGGATCACCTGCGGCTCCGCGCTCTGCCCCGCGGGCCCTTCCGCCTCGAACATCACGTAACCACCGCGGACGGTGTCCTCGTTGGGCTCGTACGTCGGCACGCCCTGACGGGTCAGCGCGAGACCGTGCGGAGCGCCCTTGCCGAACTCCTTGGTCCAGCGCCGCTGGATCTCGCGCCAGGCGATCGCGGTCTCGTTGGCGTCGGCCGGGCGGACGACGTTCAGGCCCGGGATGGCGCGCAGGCTGGCCAGGTGCTCGACCGGCTGGTGGGTCGGGCCGTCCTCGCCGAGACCGATGGAGTCGTGCGTCCACACGTACGTCACCGGCACGTGCATCAGGGCCGACAGACGCACCGCGTTGCGCATGTAGTCGGAGAAGACGAGGAAGGTGCCGCCGTAGACGCGGGTGTTGCCGTGCAGCGTGATGCCGTTCATCTCCGCGGCCATGGAGTGCTCGCGGATGCCGAAGTGGATCGTGCGCCCGTAGGGGTCCGCCCCCGGCAGCGGGTTGTCCGCCGGCAGGAAGGAGCTGTTCTTGTCGAAGGTGGTGTTGTTGGAGCCGGCCAGGTCGGCGGAGCCGCCCCACAGCTCGGGGATCACCGCGCCGAGGGCCCCCAGCACCTTGCCGGAGGCGGCGCGGGTGGCCAGTGCCGTGCCCGCCTCGAAGACCGGGAGCTTCTCCTCCCAGCCGGTGGGCAGTTCGCCCTTGCTGATGCGGTCGAACTCGGCGGCGCGCTCCGGGCTGGCCGTCCGCCACGCCTGGAAGGTCTTCTCCCACGCGGCCTTGGCCTCACGCCCCCGCTCCAGCGCCTCGCGGGTGTGCGCCAGGACCTCGTCCGTGACCTCGAAGTGCTTCTCGGGGTCGAAGCCGAGGACGCGCTTGGTGGCCGCGACCTCCTCCTCGCCCAGCGCCGAGCCGTGCGCGGCCCCGGTGTTCTGGGCGTGCGGGGCGGGCCAGGCGATGATCGAGCGCATCGCGATGAAGGACGGCCGGTCGGTGACCTTCTTGGCCTCCTCGATCGCGTCGTAGAGGGCGTGCGGGTCCAGGTCGCCGTCCGGCTTCGGCGCCACGCGCTGCACATGCCAGCCGTACGCCTCGTACCGCTTGACCGTGTCCTCGGAGATCGCGGTCTCCGTGTCGCCCTCGATCGAGATGTGGTTGTCGTCCCACAGCATGATCAGGTTGCCGAGCTTCTGGTGGCCGGCCAGCGAGGACGCCTCCGCGGAGATGCCCTCCTGCAGACACCCGTCACCGGCGATGCAGTAGATGAAGTGGTCGAAGGGCGAGGCGCCCTGCGCGGCGTCCGGGTCGAACAGGCCGCGCTCGTAACGGGAGGCCATCGCCATGCCCACCGCGTTGGCGACACCCTGGCCCAGCGGGCCGGTCGTCGTCTCCACGCCCACCGTGAGCCCGTACTCCGGGTGGCCGGGGGTCTTCGAACCCCAGGTGCGGAACGCCTTCAGATCGTCCAGCTCCAGACCGAAACCGGCCAGGTAGAGCTGGGTGTAGAGGGTCAGGGACGAGTGACCGGCGGACAGCACGAAACGGTCGCGCCCCACCCAGTGCGTGTCCGCCGGGTCATGGCGCATCACCTTCTGGAAGAGGGTGTAGGCGGCCGGAGCCAGGCTCATCGCCGTACCCGGATGGCCGTTGCCGACCTTCTGTACGGCGTCGGCGGCCAGAACACGGGCGGTGTCCACGGCCCGCTGGTCCAACTCGGTCCACTCGAGGTCTGTGGTGGTCGGCTTGGTGCTCACCCTGAGTCAGGGCTCCTCTCCACATGTCGAATGCCGGTGCACTGTGCGCCCACCGGCCGTTGCTGAGCCTACCCTTGTAGGCACGTGCGTCTTTTCGAGTCATTCCAGACTGCCGGGAGTCGCTGCGATCCGCCTCCCGACCGGCCTGAACGGTATGCGGCAAGGGGAAACAAGAGGAATACGCAGCTGCTCATCCGACTGCTCAATCGAGCGGTCCCCGGCTCGGGCAATTCCGCCTCGGCGACTGCTCAGTGCCCGGGCCCCGCCGCTCACCTGCGCACCGGGCGGCGGCCCCAACACGACCGACCCCCGCGAAGGGCGGGCTGGGGGCAACGTCTAGAGTTGCGTGGGTACGCGCGAGCCTTGTACCGCAATTTCACAGCCTGGGCTCGCTGGGATGTCTCTGTCAGGGGTGTACGTGACGGCCGTCGAATCCCGTCCGCCGGGAGTGCTCGGGACGAGCAGCAGCCGGGGCCAGCGGCCGATTGGGGCCCGTGTCAAGGCGTTCGTGGCGCTGACCAAGCCGCGGATCATCGAACTGCTGCTGATCACCACCGTTCCGGTGATGTTCCTCGCGCAGCAGGGTGTGCCGAGCCTGCGGCTGGTGGTGCTCACCTGCCTCGGCGGCTACCTCTCCGCGGGCGGCGCCAACGCGCTGAACATGTACATCGACCGTGACATCGACGCGCTCATGGAGCGCACGTCGCAGCGGCCCCTGGTCACCGGCATGGTCAGCCCCCGTGAGTGCCTCGCCTTCGGCGTCACGCTGGCCGTCGTCTCGACGCTGCTGTTCGGTTTTACGGTCAACTGGCTGTCCGCCTGGCTGTCGCTCGGGGCGCTGCTCTTCTACGTCGTCGTCTACACGATGATCCTCAAACGGCGTACGTCGCAGAACATCGTGTGGGGCGGCATCGCCGGCTGCCTCCCGGTCCTCATCGGCTGGTCCTCCGTCACCGACTCCCTGTCGTGGGCGCCGGTCATCCTCTTCCTCGTCATGTTCTTCTGGACGCCGCCGCACTACTGGCCGCTGTCCATGAAGGTCAAGGAGGACTACGCGCGCGTGGGCGTGCCGATGCTGCCGGTCATCGCCTCCAACAAGGTGGTCGCCCGGCAGATCGTGATCTACAGCTGGGTGATGGTCGCGGTCTCGCTGCTGCTCACGCCGCTCGGCTACACCGGGTGGTTCTACACGTCGGTCGCCCTCGCGGCCGGCGGCTGGTGGCTGTGGGAGGCGCACGCGCTGCAGAACCGCGCGAAGGCCGAGGCCGCCGGCGCGAAGCTGAAGGAGATGCGCCTCTTCCACTGGAGCATCACCTATGTCTCGCTGCTGTTCGTCGCGGTGGCCGTGGACCCGTTCCTGCGGTAGCCGTCCGCGGAAAACCCGCGGGAGACGGGGTGCGCCCCGCTCGGGCGAAGCCGAGAGCGCGAGCGTACGTGGTCAAGGCCACGCACCCCTCCCGTCGCCGTTTGATCTACCCGTCGGTAGCATCCTGACCATGGCAGACACGCAGCAGGTTGACGAGGGCACCGACGCGAGGCAGGTTGCCAGGGCCGAGCGCAGGGCGGCCCGGCTAGCCAAGGAGATCGACGCCTTCGCCAAGGCGCACGGCGGCGCCGAGGGCCAGGTGGCGTACATCGGGGAGCGCGGCGCCCGGATCGTGCTCGTCGGCGGGGACGGCGGCTGGGGCGACCTCGTCGCACCGACGTACGACATCGCCGAGAAGGCGGTGCGGAAGGCGGGAATCACCGTCCACGAGAGCTTCGACGGTGCGTTCGCGGGCAAGGTGAAGACCGGCCCTTACGAGTGGACCCGGATGGCGGGGATCCAGGTGGGCGGCAAGCGCACCGCCTGAGAGCAACACTTCACGCCGCTTCACCCGTTAGGACCTTTGCAGACACGGTCCAGTCGCGGGGAGTCCGGATGATCGAAACGCCGTCCCTGGTGGACCAGTACTGCCACGGCGTGCTCCGCACCGAGCTGGGCCTCGGCACGTTCGAGGCCCACCTGGCCCGCACCGAGGGCCCGCCGGCCGCCGGCACCACCCTCTTCGACACCCAGACCGGTTTCGCCGTACGCCGCTGGTGTCCCCCGCTGCTCGGCCTGGAGCCGCACTGCCCGCCCGCCCGCTATCTCGCCCGGCGCCGCGAACTCGGTGTCCTGGAGGCGGGCCGCCGACTTCTGCGGGGCAGCGGCATCACCACGTACCTCGTCGACACCGGGCTGCCCGGCGATCTGACCGGGCCGGTCGAGATGGCCTCCGCGTCGGACGCCGAGGCCCACGAGATCGTCCGCCTGGAACTGCTCGCCGAACAGGTGGCCGACACCTCCGGCACGGTGGAGGCGTTCCTCGCCAATCTGGCCGAGTCGATCCACGGCGTGGCGGCGCACGCGGTGGCGTTCACGTCCCTGGCAGGCGTACGGCACGGTCTGGCGCTCGCGCCGGAGCCGCCGGGGCCGGGGGAGGTGCGGGGCGCGGCGGGCCGCTGGCTCGCCGCGCGCCGGGTGGGCGGCGCCCTGTCGGATCCGGTTCTGCTCCGGCATCTGCTGTGGAGCGCGGTGGCCTCGGGCCGCCCGCTCCAGCTCCACGCGGGCCTGGGCGAACCGGGTCTGCGCATCGACCGCACCGACCCGGTCCTGCTCACCGACTTCGTGCGCGCCACGGCCGGGCTCGGCACGGACCTGGTGCTGCTGCACGGCTATCCGTACCACCGGCACGCGGCGCATCTGGCGGGAGTGTTCCCGCATGTGTACGCGGACCTGGGCGCGGTGCTCGCCCGCACCGGCGCCCGGGCCGCCGCCGTCCTGGCCGAACTCCTGGAGCTGGCTCCCTTCGGCAAGCTCCTCTTCTCCAGCGGCGCCCACGGTCTGCCCGAGCTGCATGTGATCGGCGCCCGCCTGTTCCGCGAGGCGCTCTCCCGGGTGCTGGGCGGCTGGGTCGCCGAGGGCGCCTGGTCGCTGGAGGACGCGCAGCGGGTGGCGGGGATGATCGCCGCGGGGAACGCACGGCGGGTGTACGGGCTCACGTGACCGTACGTCCCTCGGGCGGCCCGGATCAGCGGGGCCGAACGGCTCCGGGGCCCGTGGTCACGCCGTGGTGAGCGCCGACTTCGCGGAGGGACCCGGAAGACCGGCCGTCACCTCGGGGCGCTCGCGCAGCGACAGGAGCACGCGGAGCGTCCCGATCCACACCAGGCAGGAGCCCAACATGTGGACGCCGACCAGTACCTCGGGCAGGTGCGTGAAGTACTGCACATAGCCCACGACTCCCTGGCACAGCAGCACCACGAACAGATCGCGGGTGCGGTGCAGCGGCCCCTTGGGCGCGTCGACCGCCTTGAGGACGAACCACAGCGCGAAGGTCAGCGTCACCACGATCCAGGCGAGCACGGCGTGCAGCTTGCTGACGGTCTCCCAGTCGATCGGGATGCGCTTGACGTCACTGGAGTCACCGGCGTGCGGTCCGGCGCCGGTGACGACCGTGCCGACCGCGATCAGCAGCGCCGAGGCGACGACCAGGAACCACACGAGCTGCTGCACGGCCTTGCCGACCAGCGGGCGCGGGGCCGCGTCGCTCTCGCGGGTGCGCTGCCACATGAGCACGGCCACCGTGATGAGCGCGGTGGTGAGCAGGAAGTGGGCGGCCACGGTGTACGGGTTGAGACCGACGAGGACGACGATGCCGCCGAGGATCGCGTTGCCCATGACGATCCAGAACTGTGCCCAGCCGAGCCGGGTGAGGCTGCGCCGCCGCGGCTTCTGCGAGCGTGCGGCGATGATGGCCCAGCCGACCGCCGCGCACAGCACGTACGTCAGCATGCGGTTGCCGAACTCGATGGCGCCGTGCACGCCCATGGCGCTGGTCGTGGTCAGCGAGTCGTCCGTGCACTGCGGCCAGGTCGGGCAGCCGAGCCCGGAGCCGGTCAGGCGCACGGCACCGCCGGTGACCACGAGGACCACCGACATGACGAGCGCGGCGAACGCCGCACGCTGCACCGTCCGGGGCTCCGGGGTCCAGCGTGCGGCGATGAAGGCGAGCGGGTTGCGCACGGCCGCTACGGCATCGGCGCGGGTCACGTTTGGCACGTCCTTCATGGTAGGGGGCAGCTTGTGCATGAATTCACGTGGGTGGGGCCATACCCCGGCCGCTCACTCCCAGCGGAAGAACCGGCCGGCCGCGGCCAGCCCCACGACCGCCCACCCGGCCAGGATCCCCAGGTCGCCGAGAGGCAGGCCGGCCCCGTGCTGGAGGACACTCCTGAGGCCGTCCGAGAGCGCGGAGACCGGGAGCAGGCCGAGGACGTCCTGGGCGCCGGGGGGAAACTTGTCCAGCGGCACGATCACGCCGCCGCCGACGAGCAGCAGCAGGAAGACCAGGTTGGCGGCGGCCAGGGTCGCCTCCGCCTTCAGCGTGCCGGCCATCAGCAGGCCGAGCCCGGAGAAGGCCGCCGTACCGAGGATCAGCAGGAGCAGCACGGCGAACGGGTTGCCGTGCGGCGACCAGCCCAGCGCGAAGGCGATGACCGTCAGCAGGATCACCTGGAGGACCTCGGTGACCAGCACGGAGGCCGTCTTCGCGGTCATCAGTCCCCAGCGGGGCAGCGGCGAGGACGCGAGCCGCTTCAGCACGCCGTAGCGGCGCTCGAACCCGGTCGCGATGGCCTGCCCGGTGAACGCGGTCGACATCACGGCGAGCGCGAGGACGCCGGGGGTGAGGAAGTCGACGGCCTTGCCGGCGCCGGTGTCCACGATGTCGACGGAGCTGAAGAGGACCAGCAGCAGCGTCGGGATGACGACCGTCAGAAGCAGCTGCTCGCCGTTGCGCAGCAGCATCTTCGTCTCGAGTGCGGCCTGCGCCGTGATCATCCGCGGCAGCGGCGCGGCGCCGGGCTCGGGGGTGTAGGTACCGGCGGTGGTCATGAGCGCGGCTCCTTGCCGGTCGGCTCCAGGCTGTGTTCTTCCGGGGGGCAACCCCAGGACCCCCGGCCGAAGGTCACACGTACCGCCATCACGAACGCAGCTCCTTGCCGGTCAGCTCCAGGCTGTGTTCTTCCGGGGGGCAACCCCCGGACCCCCGGCCGAAGGTCACACGTACCGCCATCACGAACGCAGCTCCTTGCCGGTCAGCTCCAGAAAAACGTCTTCGAGGGTGTGCCGTTCGACGGAGATCCGGTCCGGCATCACGCCGTGCTGGGCGCACCAGGAGGTGACCGTGGCGAGCAGTTGGGGGTCGATCTTGCCGACGACGCGGTACGCGCCCGGCGCCAGTTCCGCCGCCATGGAGTCCGCCGGGAGGGCCTTGAGCAGGGATTCCACGTCGAGGCCCGGCCGGCCGGAGAAGCGCAGCGTGTTCTCGGCGCCGCCGCGGCACAGCTTCTCCGGGGAGCCCTGGGCGATGACCCGGCCCGCGTCGATGATCGCGACGTCGTCGGCGAGTTGCTCGGCCTCGTCCATGAAGTGGGTGGTCAGGATCACCGAGACGCCATCGGCACGCAGATCGCGCACCAGGTCCCAGGTGGCCCGGCGGGCCTGCGGGTCCAGGCCGGCGGTGGGCTCGTCCAGGAAGACCAGTTCGGGGCGGCCGACGATGGCCATCGCGAGCGCGAGCCGCTGCTGCTGGCCGCCCGACAGCCGCCGGTAGGGCGTCCGTCCGCTGCTGCCGAGCCCGAGCCGCTCGATGAGCGTGTCCACGTCCAGCGGGTGGGCGTGCAGCTTCGCGACGTGGCGGAGCATCTCCTCGGCGCGTGCGCTCGCGTACACGCCGCCGGACTGGAGCATCACGCCGATCCGGGGGCGCAGCGCGGCGGCCTCGCGGACCGGGTCGAGGCCGAGGACGCGTACCGTTCCCGAATCCGGCTTCCGGTATCCCTCGCAGGTCTCCACGGTGGTCGTCTTGCCCGCCCCATTGGGGCCGAGTACGGCGGTGACACCCGCTTGGGCCACCAGGTCGAGGCCGTCCACCGCGGTCTTCGTGCCGTACCGCTTCACCAGGGACTGCACCTGGATGACCGGCTCACTTCGCATGGGTCCAGAGTCTAGGTAGGCGCGCCGGGCGCCGGACGCGGGGGTCCGAAAACTACTCCTCACGTGGCCGGTGCACGGTCAGCCACCGCTCCGCGTAGGCCACCGCGTCCGCCACCGGGAAGAGCCGTGCGTCGGCCGCGCCCACCGTCCCGCGGACCACCGGACGGTCCCGCTCGAAGTCGTGGCCCAGCTCGTCGAACTGCTCCGAGGTGATCGAGACCTCGGTCACCACCTCCCAGCCGTCCGGTCCGGGTCGTCCCACCCGGACCAGGGGGGACGGGATGCGGTACTCGGCGAGATGGAAGCTGGTACAGGTGTCGTAGCCCGTGCCCAGCAGCAGCACACGGGCGGCCATCGCCTCCAGCCGCGCCAGGGGGCTGCGCTCGCCGAGTCGGCAGTCGGTCGCGTGCCCCGCGACCACCTCCGGCGCCCGCGCTCCGACGGCCGCGAACGAGGTCTGCGGGTGCGCGCTGCGCAGGGCCCCGGGCCATCGGCGGACGGTCTCCGGTATCACGCCGACTCCGCGCGAGGGGGTGACGAGCGGGTCGTACGCGGGCATCGTGGCGCGGATCGTGTCCCACCACTCCTCGGGCACGGGCGGACGGGACCACGTCGCCGGGTCCGAGAGGTCCCCGGACTGGGTGGGGACCACCAGGGTGCCGTCCGGGCCGAGCGCGTCGAGCAGTCCTTGGACGGCCGCGACGGCGCCTCCGCAGACCCAGCCGAGCGCGCTGAGTGAGGAGTGCACGAGAAGCGTCTCGCCGGGCCTGACGCCGAGTGTGCGCAGCTGGGCGCAGACCGTGCCCCGGGTGACAAGAGGGCCGGTCGAAGAGGGTGTGAGCATGGCCGGGGAGTCTCGCGGAGACCGTTGCGAACCGCCACTCATTTGATTGATCGGAGATCGTTTGCGCAGGTCAACTTAGGTATACCTAAGTGATCTACCGCATCGGTGGACGGTTCCGGTGGCGCTTGTCAGGCTCCGAGGAATTACGCAACAATGGCGTTGTGAAAAACGTCGGCGAGGCTCGGGAGGCCCCCATGGGGGCCCCGCAGGAGGAACTCGCGACCGGGGAGCACTCCACGCGCAACCGGGTCGCGCGCTCCATCCTGGACCACGGCCCGTCGACCGTCGCCGAGCTGGCCGGACGGCTGGGACTCACCCAGGCGGCCGTGCGACGGCATCTGGACGCCCTGGTCGCGGACGACGTCGTCCAGGCGCGCGAGCAGCGTGTGTACGGGGCGCGTACGCGAGGCCGTCCCGCCAAGGTGTTCGCGCTCACCGACTGCGGTCGTGACGCCTTCGACCAGTCCTACGACGCGCTCGCCGCGGACGCGCTGCGCTGGATCCGGGAGCGGTTCGGCGGGGACGAGGCCGTCGTCGCCTTCGCGCGCGCGAGGATCGCCGAGCAGGCGGGCGCGTACCGCCAGGCCATCGAGGCCGCCGACCCCGAACAGCGGACCGAGGCTCTGGCCAAGGCCTTGAGTGCGGACGGGTACGCTGCTACGGCGCGCAGCGCGCCCCTTCCGCAAAGCGGTGAACAGCTCTGTCAGCACCACTGCCCGGTCGCCCACGTCGCGGAAAAGTTCCCCCAGTTGTGCGAGGTCGAGACGGAGATCTTCTCCGAGTTGCTCGGCACGCATGTCCAGCGACTGGCGACGATCGCGCACGGCGACGGCGTCTGCACGACGTTCATCCCCAAGGCGCCCCCAGCGGCCGACGCCTCGAACAAAGCCTCAAAGATCTCCAAGACCACCCACAACGCATCTGCCAGCACGGCCGGGAGGAACCCCGCATGACTCTCCCCACGGAGACTGCCCACCCCGAACTCGAGGGCCTGGGCACGTACGAATACGGCTGGGCCGACTCCGACGAGGCCGGTGCCGCGGCGAAGCGCGGCCTGAGCGAAGAGGTCGTCCGTGACATCTCGGGCAAGAAGTCCGAGCCGGAGTGGATGACCAAGCTGCGCCTCAAGGGTCTGAAGCTCTTCGAGAAGAAGCCCATGCCGAACTGGGGCTCGGACCTGTCGGGCATCGACTTCGACAACATCAAGTACTTCGTGCGCTCCACCGAGAAGCAGGCGGAGTCCTGGGAGGACCTGCCCGAGGACATCAAGAACACCTACGACAAGCTCGGCATCCCCGAGGCGGAGAAGCAGCGCCTCGTGGCCGGTGTGGCGGCCCAGTACGAGTCGGAGGTCGTCTACCACCAGATCCGCGAGGACCTGGAGGAGCAGGGCGTCATCTTCCTGGACACCGACACCGCGCTCAAGGAGCACCCGGAGCTGTTCAAGGAGTACTTCGGCACGGTCATCCCGGCGGGCGACAACAAGTTCGCCGCGCTGAACACCGCCGTGTGGTCCGGCGGCTCCTTCATCTACGTGCCGCCGGGCGTGCACGTGGAGATCCCGCTCCAGGCCTACTTCCGGATCAACACGGAGAACATGGGCCAGTTCGAGCGGACCCTGATCATCGTCGACGAGGGCGCCTACGTCCACTACGTCGAGGGCTGCACGGCCCCGATCTACAAGTCGGACTCGCTGCACTCCGCGGTCGTCGAGATCATCGTCAAGAAGAACGCCCGCTGCCGCTACACGACCATCCAGAACTGGTCGAACAACGTCTACAACCTGGTCACCAAGCGCGCCGTGGCCTACGAGGGCGCGACCATGGAGTGGATCGACGGCAACATCGGCTCCAAGGTGACGATGAAGTACCCCGCCGTCTACCTGATGGGCGAGCACGCCAAGGGCGAGACGCTCTCCATCGCCTTCGCCGGCGAGGGCCAGCACCAGGACGCCGGCTCCAAGATGGTCCACATGGCGCCGAACACCTCGTCCAACATCGTGTCGAAGTCCGTGGCGCGCGGCGGCGGCCGTACGTCCTACCGAGGTCTCGTCGAGATCGGCGAGGGCGCGCACGGCTCCAAGTCGAACGTGCTGTGCGACGCGCTGCTCGTCGACACCATCTCCCGCTCCGACACGTACCCGTACGTCGACGTCCGCGAGGACGACGTGTCCATGGGCCACGAGGCGACCGTCTCCAAGGTCTCCGAGGACCAGCTCTTCTACCTGATGAGCCGTGGCCTCTCCGAGTTCGAGGCGATGGCGATGATCGTGCGCGGCTTCGTCGAGCCGATCGCCAAGGAACTGCCCATGGAGTACGCGCTCGAACTCAACCGGCTGATCGAACTGCAGATGGAAGGCGCGGTCGGTTAAGACCCGCCCCCCGACAGCAGCACGCAGATTTCTGACGTAGGAAGAGAGCAGACCGACAGCCATGGCTGAGGCTCAGAACATCCCCGTGGGCTCCACCACCGCGGGCCAGATCGCGGTCGCCGCCGAGTCGACCGTCGCCACGCGCATGAGCGCTCCGCCGTCCTTCGACGTGGCGGACTTCCCGGTGCCGCACGGCCGTGAGGAGGAGTGGCGGTTCACGCCGCTGGAGCGCCTGCGCGGGCTGCACGACGGTACCGCCGTCGCGAACGGCGACGGTGTGAAGGTGACCGTCGAGGCCCCCGAGGGCGTCACCGTCGAGACCGTCGGCCGTGACGACGCCCGGCTCGGCAAGGCGGGCGCCCCGGTGGACCGCGTCGCCGCCCAGGCGTACTCCGGCTTCGAGAAGGCCTCGGTCGTGACCGTCCCGAAGGAGACCGTGCTCACCGAGCCGATCCGCATCGCCGTGCACGGCCAGGGCGGGACCGCCTTCGGCCACCAGGTGATCGAACTCGGCGCCTTCGCCGAGGCCGTCGTGGTCATCGACCACACCGGTGACGCGGTGCTCGCCGCCAACGTCGACTACCTGCTGGGCGACGGCGCCAAGCTGACCGTGGTCTCCGTCCAGGACTGGGACGACAAGGCGGTGCACGCGGCCCAGCACAACGCGCTGGTCGGCCGGGACGCCTCCTTCAAGTCGGTCGTCGTGACCTTCGGCGGTGACGTGGTCCGGCTGCACCCGCGCGTGACCTACGCGGGCACCGGCGGCGAGGCCGAGCTGTTCGGGCTCTACTTCACCGACCAGGGCCAGCACCAGGAGCACCGGCTCTTCGTCGACCACAACACCCCGCACTGCAAGTCGAACGTCGTCTACAAGGGCGCGCTCCAGGGCGACGACGCGCACGCCGTGTGGGTCGGCGACGTGCTCATCGAGGCCAAGGCCGAGGGCACGGACACGTACGAGATGAACCGCAACCTCGTGCTGACCGACGGCGCCCGCGTCGACTCGGTCCCCAACCTGGAGATCGAGACCGGCGAGATCGTCGGCGCCGGCCACGCCAGCGCCACCGGCCGCTTCGACGACGAGCAGCTCTTCTACCTGATGGCCCGCGGTATCCCGGAGCACGAGGCCCGCCGGCTGGTGGTCCGCGGCTTCTTCGCCGAGCTGGTCCAGCAGATCGGTGTCGCGGACATCGAGGAGCGACTGCTCGCCAAGATCGAAGAGGAGCTGGAGGCCTCGGTCGCATGACTGACCCGTCGAAGTTCGTACGCGTCTGTGGACTGAGCGAGCTGGCGGAGGACACCCCGAAGCGGGTGGAACTCGACGGCACGCCCATCTCCGTCGTGCGCACCGAGGGCGAGGTGTTCGCCATCAACGACATCTGCTCGCACGCGAACGTCTCACTGTCCGAGGGCGAGGTCGACGACTGCCACATCGAGTGCTGGCTGCACGGCTCGCGCTTCGACCTCCGTTCCGGCAAGCCCGACGCCCTTCCCGCGACGCGCCCCGTCCCCGTATACCCCGTAAAGATCGAAGGGGACGATGTGCTCGTCTCCCTCACCCAGGAGTCCTGAGGCACCCATGGCAACGCTTGAAATCCGAGACCTGCACGTCACCGTCGAGGCCGACAACGCCACGAAGGAGATCCTCAAGGGCGTCGACCTCACCGTGAAGCAGGGCGAGACGCACGCCATCATGGGCCCCAACGGCTCGGGCAAGTCGACCCTCGCCTACTCGCTCGCGGGTCACCCCAAGTACACGATCACCAGCGGCACCGTGCTGCTCGACGGCGAGGACGTCCTGGAGATGTCCGTCGACGAGCGCGCCCGCGCGGGCCTGTTCCTGGCCATGCAGTACCCGGTCGAGGTCCCCGGCGTCTCCGTCTCCAACTTCCTGCGCACCTCCGCCACCGCGATCCGCGGCGAGGCGCCGAAGCTGCGCACCTGGGTGAAGGAGGTCAAGGGGGCCATGGAGCGCCTCAACATGGACCCGTCCTTCGCCGAGCGCAACGTCAACGAGGGCTTCTCCGGCGGTGAGAAGAAGCGCCACGAGATCCTCCAGCTCGAACTGCTCAAGCCGAAGATCGCGATCCTCGACGAGACCGACTCGGGTCTGGACGTCGACGCGCTCCGCATCGTCTCCGAGGGCGTCAACCGCGTCCGCGAGACCGGCGAGGTCGGCACCCTGCTGATCACGCACTACACGCGCATCCTGCGCTACATCAAGCCCGACCACGTCCACGTGTTCGCCGGCGGCCGCATCGTCGAGTCCGGCGGCCCCGAGCTCGCGGACAAGCTGGAGAACGAGGGCTACGAGGCTTACGTGAAGGGTGGCGCATCCGCGTGACACAGCTGCCGGGCCTCCTCGACACCGAGGCGATCCGTAAGGACTTCCCCGTCCTGGACCGACTGGTCCACGACGGCAAGAAGCTCGTGTACCTGGACAACGCGGCGACCTCGCAGAAGCCGCGCCAGGTGCTCGACGTCCTCAGTGAGTACTACGAGCGGTACAACGCCAACGTCCACCGCGGTGTGCATGTGCTCGCCGAGGAGGCCACGGCGCTGTACGAGGGCGCGCGTGACAAGGTCGCCGCGTTCATCAACGCGCCGAGCCGCGACGAGGTCATCTTCACCAAGAACGCCTCCGAGTCGCTCAACCTCGTCGCGAACATGCTCGGCTGGGCCGACGAGCCCTACCGGGTGGACCGCGACACCGAGATCGTCATCACGGAGATGGAGCACCACTCCAACATCGTGCCGTGGCAGCTGCTCTCGCAGCGCACCGGAGCGAAGCTGAAGTGGTTCGGCCTCACCGACGACGGCCGGCTCGACCTGTCGAACATCGACGAGATCATCACGGAGAAGACGAAGATCGTCTCCTTTGTGCTGGTGTCCAACATCCTCGGCACGGTCAACCCGGTCGACGCGATAGTCCGCCGCGCCCAGGAGGTCGGCGCGCTCGTCTGCATCGACGCCTCCCAGGCCGCGCCGCACATGCCGCTGGACGTCCAGGCCCTCGGGGCCGACTTCGTGGCCTTCACCGGCCACAAGATGTGCGGTCCGACGGGTATCGGCGTCCTCTGGGGCCGCCAGGAGCTGCTGGAGGACCTTCCTCCGTTCCTGGGCGGCGGAGAGATGATCGAGACGGTGTCGATGCACTCGTCGACGTACGCCCCCGCCCCGCACAAGTTCGAGGCGGGCACCCCGCCGATCGCCCAGGCGGTCGGTCTTGGGGCGGCGATCGACTACCTGACCTCGATCGGCATGGACAAGATCCTCGCCCATGAGCACGCCCTCACCGAGTACGCGGTCAAGCGGCTGAGCGAGGTCCCCGACCTGAAGATCATCGGCCCCACCACGGCCGAGGACCGGGGCGCGGCGATCTCCTTCACGCTCGGCGACATCCACCCCCACGACGTGGGGCAGGTCCTGGACGAGCAGGGCATCGCGGTCCGGGTCGGCCACCACTGCGCCCGCCCCGTCTGCCTGCGGTACGGAATTCCTGCGACCACGCGAGCGTCGTTCTATCTGTACTCCACGCCGACCGAGGTCGACGCGCTGGTCGAGGGGCTGGAGCACGTACGGAACTTCTTCGGCTGAAGGGCGTGCTGAAACCGTGAAGCTGGATTCGATGTACCAGGAAGTCATCCTGGACCACTACAAGCACCCGCACGGGCGTGGTCTGAGGGATGGCGACGCCGAGGTGCACCACGTCAATCCGACCTGCGGCGACGAGATCACGCTGCGTGTGAAGTACGACGGTACGACGATCAAGGACGTCTCGTACGAGGGCCAGGGCTGCTCCATCAGCCAGGCCTCCGCCTCCGTACTGAACGAGCTCCTCGTCGGCAAGGACCTGGCGGAGGCGCAGAAGGTCCAGGAGACGTTCCTGGAGCTGATGCAGTCCAAGGGCAGGATCGAACCCGACGACGCGATGGAGGACATCCTGGAGGACGCGGTCGCGTTCGCGGGGGTCTCCAAGTACCCGGCACGGGTCAAGTGCGCCCTCCTGAGCTGGATGGCGTGGAAGGACGCGACGGCCCAGGCGCTGGGCGGCGCCGACGCCGAGAGGAAGACGGCATGAGCGACACCCTGGAGATGAAACCGGCCTCGGAGGAGGAACTCCGTGAGGCCCTGATGGACGTCGTCGACCCCGAACTGGGCATCGACGTCGTCAACCTCGGCCTGATCTACGGCATCCACATCGATGAGTCGGCCAACATCGCCACCGTCGACATGACCCTGACCTCCGCGGCCTGCCCGCTGACGGACGTCATCGAGGACCAGGCCAAGTCCGCCACGGACGGTCTCGTGAGCGAGCTGCGGATCAACTGGGTCTGGATGCCGCCGTGGGGCCCCGACAAGATCACGGACGACGGCCGGGAACAGCTTCGGGCGCTCGGCTTCAACGTCTGAGACGCCCTGGTCTCCTTGGAGCCCCGAGCTCTTGGGTCCCTCGGCCTTCCCTGGCCGCGGAGAACGGCGACGCCCGACGGGCGTCGCCTTTTTCGTGCTCAGATTCCGGTTTCGTGCTCAGATTCCGGCAGTGATGTGTACGACCGTACACATCACTGCGTACACTCGTACACATGGGATTCGCCTTCCTCGCCGGGGCCATAGCCGCCGAAGTCGTCGCCACCACCGCCATGAAGTACAGCGAGGGGTTCAGCAAGCTGGGGCCGTCCCTGGTGACCCTCCTCGGGTACATCGTGTCCTTCACGCTGCTCGCGCGGGCCCTGAAGACCCTGCCGATCGGCACGGCCTACGCGATCTGGTCGGGCATCGGCACCGCCACCGTGGCCGCCATAGGGCTGGTGCTCTTCGGGGAGGGGCTGGGTCTCGCGAAGATCGCCGGCATCGTGCTGATCGTCGGCGGGGTGGTGGTCCTGAACCTGGGAGGTGCGCACTGATGCCCCGACGCTACGACCCCGAGCGACGGCAGCGGATCGTGGACGCGGCGATCCGGGTGGCGGGGAGGAAGGGCCTGGCCGGACTGAGCCACCGCTCCGTCGCCGCCGAGGCGGACGTACCGCTCGGCTCCACGACGTACCACTTCAAGACCCTCGACGAGCTGATGGTCGCCGCGCTGCGGCAGACGAACGAGGGATTCGCCACGATGCTCGCCGAGAGCGGTCTGCCCCAGGCCGCGGAGGGCGACCTCGCGGCGGACCTCGCCCGGGCCCTCGGGGAGTGGCTGGGCCGCGACCGCACCGGCGTGGAGCTGGAGTACGAGCTGTATCTCGCGGCCCTGCGCCGACCCGCCCTGCGCCCGGTCGCCGCCGAGTGGACGGAGGAGACCGCGAAGCTGCTGTCCCGGGGCACCGACCCGGTCACCGCGCGGGCACTGCTCGCACTGATGGACGGGATCTGTCTGCAGGTGCTGCTGACGGGGGCGGAGTACGACGAGGGGTACGCGCGCGAGATGCTCCGACGGGTACTGGACGGTTGACGCCAGCGGGCACCCGGTGCGCGGTGCCGTTCTGCCGGTGCCGGTGCCGGCCCGGCTCGTGAGACGGTCCGTTCACCGGTTCGCCCGCGTGCCCCCTGCCACGTTAGGTTTCCCTCATGACCGACACGACTGCTCCCCGCACCACCGGTGCCGTGGCCGCCGGCCTCGCCACCGTCGCCACCGACGGCACCGTTCTCGACACCTGGTTCCCCGCGCCCGAGCCGGTCGCCGAGCCCGGCCCGTCCGGCACCGAGCGGCTGTCCCCCGAGCGTGCCGTGGAGCTGCTCGGCGAAGGCGCCGCCAGGGCGATCGGCCCGGACGTCCGGCGGGGCGTCGAGGTGGTCGCGGTCCGCACGGTCATCGCCTCCGTCGACGACAAGCCGATCGACGCGCACGACGTCTACCTGCGACTGCACCTGCTCTCGCACCGCCTGGTCAAGCCCCACGGCCTGAGCCTGGACGGCATGTTCGGCTTCCTCGCCAACGTCGCCTGGACCTCGCTCGGCCCGGTCGCCGTCGACGACCTCGAGAAGGTGCGCCTCAACGCCCGTGCCGAGGGCCTGCACCTCCAGGTGACGTCCATCGACAAGTTCCCGCGCATGACGGACTACGTCGTCCCGAAGGGCGTCCGGATCGCCGACGCGGACCGGGTGCGCCTCGGCGCCCACCTCGCCGAGGGCACGACCGTCATGCACGAGGGCTTCGTGAACTTCAACGCCGGCACGCTCGGCACCTCCATGGTCGAGGGCCGTATCTCCGCGGGCGTCGTGGTCGGCGACGGCTCGGACATCGGCGGCGGCGCCTCCACCATGGGCACGCTCTCCGGCGGCGGCAACGTGATCATCTCCATCGGCGAGCGTTGCCTGATCGGCGCGGAGGCGGGCGTCGGCATCGCCCTCGGCGACGAGTGCGTCGTCGAGGCCGGCCTGTACGTCACCGCCGGCACCCGGGTGACCATGCCCGACGGCCAGATCGTCAAGGCCCGTGAACTCTCCGGCGCCTCCAACATCCTCTTCCGCCGCAACTCGGTCACAGGCGCGGTCGAGGCCCGCCCGAACAACGCGGTCTGGGGCGGCCTGAACGAGATCCTGCACAGCCACAACTGACGCACGGCGGCCGTGATCTGCGGCCGCCTGTCGGCTTGGGGTGCCGGGTGGGCGTCCGAAGGATGCCAGGAGCTGTACGGCACCCGCGGCGCGCGCCCCGGGTGCTTTTCTCTCCCCCAGTGCCGATCAGCCGGTGATCAGCCGCTCATATGCCGTCAGCAGCCCGTCGACCGCCTCCCGGCCCGCGGGCCGCAGCGGTGCCCGGACCGGGCCCGCGGGCAGGCCGAGGGCGCCGAGCAGGGCCTTGGCTGTGACCGTGCCGGGCAGGCCCGCTGCCATCATCGCCTCGATAAGGGGGAGGGTCCGGTGCTGCAGCCGGATGGCTTCCGCGGTGTCGCCCGCGTCGTACGCGTCCACGACGGACCGCATCGCGCGCGGGGCGATGTTCGCCACCGTGCTCACGTAGCCCGCGCCGCCCACCGCGTACAGGGCGAGGATGTGCTCGTCGCAGCCCGCGTAGCAGGCCAGGTCCGTCCGGGAGAGCACCTTCTGGATGCCGAGGAGGTCGTAGGAGCAGTCCTTGACCGCCACGATCCTGGGATGGTCGGCGAGACGGAGCATCGTGTCGGGCTCGATGCGGGTGCCGGTGCGGGCGGGGATGTCGTACAGCGCGAGCGGCAGCCCGGACGCGTCCGCGACCTGGCGGAAGTGCCAGGCAAGGGCGTCCTGCGGGGGCTTGCTGTAGTACGGGCTGACCACCAGCAGGCCGTCCGCACCCGCCTTCTCGGCCGCCAGGGCCAGCTCGACGGTGTGCCGGGTGTCGAAAGTGCCCACGCCCGCCACCAGTGACGCCCTGGAGCCGACCGCCTCCCGGACGGCCCCGAGGAGTGCCGCCTTCTCGGCGTCCGTCGTGGTCGGCGACTCGCCCGTCGTTCCGTTCAGCACCAGTCCGTCGCACCCCTCGGACACCAGCCAGTCCGCGAGTCGCTGGGCCCCGTCGAGATCAAGCGCGCCGGCCTCGGTGAAGGGCGTGACCATGGCGCACAGGGCGCGGCCAAAGGGCGGGCGCGGGGAAGCAGTTGTCGTCATGGGAGTAGTGTCGACAGCGCGTTTGTGAAGCTCCACTTAATTCTTCTACATGGTATTGGTTAGAGATTCTGCTGCGTGAGTGAGATCGAGCGGATCGACCTCGGCGCTGGCGCGCGCTCCGGGCGGCGTGCGCGGGGTGCGTGCGCGGTCGTACGTCACTGTCGCTCGCGGTGTTCGCGCGGCTCGCCGGTGACGGGCTGCGGGTGCGGACCGACCGGGGAGGCGGGGGCCACCCCGCCGTCGGCCTCGATGTGTCCGAACTGGTCGCCGAGGCGGCCCTGCTCCAGGCGCGGCTCGACTGGTTCCAGACCCGGTTGGCCCGTCTGGAGGAGCGGGGGCCGAAGGGGTAGGGCCGCCGCGCGATGCCCCCGGGACCGGGGCCCGGCGATCAGTCTGGCTTGGGTAGGGAACGCAGGCGCTCCATCTGGGCGTGGCTGAGGTCATAGGCCTGCCGCATATGGCGGGTGATCGCCTCCAGTTCGTCCTCGGTGTGGCCGTTGAGCAGGGTCTGCCAGGCTTGCCCGAGGTCGTCCCACACCGCGGTGACCCGGGCGATGCGCTCGGGGACCGGGGCGACCAGCACTCGCCGACGATCCTGCCGGTCGGGGGTGCGGGCCACATAGCCCCCTCGTTCGAGCCGGTCCACCAGCCGCGTGGCCGAGCCCGTGGTCAGACCCGTCATGTCGGCGATCTGCCGTACCGTCAGCGGCCCGGGCTCGGTCGTCAGCAGGCTCAGACACTGCACATCGGTCGGATGCAGACCGAGGTGATCGGCGACGGCCTGGTTGAACAGCACGTACGCCGCGAGATAGCGGCGGGACTCCAACGACAGCTCCTCGTACAACCGCTCCCGACGCGACTCCGCCATCCGGCTCACACTTCCCTTTGCTGCGCGACGCAGTGTTTCTGTATTCTGCTGCGCGACGCAGTTGATGCGCCGCGCAATCATTCTATTCTGGGGGAGAGCCATGCTCACCGTCGCCGTCAGCGGAGCCACCGGAGTCCAGGGTGGGGCCACCGTCCGCGCCCTTCTCCTTGCGGGCCATCGGGTGCGGGCACTCACCCGCGACCCCGACTCGCCTGCCGCCGACACCCTGCGCACCCTCGGTGCCGAGGTGCGCCGCGCAGACTTCGGCGACCGCGCGTCCCTCGACGCGGTGCTCGCCGGGGCGGACTCGCTCTTCGCCGTCACCACCCCGTTCGGCGCCGACACCGCCGTCGAGACCCGACAGGGCAAGGCCCTCGTCGACGCCGCCGTGGCCGCCCGCCTCGGGCACATCGTGCTGACCTCCGCCGCGCACGCCGACCGCGGCACCGGTATTCCGCACTACGAGAGCAAGTACCTGGTCGAGCGGCATCTGCGTACGGTCGACGTGCCCTGGACCGTGATCGCTCCGGCGGCGTTCATGGAGAACTACTCCGGCGGCTGGTCGCTCGAAACCCTGCGTGAAGGCGTCCTCGCCTGGCCCATGCCCTCGGGCCGGCCGTTCACGCTCATCCCCGCCGAGGACATCGGGGCGTTCGCCGCGCTGGCCCTTCAGCGCCGCGACGAGTTCGCCGGACAGCGCATCGACATCGCCTCCGACGTACGCACCCCGAGCCAGATCGCGGAGACTCTCGCCGCGGCCACCGGCCGCCCGATCGTCCACCAGGAGGTGCCCCTGAGTGATGTGCGGACCTGGTCCACCGACCTGGCCGCGATGTTCGAGTACATCACCGCCTCCGGCCTGGATGTCGATGTGGCCGGGCTGCGGCGTGACTACCCCGAGGTCGACTGGCACGACTTCACCGACTGGGCCGGCGGTCAGGACTGGGCCGCACGCCTCGCCTCCGCGCCCGCCCGAAGGTGACATCCGTCCGGGACTGGCGCCCCCGCCGCCCCCGCCCCGGCCCCGGGTCTGCGCGGGTGATCACGCAGAGAGTCCGCCAGGTCGTGAGCGGTATCACCCCGGACGAGTTCCGCGCGGCCGTGCTCGTCCTGGGGCGCATGGCCCGCCACGTCGAGACGGCGGCGGTCGCCAGTCGCCGGCCCTGATGTCGGTGGTGCCGTAAGCGATCTCCATCAGGCTCCACCGCGCCCGTCCGCCCCGGCACTCCATCCCCCAACCGAACACTTCAACCGTCTGGACAAAAAAAGTGTCCGGTGGAAGAGTGGGTTCCATGCTGGATGTGACCGTGATCGAGGACGCCGAGGCCGCAGCCGTGTCGCTGGACCCCGTGCGGGCCCGGCTGCTCGCCGAGCTGGCGGCGGGTCCCGCGTCGGCCGCCATGCTGGCGGGCCGGGTCGGACTGCCTCGCCAGAAGGTGAACTACCATCTCAAGGCCCTGGAGCGGCACGGCCTCGTCGAACTGGCCGGCGAGCGCCGCAAGGGCAATGTCACCGAGCGGCTGATGCGGGCCACCGCCGCCTCGTATGTGATCAGCCCGCTGGCACTCGCCTCCGTGCAGCCGGACCCGGACCGGTTCCGCGACCAGCTCTCCGCCCGCTGGCTGCTCGCCCTCGGCGCCCGGCTGGTGCGGGACGTCGGCTCGCTGATCACCGGCGCGGCGAAGGCCCGCAAGCGGCTCGCGACCTACGCGCTGGACGGCGAGGTGCGGTTCGCCTCGGCCGCCGACCGCGCCGCGTTCATCCAGGAGCTGACGGCGGGCGTCACCGCCCTGATCCGCAAGTACGACGCCCCGGACGCCGAGGGCGGCCGTGACCACCGGATCGTCGTCGCCGTTCACCCCACCCTCAAGCCGGGGCCCGCCGAACCCGAGCCCGGTCCCGCCGCGCCCCCGGCCGCCGAAGCCGCCGAACTCACCGACTGAACCGCCCACTTCGCGCAGGAGCCATCATGTCCGAGGAATTCGAGATCGTCCGCGAATTCGAGGTCGACGCGACGCCCGAGGAGGTGTGGGAGGCGATCACCCGCGGCACCGGAGGCTATCTGTGGCCGATGGAGCCCCCGGAGCCCCGCGTCGGCGGCACCGGACCCTTCGGCTCCGAGGTGATCGCCTGGGACCCGCCCCACCGCTACACCAACCGCGTCGAGAACGTCGAGGGCATCTCCCAGCAGACCCTCAACCAGCTCGACCACACCATCGAGCCGCGTGACGAGGGCCGTCGCGCCTGGGTGCGGTACGTGCACAGCGGCATCTTCGTCGACGACTGGGACAACCAGTACGACGGGGCGAGCAAGCACACCGACTTCTATCTGCACACCCTGCGCGAGTACCTGACCCACTTCGCACCGCGCCCGGTGGCCTTCGCGACCCTGAACGGCCCCGGGGCGTCCACCGCGGCCGACGCCTTCACCGCCGTCGCCGGGGCCCTCGGCCTGCCCGAGGACGCCATCGAGGGGGCGACGGTCAGCGTCCGGGGACCCGGCGGACAACCCCTGGACGCCGTGCTGGACTTCCGCAACCCGTACTTCATCGGGCTGCGCACCGAGGGCGCCCTGCTCCGGTTCTTCGGCCGCAACCACTGGGGTGCCCCGGTGGGCATCAGCGTCCACGACTTCGCCCCGGACGCCGACGCCAAGGCGAACGAACTCGCCTGGCAGCAGTGGCTGGACGAGGTCTACGCCTGACCCCGTCCAGCACACCCCGCGGGTGCTACGGGCGGAACCGCAGCACCTGCGGGTCGTGGTCGCTGATCTGGTCGTGGAACTCCGAGTTGATGTGCACGCTGTCGTAGTCGAGGTCGCCGTCACGGCGGACGGACGGGCTCACCAGGATCTGGTCGAGGACCTGGCTGTTGCCCTGGTAGTCGTACGTGTACCGCTCGCTCTTCGGCAGCGACTTGATCGCCGACCACAGCTCGCCGTCACCCTCGAGGATCTTCGTGGTGTCGGAGAACTGGAAGTCGTTCATGTCGCCGAGCGCGATGACCTCGGCGTTCTTCTGGGTGTCGAGGATGTCCTTGACGAAGGTGTGCACCTCGGTCGCCTGAAGGTGGCGCTGGGTCTCGGAGCTGCGCGTCGGCGGCTGGTACTGCGCGGTCAGCCCCTGGTCGCCGCCCTTGGAGTTGAGGTGGTTGGCGATCACGAAGACCGTCCTGCCGCGGAAGACGAACTCGCCGGCGAGCGGCTTGCGGCTGGACTTCCAGGCGTCGCTCGCCGGGTCGATCCGGCCGGGGGAGGCCGTCAGCTGCGCCTTGCCGTGCACCTTGGTGACCCCCACGGCGGTCGTGGAGTCGCCGCCCGGACGGTCGGTGAACGAGACCCGCCCGGGGTTGAAGAGGAAGACCTGGCGGATGTTGCCGCCGGGCTCGCCGCCGTCCTGGTCGTTGACCGGGTTGATCGAGCGCCACTCGTACTTCGGGCCGCCCGCCGCGACGATCGCGTCGATCAGCTTGTTCACCGTCTGGCTCGCGTCGACCGTGCCGTCGTCGGTGGCACCGTTGTTGTCCTGGATCTCCTCCAGGGACACGATGTCCGGCGACTGCAGGTTGTTCACGATCGCGGCGGCGTGGGCCGCGAAGGTGGCGTCGGACGGGTCCAGGTTCTCCACGTTGTACGTCGCCACGGCCAGCTCGTCGTGCGCCTGCTTACGGGTCGTCTCGCGCTTCAGACCCCCGCTCTCGAGGGTGCCGAGCTTGCTCGCGACGAGGGTGTAGCCGCCGTACTGGTTGTAGTCCAGCGGGCCGGTGGTCGTGCCGGTGAGCGTGTCACCGACGTTCGCGGCCGGGAAGCCGGCGGTCGGTCCGAGCGACTGGATCTGCAGCCGGCCGGAGTTCTGGGACGTGTAGGAGCCGTAGACCGTGCCGCCGCGGCGGTTGGCGTGCTCGTGCGGCTTCACCGTGACCCACAGCTCGGTGTACGGGTCGGTGGCGGTGACCACACGGGCGTCGGCGACCTGGACGTTCATGCCTTCCAGGGACTCGTAGTGGTCCAGGGCGTACGTCGCGGGCTTCAGGGGGAGGCCGTTGACCGAGCCGTTCGCGGCCGGGTCGCCTGCCGGGGCGTACGCGGCGGGCACCGATGTCGCGTCGATGACGACCGGCGCCGGGACGGCGTTGCCGCTGGAGAGGACCGTCACCGTCGGCTTGGTGATCTCGGTGACCGACTGGTTGCCGGACGAGGCGCCGCCCGGGACGTACTCCGAGACCGTGCCCGTCACCGTGACCGAGTCGCCCGCGGCGACCTTCGGGGTGGAGCTGGTGAAGACGAAGACGCCCTCACTGGTGGCCGGGTTGTCGTCCGGGTTCGGGTCCTGCATCCAGAACCCCTTCGACGAACCGTAGGTCCGCACACCCGTGACGATTCCGGCCACGTCCGTGACCTTCTGGCCCGTGAGCGGCGATATGCGGGTGGTGCCCTGGATGTCGTGGATGCGTACGGTGTCCGCGTGGGCCGGTGCGGTGAGCACCACGGCGGACAGTGTGGAGCAGACGGCGGCGACGGTGAGCGCGGCGAGGCGCGAGGAAGACTTGCTCGGCAACGGGATCCCTCCGGGGACATGCGTGGGTGCCGGGACGAGGATGGAGCGTGGAGCCGTGGCGGCCGCGACCCGTGAGGCGGTGGCGACGCGCGGAGAAGCCGGAAGGCGCCGATGGTGCCTGTGAGCGCAGGTCAACACCGATGAACCGTCGATGGCCTCCGGCGAGCATCGGTGAACGCGACGTACGCCGACGGTCACCGAACGCATCCTGGTGATCAGGTGCCCGCCGACTTCTACGCGCGTAAATCTCCTGCGCGGTCAGGTCAGTTGTCAAGGTTTCGGCCATGTACGGTGCCTGGCCGGGAGATGAACCAGGCGGCATGGGTGGAAATCCGTCTAGGCTGAGCCGTGTGTTTCGGGGGCGCCCCCTCGGCCCTTACGTATGTCCCAAGGAGACCCAGCCGATGTCAGACAGCTCCCCCTTGCCGCCGGTTCGGCTGCGCTCCGAAGCGGAGCTCGCGCGGGACGCGCTCGCCACACCGCTGCTCTCCCGGGCCGCCCGGCTCGCCCGGTGGGCCGGGCCGGACACCCGCGTCGGCGCCGGAGGCGAACTCGTCGAGGAGCAGCTGCCCGCCGCGGCCGAGGTTCTCGCACTGACCGGCGAGGACGCCGCCGCCCTCGCCAGTGAGGCCTGGCGGGTAGCCGCCGACACCGGACTCGTCGAGATCGTCGACGAGGAGGGGACGGTCGCCCCGGGCGCCGACCTCGCGTTGCTCACCTCCGGCAGCCCGCACGACGTGCTCGGTGTGTGGCTCGGCGCGCTGGACACGGTGATCGCCGACGCGAGCGTGCCCGACCTCGACGGTCTCGGCGGTCTCGGCGACTCTCTGGACGAGGGTGGCGAGATCGACTTCTCCTCCCTCGGCTGGGACCCGGAGGCGGAGGCCGACTTCCTCGACGACGTGCTCGGCAACCTCTACCTGCTGTCGGTCAGCGAGGAGGGGCCCGGCGACGGCCTGGTGCCGTTGCCCGCGCTCGCGGCGTCGGTGATCGTGCCCGACGGCATGGGCGAACCCACCAACGACGTTCTCGAACAGGTGTCGGACGCCATGATGCGGCTCGACGAGCAGTTCCGGATCCTCGAACCGATCGGGCTCGTCGACTTCCAGCCGGTCGACGAGGCGCTGATGGCCGACCCCGAGGAGGAGCCGGCCGAACCCGTCGACGAGACGGACATCAGCCGGTACGGGATGGTACGGCTGACCCCGCTCGGTCTGTACGGGATGCGCGCGTTGCTGCTGGAGGACGGGGTGGCCGCCCCCGCGGTCGGGGAACTGGCGGACAAGGGCGCGGACGCGCTGCTCGACGGCACGTCGGCGTTTCCTCCGGCGGCGGCGCAGGCCGAGACCGAGCAGTGGCTGGCCCGCCGGGAACCGCTCGCGGCGGCGCGGGAGTTGCTCGCCGCGGCGCGCGGTTCGGACGCCGGTGCGCCACTGCGCCGGCTGCGCTGTCAGCAGGCGCTCTCCCTGATCGGTCCGGAGGCGGAGCCCGCGCTGCGCGAAGTGCTGGACGACGCGGAACTGGGCGGTCTGGCACGGGTCTGGCTCACCGAGCGGGGAGCGGCCGATGTGCCCGCGCCGTCGGAGTCGATGGTCTTCTGGCTGACCATCGACACCGTGGCGGCGCAGTTGGCGGCGGAGGGCAACTCCGCGGAGTTGCAGGGCCTGGTGGAGGGTCTGGCGGCACAGCACAGCGGTTTCTTCGCCACGGCGTGGCGGGTGGACCACCCCGCGACCCCGGACGTCCTGGAGGCGATGGGGCGTCTGCACCCGGACAAGAAGATGGCGAAGGAGGCCCGGAAGGCGGCGTTCAAGGCGCGCAGCCAGCACGGGGGTTGAGAGCCGAGGGGGCCGATCGTGCCGGCCATCACCGGCTCCTGGAAACGCCAGAAGCGTCACTGACCTCCGGGCGCATCCCTCCGGTCCGGGTTCCGCGCGGTTCCGGGCCCGTCCGTCCCCACAGGGCCCGCGCTCCGGTGCGGGCCCTGCCTCGTGGGCGGACGCCCGCCCTGCCGTGCGCCGTCGCGGCCCGCGGCGCTCCGCCGGGTGCCCGCCGCTCATCCGGGCCCATGGCCGTCGAGCAGGGCGGCCACGGCGGGCAGCCGGCCCAGCGCCCGGGCCACGCCGAGGCCGTCCATGTAGTCCCGCACCTGCACGAGCGCGCCACCGCGGACGCGCATCACCACAAGACCCGGAAACGCGAACGGCTTGCCGGTGGCGGCCACGGTCCCCGTGACGGTCTGCTCGACGGTGATCACCTCGGGGTCGGTGGACATGTGGACGGCCACCTCCAGAACCTGCTCGGGCACCGCAGGGCTTGCGGCCCAGGCGGCCTGGAACCCCGCGCGTACCTCCTCGCGTCCGTGGAAGCGGGCGGGCATGCCCGGGAAGAGGAACGGGAACTCGTGCACGGCGTCGACCGCGTACAGGTCGGCCAGGTCGTCCGCGGACCTGTCGAGTATCGCGCGGCGGTAGCGGGTCAGTATGCCCAGAGGGCCGGGGCCGGCCGGGGGAGTGGGGGACATGCCGTCGGGGTCCCTTCGGTCGTCGTCGCGGAGCGGTCCCGTCCCGGGGCGGTGGCGTACGGTCCCGGGAATTAAACGGGGAGTCTCTCCGGTTGGTGCCCGTTAAAGTACGGAAGGGGTTCCCGGTTCGCAAGGAGTGTCCGGATGTCACAGGTCAGGCCCATGCGAGCGGACGCGAGGCGCAACTACGAGCGGTTGCTGAAGGCGGCGGCCGTCGCCTTCGCCGAGCACGGCGAGAACGCGTCGCTCGATGACATCGCCAAGCGGGCGGGAGTCGGATCCGGCACCCTGTACCGGCACTTCCCCACGCGTCAGGCGCTGCTGGAGGCGGCCTACGTCGACCGGATCGAGGTGATCGCGGCCAGGGCCGGCACGCTCGCGGCCGAACTCCCGCCGGGCGAGGCGCTGACGGAGTGGCTGTACGAACTCTGCGTCGGGACGATCCAGGTGCGCGGGCTCAAGGCGCTGCTGAGGTCGGCCGTCGCGGACGGCGGCTCGGCGGCGCTCACGGTCTGCGGCACCTCGATCAAGGGGGCGGCTGCACGTCTGGTGGAGGCGGCGCAGCGGGAGGGGACGCTGCGTGCGGACATCGAGCCGATCGAGGTGCTGAGGCTGGCGCACGGGGTGGCGACGGCGTCGGAACTCGCGGACGGGGAGGGCACGCGCATCCGCCGTTATCTCTCGCTGCTGACGGAGGGACTGCGGCCCTGACACCGGCGGCCGGTCCACCGGCTGTATCCGTGGGCCCCCGGCCGTGGGCTCGCGGGTGCCGGGGGCCCGCGGGTGTCGTACGACGGGCTACAGGGCCAGCGCCGCCGGCTTCACCATGTTCCGCACCGTGCGCGCCTTGACGAAGTCGCCCATGGCGGTCATGTCCCACTCCCCGGAGAACTGCCGGATCAGCTTGGCCATCATCACGCCCGTCTGCGGCTCGGCGTTCGTGAGGTCGAAGCGGACCAGTTCCTCGCCGGTCTCGGCGTCCACGAGACGGCAGTAGGCCTTGGCGACCTCCGTGAACTTCTGTCCGGAGAAGGAGTTCACGGTGAAGACCAGGGCCGTGACCTCCTGGGGAAGGCGTCCGAGGTCGACGGTGATGACCTCGTCGTCGCCTCCGCCCTCTCCCGTGAGGTTGTCGCCGGAGTGCTGGACCGCGCCGTTCAGAATGGTCAGCTTGCCGAAGTAGCAGCTGTCGATGTGGTTGCGCTGGGGGCCGTACGCGATGGCCGAGGCGTCCAGGTCGATGTCCTTGCCCCGGAACGCGGGCTCCCAGCCGAGGCCCATCCTGACCCGGGACAGCAGCGGGCGGCCGCCCTTGACCAGGGACACGGTCTGGTTCTTCTGCAGGCTGACGCGGCCCTTGTCGAGGTTGATCTTTCCGGCGCCGGGGACCGGGGCGGGCGGAGCCGGGGGCGCGGCGGGCACCGGGGGAGCGGCGACGGCCGGAGCCGGCGGGACGGCCGGGGGCTGCGTCGCGGGCGCGGGCGGGGACACGGGCTGCGGGGGCGCGGCGGGCTCCTCCACCGTGACGCCGAAATCGGTGGCGATGCCCGCCAGCCCGTTCGCATATCCCTGTCCGACGGCGCGGGCCTTCCACGCGTCGCCTCTGCGATAGACCTCCACGACCACCAGGGCCGTCTCGGTGCCGAGTTGCGGCGGCGTGAACGTGGCCAGGACGCTGTTGTCGTCCGCGTCGCGGATCGTGGCCGTCGGCTCGACGCCCTGGAAGCTCTGGCCCGCGGCGTCCGGGCTCGCCGTGACGACGATCTTCTCGATGCCCGTGGGGACGGTGGCCGTGTCGACCGTGATCGAGTCGGGGCTCGTACCACCGCCGGAGCGGTAGGTGACGCCCGGGCCCGAGGGCTGGTTGTAGAAGATGAAGTCGTCGTCGGAGCGCACCTTGCCGTCGGCGGTGAGCAGCAGGGCCGAGACATCGAGCCGCACCGGCGCGGCGACGTCGACCGACACGCGGGTGGCTCCGAGCGGGATGTTCGAGCCGGGGGTCATAGCTGTCATGCCGGGTGAACGAGCGAGACCGTTTTACCGTTCCCTTACCGACGACCGTATGGCGGAGACGGCCGACCCCCGGTCCGCTCCCTACGGCACGACCACGATCTTGCGCCCCACTCCCGCCGCGAACTGCTCCAGCGCATCCGGGTACCGGTCCAGCGGGATGCGGTCGCTGATGAACACGCCGGGATCGAGCACCCCGCCCGCGAACAGTTCGGCCGCCCGCTCGAAGCTGTGCAGCACCGCCATCGAACCGGTGATGGTGATCTCCTGGTTGTAGATGCGGTACGGGTCGATCGTGACCCGTGTCGCGTAGTCCGCCACGCCGAACTGCAGGAACGTGCCCGCCTTCGCCACCCGGCCGAGGCCGTCCTGGATCGCCGCCGCGTTGCCCGTGGCGTCCACCACCAGGTCCCAGCCCTGCGGGCGGTCCAGTTCGTCGGCGTTCGCCGCCGTCGCCGAGACGCCGAGCTGGCGCGCGGTCTCAAGGCGTGCCGGGTTCACGTCCAGCACGTCCACGCTCGCCGCGCCGGTGCGCTTGGCCAGTTCCAGCATCATCAGGCCCATCGTCCCGGAGCCGTAGATCAGCACGTGCGAGCCCAGTTGCGACTTCAGGACGTCGTAACCGCGCACCGCGCAGGACAGCGGCTCGATCAGCGCCGCGTCCTCGGTGCGGATGTGCTCGGGGAGCTTCACACAGTTGGCCACCGGCGCGACCGCGTACTGCGCCGCCCCGCCGGCCGTCGTCACGCCGATCGCGGCCCAGCGTTCACAGAGGTTGTTGTGGCCTGCGCGGCAGTACCGGCACTCGAAGCAGTACAGGGACGGGTCCACGGCCACCCGGTCGCCGATCGACACCTCGGTCACCTGCGTGCCCGTGCCGACCACCACACCCGCGAACTCGTGCCCGGGCACGATCGGCAGCTTGGGCGCGAACTCGCCCTGGAGGATGTGCAGATCCGTGCCGCACAGCCCGCAGGCCGCGACCTCGACGACGACCTCGCGGGGCCCGGGCGTCGGGTCCGGGACCTCGGTGACGACGGCGTGGCCCACGGACTCGATGACGGCGGCCTTCATTTCACGGCTCCCAACGACAGGCCCTGGACCAGCTTGTCCTGGGCGGCGAACCCCGCGGCGAGCACCGGCAGGGAGACGACGAGCGACGCGGCGCACACCTTCGCCAGGAACAGGCCCTGGCTGGTGATGAAGCCGGTCAGGAAGACGGGGGCGGTCTCGGCGACCACTCCCGTGAGCACCCGGGCGAAGAGCAGCTCGTTCCAGCTGAAGATGAAGCAGATCAGAGCGGTGGCGGCGATGCCGGGCAGGGCGATGGGGGCCACCACGCGCGCGAGGACCGTCGGCAGCCGGGCGCCGTCGATCTGCGCCGCCTCGATCACCGCCACCGGGACCTCGGCGAGGAAGGACTGCATCATCCACACCGCGATCGGCAGGTTCATGGAGGTGTAGAGGATGACCAGGAGCCAGATGTTGTCGAGCATCCCGGTGTTCTTCGCGAACAGGTAGATGGGCAGCAGTCCCGCCACCACCGGCAGCATCTTGGTGGACAGGAAGAAGAACAGGACGTCCGTCCACTTCTTCACCCGGCGGATGGACAGCGCGTACGCCGCCGGGAGGGCCAGCAGCAGGACGCACAGCGTCGACACCACCGACGCCATGGTCGAGTTGATCAGCGCGGGCCAGGGGCTCGCGCCGCCGCCCACGCCGAAGAAGTCGCGGTAGCTGTCCAGGGTCAGGCCGGCCAGGAAGGACGGCGGGTTGGTCGCGGCGTCGGCCTCCGAGTGGAACGACGTCAGGGCCATCCAGGCGATGGGCAGGAAGAACACCAGGGCGACCAGCCAGGCCAGCAGGCCGAGCCCGGCTCCCCGGCGGCTGCGGGTGCGTACGGTGGCGGTGCGTCCGGCGACGGCGCTCATGCGCGGGACACCTCCTCGCGGAACAGGGACGACACCACGCGCAGGGCGAAGGTCGCGATGATGATCGAGCCGATGACGACCAGGACGCCGGCGGCCGAGGCCAGGCCGTTCTCGTGGGCCTGGTAGAAGCTCTGGTAGACGGTGTAGGGGAGGTTCGCGGTGCCCAGCCCGCCGGAGGTGAGGGTGAACACCGCGTCGAAGTTCTGGACGATGTAGATCGAACCCAGCAGAGCGCCGAGTTCGAGGTAGCGGCGCAGATGCGGAAGGGTGAGATAGCGGAAGGTCTGCCAGTCGCTCGCGCCGTCCACCCGGGCGGCCTCCATCTGCTGCTGGTCGCGGCTCTGCAGGCCGGCCAGCAGGATCAGCA
This sequence comes from Streptomyces sp. NPDC002513, assembly GCF_053595355.1. Lineage (NCBI taxonomy): Bacteria > Bacillati > Actinomycetota > Actinomycetes > Kitasatosporales > Streptomycetaceae > Streptomyces > Streptomyces sp. NPDC002513. The sequence continues at coordinate 49,187 of NZ_JBSFXK010000030.1, read as the reverse complement.
TCATGAACGGCGTCCACTGCCAGATCAGCGAGGCCTCGACCGCGAGCAGCGGGGTGTTCGAGATCCAGTCCGGCTGGGGGCCGCCCACATAGTGCAACAGCCCGTTGAGCAGACCGTATTCGGGGTTGTAGAGCACATGCTTCCACAGCAGGGCCGCGGCGACCGGGACCACCAGGAAGGGGGCGATCAGCAGGGTGCGGACCACGCCCCGGCCCCGGAACTTCCGGTTGAGCAGCAACGCCATGCCGAGGCCCAGAATCAGGCTGACCAGGACCACCGTGGCCGTCAGCAGGACCGTCGTCCACACCGAGTGGCGCAGGTCCGGGTCGGTCAGGACCTGGCGGTAGTTGTCGACGCCGGTGAAGTGACGGTCCTTCGGGTAGAGGGCGTTCCAGTCGAAGAACGAGATCACCAGGGTCGCCACGAACGGCAGCTGCGTCACGACGATCATGAAGACCAGCGCGGGCAGCAGAGGGGCTCGGGTGGCCCAGGCTCGCATGCGGTTCGGCGGCCGGGTCGCCGGCCGCGCGGTGGCGGCGGCGATCCGGGCGGAGGTGGTGACGCTCATGATCCCTCGTACTTCTTGGCAACGGCCTCGGCGAGCGCCTGCGACTTCGTCAGCGCGCTGTCCACGGACTCCCGGCCGGCGATGGCGGAGCTGATCTCCTGGGAGACCTTGGTACCGAGGTCGGTGAATTCGGGGATGTCGACGAACTGGATGCCGGGGGCGGGGCGGGGCTGCACACCCGGGTCGTTCGGCTTGGCACTGGCTATGGCGTTCCGGGTGACGTCGGCGAAGGCGGACGCCTCCTTGCGGTACTCCGGGATGTCATAGGTCGACGAGCGCTTGCCGGCCGGCACGTTGGCCCAGCCCGCCGTCTTGCCCACGAGGTTCTCGTAGTCCTTGCCGGACGCCCAGGAGATGAACTTCCAGGCGTCGTCGGGGTGCTGGGACGCCTTCTGGATGCCCCAGGCCCAGGTGTAGAGCCAGCCGGAGCTCTTCGTCTTCTCGACCGGGGCCGGAACGTAGCCGATCTTGCCCTTGACCGGGGAGCCGGCGGCCTCCAGCGAGCCCGCGCCCGACGTGGCGTCGTACCACATCGCCGTCTTGCCCTGCGTCATGTTGTTCAGGCATTCGGCGAAGCCGGACTGCGCGGCCCCGGACTCTCCGTGCTTGCGGACCAGGTCGACGTAGAACTGCGTGGCCTTCTTGAACTCCGGGGAGTCCACCTGGGCCTTCCAGTCCTTGTCGAACCAGGTGCCGCCGAAGGTGTTGACGACCGTGGTCAGCGGCGCCATGACCTCGCCCCAGCCGGGCAGCCCGCGCAGGCAGATGCCCTTCATCCCGGACTCGGCGCCGTCCGCCTTGGCGGCCAGGTCGGCGACCTGCTGCCAGGTGGGCTGGGCCGGCATGGTCAGGCCCTTCTTCTGGAAGACGTCCTTGCGGTACATCAGGAAGGAGGACTCGCCGTAGAAGGGCTCGCCGTAGAGCTTGCCGTCCGCGGCGGTGAGGGCCTGCCGCATGGGGGGGAGGATGTCCTGCTGGTCGAAGGCGGTGTCGCTCTTGACGTACGAGTCGATCGGGTGGAGCCAGCCGTTCTTGGCGTAGATCGGGATCTCGTAGTTGCTGAGCGTGGCGACGTCGTACTGGCCCGCCTGGTTGGCGAAGTCCTGGCTGATCTTGTCTCTGACGTCGTTCTCCGGGAGGACGGTGAAGTTCACCTTGATCCCGGTGTCCTTGGTGAAGTGGTCGGCGGTGAGCTTCTGCAGCTCCACCATCTGCGGGTTGTTCACCATCAGGACGTTGATGGCGTGGGCGGAGGAGCCTCCGCCGCCGGCGCCGCCGGCGCCTGAGCAGCCGGCGAGCAGTGGAGTGATCAGCGTCCCTACGGCGGCCACGGCACACAGGGTTCGGGGCGTTCGTCGGCTCTGGGTTCGCATGGCGTGCTCCTGGGCATATCGGGAGATAACGGGGGCGTACGGGTAGGGGTGTGCCCCCTGGGGGACGGTGTCGGGTTGGTGGTCGGGGTGTTTACCGGGTTGTTTCAGACGCGGATGACATGGGGGCCCTGCAGCGAGTAGCGGTGGGCCTCGGACGCGGGCAGCAGTGTGCTCGTGACGATCGCCTCCAGGGCGCCGACCTCCGCGAACCGGCAGAAGCTCACCGCCCCGAACTTGGTGTGCACACCCGCGAAGACCGTGCGGCGCGAGGCGCGGATCGCCTGGGCCTTGACCTCGCTGACCGCCGGGTCCGGCGTGGTGAGCCCGTGTTCGCGGGAGATGCCGTTGGCGCCGATGTACGCCAGGTCGATGACGAACCCCGCGAGCATCTTCGTCGTCCAGTGGTCGACGGTGGCGAGGGTGCCGGGGCGCACCCGGCCGCCCAGCAGCAGGACCGAGGTGTTCTCGGCCTCCGCCAGGGCGCCCGCGGTGGCCAGGGACGAGGTGACCACGGTCAGCGGTCGGTCCCGCGGCAGGGCCTCGGCGATGAGCTGCGGGGTGAACCCCTCGTCCACGAAGACGGTCTCGGCGTCCCCGAGCAGTTCCGCCGCGGCGGCCGCGATGCGGCGCTTCTCGGGTACGTGGCTGGTGGCGCGGAAGGCGAGGGTCGTCTCGAAGCCGGCGCTCTCCACGGGATACGCGCCGCCATGGGTGCGGCGGATCAGGCCGTGGTCCTCCAGGGCGCGCAGATCGCGGCGTACGGTTTCCTTGGCCACGCCCAGTTCGGCGGCGAGCGCGGTGACATCGACCGAGCCCGCGCGGCGGGCGGCCATGACGATCTCGCGCTGGCGTTCTTCCGCGTTCTTCGCCGTCATCGCCGACACCTCCCTGCTGCGCGCTGCGCCTTGTGCTCCTTCGCCTTCGTGGCACCCGAACCGGCGTTGCCCGTTCGGGCCCGTTCGGGCCCGGTGAGGCCCATGGGGGAAGTTCTACAGCGGTCGTGGGGCTCTGACCAGGCCTGTTACTTGCCCGAGTGTGCCCGATGCGGCCCGTGTGGCTGAATGTATGCCCGTCTCGGACCTGCGGCGAAGTGAGGTGGTCCGTGAGATCGGGCACATACCGTGCCCGAAAAGCGGGGCGGGCGGGCCCGTTTGGTGCCCGCCCGCCCCGATGTGCGTTCTGTCAGTACGGCCAGATCGGCGGGTCGGTGACGAAGTGGCCGCCGAGGCGCGCATGGGCCGGGTTGTCCGGGTCCAGCTCGCCCTGCTCGGCGATGAGCTTCGCGGCGTAGGGCTCGGAGTCGTCCTGCGGGACGTAGCCGAGCGCTCGCGCGGTGGTCAGGTCCCACCACAGGCGGGTGTTGGCGGAGGAGCCGTAGACGACGGTGTGCCCGACGTTCTCGGCGGTCAGGGCGGCGTGGAAGAGGCGGGCGCCGTCCTCGGGGCTCATCCAGACGGAGAGCATGCGCACGCTGGTCGGCTCGGGGAAGCAGGAGCCGATGCGCACGGAGACCGTCTCCAGGCCGTGCTTGTCCCAGTAGAACTGGGCGAGGTCCTCGCCGAAGGACTTCGACAGGCCGTAGAAGGTGTCCGGGCGGCGCGGTGTGCCGACCGGGATCAGCGGGTCGTCCCCCCGGGGGCGCGGGGTGTAGCCGACGGCGTGGTTGGAGGAGGCGAACACGATCCGGCGCACGCCCTCCTCGCGCGCCGCCTCGTACAGGTGGTACGTGCCCTCGATGTTCGCCTTCAGGATCTTCTCGAACGTGGACTCCAGGGAGATGCCAGCGAAATGGATGATCGCGTCGACGCCCCGCACGGCCTCCCGCAGGGCCTCCCGGTCCGCGAGGTCCGCGGTGATCGCGTCCGGCTCCTCCGCGATGGGCCTCAGATCCAGGAGCCGCAGCTCATAGCCGTACCGGGGCAGCAGGTCCCGCATCAGGGTGCCGAGTCCGCCGGCGGCGCCGGTGAGCAGAACGGTGCGGGGAGCGGGCATCCTCGGGTCTCCTCTGTCCATGGCTCGTTCGCCTCCGGCGCGCCCCTACGGCTCACTCGCGGAGTGGACGGCCGTATTCATGCACAGCATTCACATTCATGGACACGCTAGGGATCCCTGATCCGGCCCGTCAAGTGTCGCGCGCGGACGCGGAATCCGCCTCCGTGTTGCGCGTTTGCGCGCTTGACCCGCCCTGAGGTGGCGCCTTAGCGTGGTCGCGTTCAGAAATATGGACATGGATCAGAAACGTGCACTTGTAGCGGGACCGGTCCGCGTGTCAGCGCCTGTTCAAGGGAGAGCCCGTGACGTCAGCCCCTCTCGCCTCTCGACTCAGCATCCCCAGCGGGCCGCTGTTCTTCCCCGTGACCGCGTACGGGCCCGACGGCTCCCTCGCCCTCGACGCCTACCGCGCGCATGTGCGCAAAGGGGTCGAGGCGGGTGCCGCCGCCGTCTTCGCCGGCTGCGGCACCGGCGAGTTCCACGCGCTCACGCCCGAGGAGTTCGAGCACTGCGTACGGGCGGCCGTCGAGGCGGCCGACGGGCGGGTGCCGGTCGTGGCGGGCGCCGGATACGGGACCGCGCTCGCCGTGCGCTACGCACGGCTCGCCGAGGAGGCCGGGGCCGACGGACTGCTCGCCATGCCGCCCTACCTGGTGGTCGCCGGTCAGGAGGGCCTGCTGCGGCACTACCGGGAACTGGCCGCGGCGACCTCGCTGCCGGTCGTCGTCTACCAGCGCGACAACGCGGTCTTCACCCCGGAGACCGTGGTCGAACTGGCCCGCACGGACGGCATCATCGGCTTCAAGGACGGACTCGGCGACCTGGACCTGATGCAGCGCATCGTCAGCGCCGTACGGACCGAGGTCCCCGGTGACTTCCTCTACTTCAACGGCCTGCCGACCGCCGAGCAGACCCAGCTCGCCTACCGCGGCATCGGCATCACGCTGTACTCGTCCGCCGTGTTCTGCTTCGCGCCGGAGATCGCCCTCGCCTTCCACAAGGCGCTGAACGCCGGTGACGACACCACCGTCCACCGCCTCCTCGACGGCTTCTACCGGCCGTTCGTCGAACTGCGCGCCGAAGGCCGCGGCTACGCCGTCTCGCTCGTCAAGGCGGGGGTCCGGCTGCGCGGCCTCGACGTCGGCGAGGTACGGCCGCCCCTGCACGAGCCGGCCGCGGAACACGTCGAACGGCTCGCCCGCCTCATCGACCGCGGCCACGCCCTGCTGCGGGAGGGCATGTGAGGGCGTCGGCGTTCCTCTACCCCTGGGACGTCGACGGGGACCCGGAAGCGGCCGGCCGCGTCGCCGCGCTCGGCGTCCGCCAGGCGACCCTCGCGTCCGCGTACCACTCCACGCGCGCGCTCACGCCCCGCCACCCGCGCCACCGGGTCGTGACGGCCCGCCACGCCGCCGTGCTCTACCCGCCGGACGGGCGCTGGGACGGCCGTGACCTGCGGCCGTACCCGGCCGGGGACTGGGCCCCGGGCGACGCGTTCGGCGAGGCGGCGAAGGCACTCGCCGACGCCGGCGTCGAGGTCCACTCCTGGGTCGTCCTCGCCCACAACTCCCGCCTCGGCGAGGAACATCCGGACACCTCGGTCGTCAACGCCTACGGCGACCGCTACCCCTGGGCGCCCTGCATCGCGCAGCCCGGCACGCGCGCGTACCTCGTGGACCTCGCCGCCGAGGCGGCCGTGCGGCCGGGCGCCCACGGCACCGAACTGGAGTCGCTCGGCTGGTACGGACTCGCGCATCTGCACGCCCACGACAAGATCGGCGGGGTGGGGCTCGGGGACGCCGGGCAGTACCTGATGTCGCTGTGCTTCTGCGCCGTGTGCCGTGAGGGCTACGGAGCGCGGGGCGCGGACGCCGACGAACTGGCGGCGGCGGTACGGGCCGCGCTGGAGCCGCTGTGGCGCGGCGCGTCCCCCGGCGGCGGCAGCGCGGGATCGGGCGGAGCCGGGACCCGGGGAGGCTGGGCGGTGGTCGAGAAGCTCCTGGGCGAGGGACGGGCGACCGCCACGCGCGCGTGGCGCGACGACACCGCCCGCACCCTCCAGGAGGCGGCGGTGGCGGCGGTTCGCGCGGCCGCACCCGACGGCTTCCAGGTGCTGCTGCACGCGGACCCGGTGTCGTACCACTGCGGGGCGAACGCCGGCGTCGACCCCGCGCACATCCTGTCCGTCGCGGACGGCGTGGTGGTGCCCTGCACGGGCGGCCCGGAGCTGCTGACGCCGTTCGCGGAGCAGCGCCGGGCGGGCGCGGTCCTCGCGGCCAACCTCACCGTCGTCTCCGGCATGGGCGGCAGCCCGGCGACTCTGGAGCGGGACGCGTGGGCGGCGGCGGAGCTGGGCGCCGCGCAACTGCGGCTCTATCACGCCGGGCTGGCGTCCGACGGCGACCTGGAGGCCGTACGGAAGGCGCTCGCCGGCCTCTGAACCGGCCCGGCGGCGGCACACCCGAACAGGAACTGGTCGGACGGCATCCCATCACGGGATGACTCCTAGTTCTTCAGCGCCGCCTGCATCATGGCCCTGGCGACCGGCGCCGCCAGTCCGTTGCCGCTGACCTCCGACCGGGCCGCGTCCGACTGCTCGACCATCACCGCGACGGCGACCTCCTTGCCGTTCGTGTCGGACTTCGCGTACGAGGTGAACCAGGCGTACGGCGTCTTGCTGTTGTTCTCGCCGTGCTGGGCCGTACCCGTCTTGCCGCCCACCGTCGCGCCCGGGATCTGCGCGTTGGTGCCGGTGCCCTGCTCGACGACCGTCCGCATCGCGGACTGGAGCTGCTCGGCGGTCGACGAGCTGATGACGCGGCGGCTCCCGGGGCTGTCGTCGTAGTTCTTGAGCACATCGCCACCGCTGTCGGTGATCTGCGCGACCATGTGCGGTGAGACCAGCTTTCCGTCGTTGGCTATCGCCGCCGACACCATGGCCATCTGCAACGGGGTGGCCGTGACATCGAACTGCCCGATGCCCGACAGGGCCGTCTGCGCCTGGTCCATGCCCTTGGGGTACACGCTCGGGTACGCCCGCACCGGCACGTCCTGCTGGTCGTCGTCGAAGCCGAACTTGTCGGCCATCGCCCGGACCTTGTCCTGGCCGAGGTCGACGGCCATCTTGCCGAAGACGTTGTTGCACGAGTAGCGCAGGGCCACCCGGATCGAGGCGTTGGCACAGGGGGCGTTCGCGCTCTCGTTCGCCAGTACGCGGGTCGTGCCCGGCAGCGGGTAGGGGTTGGGGCTGTCCGTCCTCTGGTCCACCGAGGAGTACAGCCCGTCCTCCAGCGCGGCCGCCGCGACGACCAGCTTGAACGTGGAGCCCGGCGGCAGCGGCTGGCGCAGCGCGCGGTTGGTCAGCGGCTTGCCCGGGTCGCTGTTCAGCCGCTTCCAGGCCGCCCCGGCGGTGCCGGCGTCGGTCAGCGACGACGGGTCGTAGGACGGAGTCGACACGACCGCGAGAATCCGGCCGGTGGCGGGGTCGATCGCGACGGCCGCGCCCTTCTTGCCGCCCAGTGCCCGGTAGGCCGCCTTCTGCACGTCCGGGTCGATGGTCGTCACCACGTTGCCCGGGTCGGCCCGCTTGTTGGTGATCGAGTCCATGGTGGTCTTCAGCTGGGTGTCCGTGCCGTTGAGCAGGTCCTGGTAGACGCCCTCCAGCTGGGTCGGCGCGTAACTCTGCGAGGCATAGCCCGTCACCGCCGCGTACAGCTCGCCGTCCGTGTACGTGCGTTTGTACGCGAGGTCGCTGCCGTCGGTCCGCGCCGAGCCCGTGATCGACCGGCCGGCCACGATGATGTTTCCGAGCGGTCCCGCATAGGTGTTGATCGCGTTCCGCCGGTTGTCCGTGTCGTCCGCTAGCGCCTTGCCTTCGTAGAACTGCACCCAGGTCGCCCTGACCAGCAGAGAGACCACGAGGAGCAGTGCGAAGACCGATGCGCGTCTGATCGTCTTGTTCATCCCGACCCGAAGACGAGCGGGATCGTGCGGATGGTTCCCTTCCGCCCCGTTTTCTCATCGGGACTTCATGAAGGCGCCGGTCCTCACACCTTCAGATTCAGGGGACCGGTCCTCACGTCCTCACGCCTTCAGAACGAGGACGATCTCCTCGATCTCCTCCCCGCGGGCGTGGGCGTACCCCCTGGCCCGGGCCGTCTCCTCGAAGCCGCACGTGCCGAGGACCCGGGCGGAGGCCACGTTGTCGGCGGCGGCCCGGGCGTACAGCGGGCGTTCCGGGATCTGCTCCAGCAGTATCCGCAGGGCGGCCGTCGCGATGCCGCGGCCCCAGACGGCGCGGTCGATCCAGTACGTCACCTCGCGTTCGCCCGGCTCGCCGTACACCCCCGCGGTGCCCACCACGTCACCGTCCGCCAGGACCGTGCGCACCTCGACGTCACCGGAGTCCCGCAGCCGTGCCCAGTGGGCGTCGAAACCGGCCCGGTCGGCCGGGTCCTCGGGGGTGAACGCGGCCATCCGGAGCGCCACGGGATCGTTCAGCTGCCGGTAGAAGACCGGCAGGTCGCTGTCGTGGACCTCGCGCAGCACGACCTCCACGTCACAGCCTCCGCGTCGCCAGTGTCAGCCGGTCCCGGGCGTCGAACAGCGCGTCCTTGATCATCTGTTCATGGGCCGAGGTCAAGCGGGCCACCGGGACCGAGCAGCTGATCGCGTCGCGGGCCGGGGTGCGGTACGGGATGGCGACCCCGAAGCAGCGCAGACCGAGCGTGTTCTCCTCGCGGTCGACGGCGTAGCCCTGCTCGCGGACCTGGTGCAGCTCCTCGATGAGCTTCTCCCGGTCCGTGATGGTGTGCTCGGTCAGCGCGGGGAGCGTCTCGGGGAGCATCTTGCGCACCTGCTCGTCCGGGTAGGTGCTCAGCAGCGCCTTGCCCAGCGAGGTCGAGTGGGCGGGCAGCCGGCGGCCGACCCGGGTGAACGGGCGCAGATAGTGCTGCGACTGGCGGGTCGCGAGGTACACCACGTTGGTGCCGTCCAGCCGCGCCAGGTGGATCGTCTCCGTCGTGTCGTCCGACAGCCGGTCCAGGGTGGGGCGGGCCGCCGCCACCACGTCGTCGCCGTCGATGTAGGACGTGCCCACCAGCAGCGCCCGCACGCCGATGCCGTAGCGCGTGCCGGTCGCGTCCGTCTCCACCCAGCCCAGCTCCACGAGCGTGCGCAGCAGCATGTACAGGCTGGACTTCGGATAGCCCACCGCCTCCTGCACCGCGGCCAGGGAGTGCATACCGGGGCGTCCGGCGAAGTACTCGAGCAACTCGACCGTCCGCACCGCGGACTTGACCTGTGCCCCGCCGCCTGTCTCGCCTGCCGACATCGCCCTTGACCCCTTCGTTCGACGGGAAGCCGGAGATATAGTCTCCGAGCAGCTATTCATCATCAGAGACGGCGTTCAGTATATCGAACGCCACTGATGACTGACGGACGAACTGCGGCATGACATCTGGAGGGACCCGCGGTGGCAGCAGCACCAGTCTGGAGTGTCGACCCCCGAACCGGGAAGCAGCGGGAACAGGTTGCGGTCGAGGCCACGGCCGAGACGGTGGACGCCGCCGTCCGCGCGGCCCACGCCACGCGGGGAGCCCTCGCCGACCGCACGGTCCGCGCCGCCTTCCTGCGCACCGCGGCCGACCGGCTGCAAGCCGGGCAGGACCGGCTCGTCGAGACCGCCGACGCCGAGACCGCGCTGGGCCCGGTCCGCCTCACCGGCGAACTCGCCCGGACCTGCTACCAGTTGCGGGCCTTCGCGGACATCGTCGACGAGGGCGCCTTCCTCGACGTGATCATCAACCACCCCGACGACACGGCGACCCCGCCGATCCCGGACCTGCGCCGCTACAAGGTCCCCCTCGGCGTCGTCGCCGTCTACTCCGCCTCCAACTTCCCCTTCGCCTTCTCGGTCGCCGGCGGGGACACCGCGAGCGCGCTGGCCGCCGGCTGCCCGGTGGTCGTCAAGGCCCACCCGGACCACCCCGCCCTGTCCGAGCAGGTCGCGGCGACCCTGCGCGAGGCCGCCGCCGAGCACGGGATCCCCGAGGGCGTCATCGGACTCGTCCACGGCTTCGCCGCGGGCGTCGAGCTGGTCCGGCACCCGCTGGTGGCGGCGGCCGGGTTCACCGGGTCCGTGCGCGGCGGCCGTGCGCTCTTCGACGCGGCGGCCGCGCGCCCCGTGCCGATCCCGTTCCACGGCGAACTGGGCTCGCTCAACCCGGTCGTGGTCACCGAGGCGGCGGCCGCCGAGCGCGCCGAGGCGATCGGCGCGGGGCTCGCGGGCTCGATGACGCTGGGCGTCGGCCAGTTCTGTGTGAAGCCCGGTCTGGTCCTCGCCCCCGCGGGCGCGGCCGGCGACCGGCTCGTGAAGTCCCTGACGGAGGCCGTCGGCGACGTCGGCGCCGGAGTGCTGCTGGACCAGCGCATGCGTGACAACTTCCTCGCCGGGGTCGCCGAGCGTGCCGGACTGCCCGATGTGGAGTCCCCGGTGGCGCCCGGCGCCGACGGCGAGCACACGGTGAGCCCGGGCTTCCTGACCGTCCCGGCCGAGAGGCTGACCGCCGAGGGCGCGTACGACCTGCTCCTGGAGGAGTGCTTCGGCCCGGTCACCGTGGTGGCCCGGTACGAGGACGAGGCCGAGGCGCACACCGTGCTGTCCCGCCTCCCCGGCAACCTCACGGCGACCGTGCACCTGTCCACGCGGGAGACCGCCGGCGAGGGCCGCGGCGCGGAGATCCTCGCGGAGCTGACCCCGCTCGCGGGCCGCGTCCTCGTGAACGGCTGGCCCACGGGGGTGGCGGTGGCGCCCGCCCAGCACCACGGTGGTCCCTACCCGGCGACGACCTCCACGTCCACCTCGGTCGGCGGCACGGCGATCGAGCGGTGGATGCGGCCCGTCGTGTACCAGGGCACCCCCGAGGCGCTGCTGCCGCCGGAGCTGCGGGACGACAACCCGCTGGGGCTGCCGCGGCGGTTCGACGGGCATCTGGAGCGCTGACGGTCCTGTCCGGCGGGCCAGGCCTGAGACACTCTCCCCATGGACCTCGAACTTCCCGAACTCCCCTTCCCGCTGCGCACCTACGGGCCCCACGGCAACTGGGCCTACGAGGACGGGGCCCTCACCGGCTGGGCGGGGGCCGGGCAGGATCGTTTCGTTCCGCCCACCGGTGAGGAGCTGGACCCGGCCTCGGACGCGCCCCGGCTGCTGGGCGCGCCCGAGGGCGACTTCCAGCTGATCGCCCGGGTCACCGTCGGCTTCAACGCGTCCTTCGACGCGGGCGTGCTCTATGTGCACGTGGGGGAGCGGGCATGGGCCAAGCTGTGCCTGGAGTACTCGCCGGATGTGCCCACGGTCTGCACCGTGGTGACGCGGGGGCACTCCGACGACGTGAACTCCTTCACCGTGGAGGGCAGTTCGGTATGGCTCCGGGTCAGCCGCACGGGCCGGGCGTTCGCCTTCCACGCCTCCCTGGACGGGAAGCGGTGGACGTTCGTCCGGCTGTTCACCCTGGCGGACGAGAAGGAGACGGGCGCGGCCCTGGTGGGCTTCATGACCCAGTCGCCGGTGGGGGAGGGGTGCGTGGCCACCTTCGACCACCTGGAGTACCGCGACTCCTGGCCGGAGAGCCTGCGGGACGGTTCCTGACCCGCCGCCCGGCTCGACGGCCGGCCGTCCGCGTACCGTCCCCGGCCGAGGGCGACCACCACCTCTTCCTCCGGTACGCCGTCCCGGGGGAATGAAACCGGACGCTTGAACGTTCACCTACGGTTGCGGAGAGAGTCTCCGCGGCCGTACGGACCGGAGAGAAGTCGAACACATGCGCGTCGAGATCTGGAGCGACATCGCCTGCCCCTGGTGCTACGTCGGCAAGGCCCGCTTCGAGAAGGCGCTCGGGGCCTTCCCGCACCGGGACGAGGTCGAGGTGGTGCACCGCTCCTTCGAGCTGGACCCGCACCGCGCCAAGGGTGACGTGCAGCCGGTTCTCACGATGCTGTCCAAGAAGTACGGGATGAGCGCGGCGCAGGCGCAGGCCGGGGAGAACAACCTGGGCGCGCAGGCGGCCGCCGAGGGGCTGGACTACCGCACCACCGGCCGTGACCACGGCAACACCTTCGACCTGCACCGGCTGCTGCACCTCGCCAAGGAGCAGGGCCGGCAGGACGAGCTGATCCAGATCCTGTACCGCGCGAACTTCGCCGAGGAGCGCTCGCTCTACTCCGAGGGCGACGAGCGGCTGGTGGAGCTGGCAGTGGAGGCCGGGCTCGACGCCGAGGACGCCCGACGGGTGCTCGCCGACCCCACCGCGTACGCGGACGCCGTGCGCGCCGACGAACGCGAGGCCGCCGAGCTGGGCGCGAACGGCGTGCCGTTCTTCGTCCTGGACCGCAGGTACGGCGTCTCCGGTGCCCAGCCCGCCGAGGTCTTCACCCAGGCACTGACGCAGGCGTGGGGCGAGCGCTCCCCGCTGCGGCTGATCGAGGACGGCGGCGCGGAGGCCTGCGGCCCGGACGGGTGCGCGGTTCCGCAGAGCTGAGCGAAGACGCGGGTCAGGGCGGTCGTATAAGCATTCCTTCAGGGGACTGTGGAGGAATGCGCGATGGACGGTGACTTCCCGCGGCCGCACAGTGGTCCCATGGAGACCTTCGAGACCCTCGTCCGTACCGAGTTCGCCCCGAAGAACACCTATCTGAACACCGCGAGCACCGGGCTGCTGCCCGCCCGCACGGTGCAGGCCCTGCGGATCGCCGTCGAGTCGGCGGCCGTCGGGCAGCCGACGGACATGTTCGCGGACGTCGAGGCCGCCCGCGCCTCCTTCGCCCGGCTGACCGGGGTCCCCGTCCGCCGGGTGGCGGCCGGGGCCTCGGTCGCCGTCTACACCGGGCTGATCGCCGCCTCGCTGCCCGAGGGCGCCGAGGTGCTCACCGCCGAGGGCGACTTCAGCTCCGTGGTGAACCCCTTCCACGTCCGCCGCGATCTGAAGGTGCGCGCCGTGCCCCTGGAGCAGATCGCCGGGGCGGTGCGGCCCGGCACGGCGCTGGTCGCCGTGAGCGGCGCGCAGTCGGCGGACGGCCGGATCGCCGACCTGCCCGCGATCCGCGCCGCGGCCCACGAGCACGGGGCCCGCACCTATGTCGACGCGTCGCAGGCCGCCGGCTGGCTGGACTTCGACGCGAGCGCGTACGACTACGTCGCCGCCGTCGCCTTCAAGTGGCTGCTGTGCCCGCGGGGCGTGGCCTTCCTGGTGGTCCCGGAGGACCTCGGCGGCCTCACCCCGCTGTTCGCCGGCTGGGTCGCGGGGGAGCGGCCCTGGGACAGCACCTACGGTCCGATCGGCGAACTCGCCCACTCCGCCCGGCGGTTCGACGAGAGCCCCGCCCTCTTCTCCTACGCCGGCGCCCGCCACTCCCTCGGACTTCTGGAGGAACTCGGCGTGGACACCGTACGGGCCCACGACCTCGCCCTCGCCGAGCGATTCCGCACCGGCCTCACCTCCCTCGGCCACGAGCCGCTCCCCGCGCCGGCCTCCCCGATCGTCTCCGTGCCCGGACTCGGCCCGAGGCAGAGCGAGTTGAGCGGGACGGGCATCGAGGTCTCCGAGCGCGCGGGCCGTCTGCGCGCCGCCTTCCACCTGTACAACACGTCCGAGGACGTCGACCGGCTGCTGGCGGCGCTGGCCGGGTGAGGCACCGGGCCGGGGCCTGTCGTCCCCCACGGACGCGCGGCCCTTCACCTTGCGGGCCGGCTCGAGGGCGGACTCGACGGGGTTGTCGTGGCCGTGGTCGAGGGAGCCCGCGCCGGCGAAGAAGTCCTCGGGGGGTGGCGCGGGGGTGGACCGGGAGGCGGTGCCACCCGCCCGCGGTCTGCTCCGCGGGCGGTGAACGCCCGCCCTCCGCGGCCCGCGCGCCGTCAGCCCTGCGGCCAGCTCCGGGCGGCCGCCTGCCGGGCCGCGTCCAGGTCCACCGCGGCCCCGGACCGGCGCAGCGCGGCCCCCAGCGCGGCCAGGCTCGCCTGCACGGCCTCCGGCGTCGCGTCGGACCCGTAGTGGTTGACCCGGATCATCTCCCTCGCCAGCGCGCCCCCGCCCGCGGCCAACGGCAGGGCGGGCTCCGACTTCAGCGCGGCGGCGACCAGCTCCGCCGCGACCACACCCGACGGTGCCCGCAGGGTCGTGGCGACCGGAGCCGCCTCCGCGTCCTTGTACACATACGGCTCCAGGCCCCCGCCCAGCGCCACCGCGCCCGCCCGGGTCGCCGCGGCGGCGAACCGGTGCCTGGCCGTCACGGTGTCCAGGCCCACCGCCTCGATCCGCTCCGCACACGCCTCCAGGGCCAGCATCTCCAACTGTGCGGGCGCGTGCAGCAGCGCCGTACGGCCGCCGTCGATCCAGCGCTCCTTCCAGTCCAGGAGCGACAGGTACGAGCGGCGCGGCGCCCCCGCGTTCGCCGCCATCCGGGCCCACGCCCGCTCGCTCACCGACACCGCCGACACCCCCGCCGGCCCGCCCAGGGCCTTCTGCGCCCCGATCACGCACAGGTCCACGCCCCAGGCGTCCGGCAGCACCGGCTCCGCGCCGATGGACGCGACGGCGTCCAGATAGAGCAGCGCGCCGTGCTCCCGCACCACCGCACCGATCTCCTCGACGGGGTTGGTGTTGCCGGTCGCCGCCTCCGCGTGCACCAGCGACACGAGGTCGATCTCCGGATGCTCGGTGAGGGCCTCATGGATCTGGGCCGCCGTGACCGCCGTGTGGAACGGCACGGCCAGGTCGTACACGGTCGCCCCGCAGTCCCGCAGCCAGTCGCCGAAGGTCTGACCGTAGGGGCCGGTGATCACGTTCAGTGCCGTCGTGCCGGGTCCGGCGCACCCGCGGATCGCGCCCTCCAGCGGCAGCAGCGCCTCGCCCTGCATGATCACGACGTCCTGCTCGGTGGACATGAGCCGTGCCACGCGGTCCTCGATCGAGGCGAAGCGGGCGGCGCTCAGCGGAGGGAGGTCCAGGAAGGGGTGCGTCACGGCGGTGCTCTCTTTGGTCACGGATGGATCGCGGGACGGATCGGGGGGCGGATCACGGGGTAGATCGCGCAGTGGACGGAGTCGAGGGTAACCGGCGGGTGTTTCACTCTTTGAGCTGGTTGGTTCTTAGGTTGGACGACTGTGGGACCATCGGTTTAATTTGAGGGGCTCAAACATCTCCTTATAATCAGAATCCGCACATCACCGCACATCCCCTCAGAGAGGTCCTCCGTGAAGACGCTCCTCGGGCGCCGGGCCCGCTTCCTGGCCGCCATCACCGCGACGGCCGGCGCCGTGCTCGTGGCCGGCTGCACCTCGAGCGGCAGTGGCGGCAGTGCAGGCAAGTCGGCCGTCGGCGGGGTCGACCTCGTCAAGGCGGGTCAGATCACCACCTGCACGCACCTGCCCTACCCCCCCTTCCAGTCGGAGATCGGCGGCAAGGTGCAGGGCTTCGACGTGTCCCTGATCGACCTGGTCGCCAAGGACCTCGGGGTGAAGCAGCAGATCCTGGACACGCCGTTCGAGAACTTCAAGACCGGCGCGTTCCTCAACTCCGGCCAGTGCGACCTGGCCGCGGCCGGCATGACCATCACCGCCGAACGCAAGAAGAACGTCGACTTCTCCGACCCGTACTTCGACGCCACCCAGGCCGTCCTGGCCGACAAGAAGAGCGGCGTCACCTCGCTGGCCGACCTGAAGGCCAAGGGCAAGAAGCTCGGCGCCCAGGCCCAGACCACGGGTGAGGACTACGCCAGGAGCAAGGGCCTCGACCCGGTCTCCTTCGCCTCCTCCGACGCGGTCCTCGACGGCCTGCGCACCGGCCAGGTCCAGGCCGTCATCATCGACTACCCGGTGGTCCAGGGCTGGCTGAAGGACAAGGCCAACGCGGACGCCTTCCAGGTCGTCGACAACCTCAAGACCGGCGAGCAGTACGGTTTCACGGTCAAGAAGGGCAACAAGGCCCTGCTCGACGCCATCAACAAGGCTCTGAGGGACGCCAAGGCCGACGGCACGTACAAGAAGATCTACGAGCAGTGGATCGGCCCGTACAACGCCTCCGTCGCGTCCCCGGCCCCCTCGGCTTCCTGACTCCATGACCACTGACACGGACACACGCATCCAGCCGGGGAAAACCGGTGTGACGCCCCGTCAGAGACGTCGGCTCGCGCGCGGGGCGCAGTACGTCGTCTTCGTCGCCGCGGTGATCGCGTTCGCGGCCTCCGCGGACTGGGGGCGGCTGAAGAATCAGTTCGCGCAGGCCCACATCGCGCAGCAGATGTTCCCGGACCTCATCACGGTGGCCCTGAAGAACACCGTGCTGTTCACGCTGTCCGGGTTCGTCGTCGGCCTGGCCCTCGGCATGGTCATCGCCCTGATGCGCCTGTCGTCCGTGGGGCCCTACCGCTGGCTCGCCGGCATCTACATCGAGATCTTCCGCGGCCTGCCCGCACTGCTGATCTTCATCTTCGTCGGCACCGGCGTGCCACTGGCCTTCCCGGACATCCAGTACCCGGGCGGCATCTACGGCAAGGTCGCCGTCGCGCTCGGACTGGTCTCCGCCGCCTACATGGCGGAGACGATCCGCGCGGGTATCCAGGCCGTGCCCAAGGGACAGATGGAGGCGGCCCGTTCCCTCGGCTTCTCGCCCGCCCGGGCCATGGTCTCCATCATCCTGCCGCAGGCCTTCCGCATCATCCTGCCGCCACTGACCAACGAACTCGTCCTGCTCTTCAAAGACTCCTCGCTGGTGCTGTTCCTCGGTGTCACCCTGGAGCAGCGCGAGCTGTCCAAGTTCGGCAACGACCTGGCCAGTACGACCGCGAACTCCACGCCGATCCTGGTCGCGGGCCTGTGCTACCTGTTGATCACGATTCCGCTCAGCCTCGTCGTGCGCCGGATGGAGTCCAAGGCCAAGAGGGAGATCCGGTGACCCGCCCCGAGATCCGTGTCCAGGATCTGCACAAGTCCTTCGGCGACAACCACGTCCTGCGCGGCATCGACCTGGAGATCAACCAGGGCGAGGTCGTCTGTGTCATCGGCCCCTCCGGCTCCGGCAAGTCCACGCTGCTGCGCTGCGTGAACCTGCTGGAGGAGCCCAGCAAGGGCCAGGTCTTCGTCGGCGGCACCGAGCTCACCGACCCGGACGTCGACATCGACGCCGTACGCCGCCGCATCGGCATGGTCTTCCAGCAGTTCAACCTCTTCCCGCACCTGAGCGTCACCGAGAACCTCACGCTGCCCCAGCGCAGGGTGCTCAAGCGGGACAAGGCGACCGCAGCCAAGATCGCCGCCGAGAACCTCGCCCGGGTCGGCCTGTCCGAGAAGGCGGAGGCCTACCCCTCCTCCCTCTCCGGCGGCCAGCAGCAGCGCGTGGCCATCGCCCGGGCACTGGCGATGGGCCCCGAGGTCATGCTCTTCGACGAGCCGACCTCGGCCCTCGACCCCGAGCTGGTCGGTGACGTCCTCGCCGTCATGCGCATGCTGGCCACCGAGGGCATGACGATGATGGTCGTCACCCATGAGATGTCCTTCGCCCGGGAGGTCGCCGACCGGGTCGTCTTCATGGACGGCGGCGTGATCGTCGAGGACGGCGCACCGGACCAGGTCATCGGCGACCCGCAGCACGAGCGCACCCGCCACTTCCTCTCCCGCCTGCTCGACCCCGCGATGGCCGAGATGTCCGAGGAGACCTCCGACCGGGCGGGCCGGGGCGGGTAACCGGCGGACTAGGGTGCGGTACATGAGCGATCGCGCGGTGCTGCACGTGAAGGGGCGGGTGCTCGTCGGGCCGGAGGAGGTCCGGGACGGGCTGTGGGTGGTCGACGGCCGGATCTCCTACGACCGGCCGTCCGGGGCGCGGGACGTCCGTACCGTCGAGGGCTGGGCGCTGCCCGGCCTCGTCGACGCGCACTGCCATGTCGGCCTCGACACCCACGGACCGGTCTGCGAGGACGTCGCCGAGAAGCAGGCGCTGACCGACCGGGACGCGGGCACCCTGCTGATCCGTGACGCGGGCTCCCCGTCGGACACCCGCTGGATCGACGACCGCGACGACCTGCCCGGCATCATCCGGGCCGGCCGGCACATCGCGCGCACCCGCCGCTACATCCGCGACTACGCCTGGGAGATCGAGCCCGAGGACCTGGTCGCGTACGTCGCCCGGGAGGCCCGGCGCGGCGACGGCTGGGTCAAGCTCGTCGGCGACTGGATCGACCGGGAGTCCGGGGACCTGTCCGCCTGCTGGCCGCGCGAGGCGGTCCAGGCGGCGATCGAGGAGGCGCACCGGCTGGGGGCGCGGGTCACCGCGCACTGTTTCGCGGAGGATTCACTGCGCGACCTGGTCGAGGCGGGCATCGACTGCATCGAGCACGCGACGGGCCTCACGGAGGAGACGATCCCGCTGTTCGCGGAGCGGGGCGTCGCGATCGTCCCGACCCTGGTGAACATCGCGACCTTCCCGCGGCTCGCCCAGGGCGGGGAGACGAAGTTCCCGCGCTGGTCGGCCCATATGCGACGGCTGCACGAGCGGCGGTACGACACCGTGCGCGCCGCGTACGACGCCGGGATCCCCGTGTACGTCGGCACCGACGCGGGCGGTTCGCTGCCGCACGGTCTGGTGGCCGGCGAGGTGGCCGAGCTGGTGACCGCGGGCATCCCGCCGGTGGCGGCCCTGTCCGCGACCGTGTGGGGCGCCCGGCGCTGGCTGGGGCGGCCCGGCCTTCAGGAGGGGGCCCCGGCGGACCTCGTGGTGTACGAGACGGATCCCCGCGCGGACGTCCGGGTGCTGGCGGCGCCGCGGCGCGTGGTGCTGAACGGGCGGATCGTCGGGTAGTGCCGAGGCGGGCGGCGCGCGCCCCGCTCGCGCCCCCGGTGTGGGGGATGTCCGGGGGACACCGGTGAACAGACGTGTCGCTCTTTTCGAAAAGGTGCACGAAAGATCCACGATCGGGTGAAGTCATGCCGTATCGCTGACGGTGTGCTTCCGGTGCCGCGATTCTTTCCGGGTCCCAAGACCGACTTCCCTGGGGGTCCCACCCGTGAACGGCACCACTTCCCGCCTGCCCGCCCGCCGTCTGGCCACCGTCGCACTGGCCACCGCGCTGGCCGCCGGTCCGACCGTGCTCGCCGGCGCCGGTTCCGCAGGCGCCACCGAGAACCACGGGCGGGCGAGCGCCGCCGTCCTGCGCACCGGACTCGAGGTGTCCCTGCTCGACAAGACCGTGAACGTCCCGCTCACCGTCTCCCTCAACGCCGTCGAGGCGCCGGACAGCGCGGACCGGACCGCGCTGTCGGCCCGTCTCGACGGCGTCGACGGCGGACAGCCGTTCCCCGTGCTCACCGCCGATGTCGCCACGGCGAGCGCGAAGGTGTCCGCCACCAGGGCGGAGGGCTCCACCCGCCTCGCGCACGCCCGGGTCCATGTGCCCGGGCTGCCCCTGCTGTCCCTGATCGAGGTCGACGGCGTCACCTCGAAGGCCGTGTGCGAGGCCGGGAAGAAGCCCGTCGCCACGGCGAACCTGCTGGGCGCGGTGACGGTGCTCGGCCGGAAGGTGAGGGTGACGGCGGGCGGCCCCTCGGACGTGAAGGTGCCGGGTGTCGGGGAGGTACGGCTGGAGGTGTCGCCGGCCAGCACGACCTCGCGGACGGCGGCGGCCGCCGCGCTGCGGCTGACGGTGACCGTGAATCCGCTGAAGCTGAACGTGGCGGAGGTGCGGGGGCAGGTGACTCTGGGAGGCGTCACCTGCGAGGCACCGGCGGCCCCCGCCACGACGGGCGGCGCATCGGCGGCCCCCACCGCCTCCGGCGAGCATTCCGCCGAGAACCTGAGGCCGCAGGGGGCGCCCGTGAAGGAGGAGGGGCTCGCGGAGACCGGCGGGAGCGCGATGACGCCGTACCTCCTGGGCGGGGCGGTCGTGCTGCTCGTCGCGGGCGGGGGAGCGGTGACGCTGGCGCGCCGCCGCCGTCGCGGCTGACCTCAGGCCGGCGCCGGCCCGTCCGGCGCCGCCTTCACCGCCCTGCCAGCGTCACCGCACGGTCCAGGGCCTGCACGAAGCGGTTCACCGTCGCCCGGTCCCGTACCGCCAGCCGCAGCCACTCCTCGTTCAGGCCCGGGAAGGTGTCCCCGCGCCGCACCGCGAAACCGAGGTCGCGCAGATGGCGCCGCACGGCCGCCGCCCGCGCCAGGCGGACCAGCACGAACGGGCCCTCGGCCGGCTCGACCACATGCAGTCCGTCGGGCCCGAACTCCCGCAGCCCCGCCACCAGATGGGCGCGGTCCGCCGCCACCCGGTGCGCCGCGTGCGCCGCCTCCGCCAGCGCCCGGGGCGACACACACGCCTCGGCCGCCGCGAGCGCGGGCGTGGACACCGGCCACAGCGGTTGCGCCCGTTGCAGTCCGGCGATCGTCGCGGGGTCGGCCAGGACGTAGCCGATGCGCAGGCCCGCCAGTCCCCAGGTCTTGGTCAGGCTGCGCAGAACCACCAGACCGGGCACGTCCGTGCGGCCCGCCAGCGCCTCCCGCTCCCCGGGCACCGCGTCCATGAACGCCTCGTCGACCACCAAGGTGCGCCCCGGGCGGGCCAGTTCGGTGATCGAGGCCGCCAGGTGCAGCACCGACGTGGGGTTCGTCGGGTTGCCGATCAGCACCAGGTCCGCGTCCTCCGGTACCAGCGCCGTATCCAGGCGGAAGCCGTCCCGCTGCCGCAGCAGGACCCGGTCCACCGCATACCCGGCGTCCCGCAGCGCCGCCTCCGGCTCCGTGAACTGCGGGTGCACGACGACCGGCTGACGCACCTTCAGGGTGCGCGCGAGCAGGACGAACGCCTCGGCCGCGCCCGCCGTGAGCAGCACCCGCTCGGCGGGCAGCCCGTGCCGCGCCGCCACCGCCGCCCGGGCGGCCCGCCCGTCGGGGTACGCCGCGAGCCCGTCCAGCGACCCGGCGATCACCTCGCGCAGCCATCCCGGGGGCGTGTCCGCGCGCACGTTCACCGCGAGATCCGTCAGCGCCGCCCCGTCGTCCCGGACCTCGGCGTCCCCATGGTGGCGCAGGTCGTGCCGGCCACCGTCGTGGTCAGTGTGCATGGGAGGGGCTGTGCCCACCGTGGTGGTGGTGATGCCCGTGACCGTGGTGGTGGCCGTCGTCGTCGGGGTGGAAGTGCGGCTGCTGCGGCAGCCCTACCTTGTCCTCGAAGCCCGGCAGCGCGATCCGGTACACGCACGAGTCGCAGTTCATCCGCAGATCCCCCCGCACCGCCTCCTCGTACCGCTCCCTCACCAGGTCGAACAGTTCCGGCTCCGGCCCGATGACGTCCGCCGAGCGCACCTCGACGTCCGGGTGGGCCGCCGCCCAGCCCTCGGTCTGCCGCCGCACCCGGTCCGGCAGGATGCCCGTGAACAGGAAGTACGGCAGGACGACGATCCGCCGGGCGCCCAGCCGCGCGCACCGGTCGAGGCCGCTCGGCACATCCGGCGCCGCCAGCGACACGAACGCCGTCTCCACGCCCGCGTACCCGCGCCCCTCCCACAGCAGCCGCGCCGCCTTGTGGACCTCGGCGTTGGCGTCGGGATCGGTGGAGCCGCGGCCCACCAGCAGCACCGTCACCCCGGCCCGGTCCCCGGGCACGCGGGACGAGCCGCCCAGCGCCTCGTCCAGCCGCCGCTCCAGCACCGACAGCAGCGCCGGGTGCGGGCCGAGCGGACGGCCGTAGGTGTACGAGATCCCCGGGTGCCGCTCCTTCTCGCGGGCCAGGGCCGCCGGGATGTCCCCCTTGGCGTGCCCGGCGGACACCAGCATCAGCGGCACGGCGGCGAACCGGCGCACCCCCCGCTCCACCAGCTCGGTCACCGCCTCCCCCAGCGGCGGCGGCGACAGCTCGATGAAGCCGCCCGCGACGGGCAGTTCGGGGTGACGGCGCCCCAGCTCCCGCACGAAGTCGCGGAACGCCTCGGCTCCGGCCTCGTCCCGGGTGCCATGGCCGGCGATGAGCAGGGCGGGCGGCGGGGTGGTCACAGGGTCTCCTTCGCAGTGGGGTGGTACAGCAGGGCGTTGAGCGCGGCGGCGGCGACCGCCGAACCGCCCTTCTCGGACACGTTGCTCACGGCGGGCAGCCCGCTCTCGCGCAGCGCGGCCTTGGACTCGGCCGCGCCGACGAAGCCGACAGGCAGACCGATGACGAGCGCGGGGGAGGCGTCCAGGGTCAGCAGCTCCTCCAGAGCGGTCGGCGCACAGCCGATCACCCAGAGCGCTCCGGGGCCCACGTCCTCGTACGCCAGCCGGATCGCGTGCGCCGAACGCGTCATTCCGGGGCCGGACCGGGCGTCCTTCAGACGGCAGACCGTCTCGCGCCGGGTGATCCCGGCGGCCACCATCTCCACGTCCACGACCACCGGCGCCCCCTCGTGCAGCGCGGTGTGCGCCCGGACCAGCTCGGCCTCGTCCAGCACGAGATCGCTCGCGTACTCCAGATCTGCGGCCGAGTGGACGACCCGCTCCACCACCGCCCGCGTCAGCGGGGGGAAGTGCGAGGTGTCCAGGCGGGCGCGCAGCCGCCGGAACGACTCCTGCTCGATCGGGTGGACCACACGGTTCACCGGGACTCCTCCTGCCAGCGGTAGCCGCGCGGCGTCACCATGCGCCCCGCGATCTCACGGGTCGCCGTGTTGCCCACGGTCACGACCGTCATCATGTCGACCGTCGCCGGGTCGAGACCGGCCAGGGTCGTCACCCGGCTCGACTCGCCCGGCCGGGACGCGTTGCGTACGACACCGACCGGCGTCGTCGGCGCCCGGTGCCCGGCGAGGATCGCGAGCGCCTTCGGAAGCTGCCAGTCGCGGCCCCGGCTGCGCGGGTTGTAGAAGGTCACGACGAGGTCCGCCTCGGCCGCGGCCCGCACCCGACGCTCGATGACCTCCCAGGGGGTGTGCAGGTCGGAGAGGCTGATCGACACATGGTCGTGGCCGAGCGGCGCGCCGAGGATCGCCCCGGCCGCGAGCGCCGCCGTGACCCCGGGCACCCCGATCACGTCGATGTCGTCGGACGCCTCGGCCAGCGCGGGCGACGCCATCGCGTACACCCCGGCGTCCCCGCTGCCGATCAGCGCCACGGCATGCCCCTTGCGGGCCTCGGCGACCGCCGTGCGTGCCCGCTCCTCCTCGGCGCCGAGCCCCGACTGAAGGACTCGGGTGCCGGGGCGCAGCAGATCGCGGATCTGGTCGACGTACTGGTCGAGCCCGACCAGCACCGCCGCGCGCCGCACCTCCGCCTTCGCGCGCGGCGTCAGCAGGTCCCGGGCACCGGGGCCGAGGCCGACGACGGCGAGCCGCCCGCGCCCCGGTCTGCGTACGACGGCACAGGTCGCCATCGCCGGAGTCCCGGCCGACTTGCGCTTGGGGACCAGGAGTTCACCGCCCTGAGCCAGCGCGGCGGCCTCCGCGACGGACGGCGTGCCGACCGCGGCGAGCGGCGCGTCGGAGGGGTTGGGCACCTCGACCTCCGCCAACTCCTCGGCGGGGTACGTCACCACGGGCACCCCGAGCCGCTCGGCCGCCCCCAGGATGCCGGGCTCGCCGGCCTTGGCGTCGACGGTGGCGAGCGCGGCGAGCGACGCGGCGCTCAGCCCGGCGTCCCGCAGCGCGCCCTGGACGAGCCCCAGGACCTCGTCGACGGGAGCGCCCCTGGAGGCGCCGACGCCGACGACCAGGGACGGCGGCCGCAGCACCACCTCGCGCTCGGCGGGCGCGCCGGCCCGGTCCGTGACCCGGATCGTGTACCGGCCCTCGGCCGCGAGGGGCAGCGGCGGCAGCGGCCAGCTCACCTCCGCCGCCAGGGCCACCGGTTCCCCGTCGAGCAGCGCCCGCGAGACCCCGGCGACATCGCCCTCGACCGGGAAGCCGAGCGTGTCGAGGCCCGGCAGTCCCACCGCGTCCGTCGCGGTCGTCACCACGGGCCCGGCGCCCAGCACCTCCCCCACCGCGCGGGCGAGTTCATTGGCGCCGCCCGCATGGCCGCCGACCAGGGACACCGCGAACCGCCCGCCCTCGTCGACGCACACCACACCCGGGTCGGACACCTTGTCCCCCAGCAGCGGGGCGATCAGCCGGACGACCGCGCCGGTCGCCAGGAAGCACACAAGCTGCTCGCACTCCGCGAACGCGGCCCGTACGGCGTCCCCGACCGGGCCGTCGTACACCCGCGTCCGGCCGGGCCAGGCCGCCGCCAGCCGGTCCCGCGCAGCCGCCCCCGCCGCGGTGGCGGAAATGAGGCCGATCACTGAGCAACTCCTTCGGTACGCGCCGGAGGCCGCGTGCCCCACAGCAGGAAGACAGGGTTGGTCGCCGCGAGCCGGGTCACGTCCCCCGGCAGCGGTGCGAGCCGTGACGACTGCAACAGCACGCCGTCGCAGCCGAACCCGGCCGCGAGGAGCGCCTCGCGCGCCGCGGGGACGCGGTCCAGCGCGGCCATGGCGATCACGACCGCCCGACGGGCCCGCCGCGCGCACGCCGTCACGATGGCGGGCAGTTCGCGTCCGCCGCCGCCGATGAACACGGCGTCGGGCTCGTCCAGACCGGCCAGCGCGTCGGGTGCGGCGCCGTGCACCACCTGGACGTCGACGCCGTGCGCCGTGGCGTTGGCGCGGATCCGTGCGGCACCGTCCGCCGTCCTCTCGACCGCGGTGACGGCCGCACCGAGCCGTGCGCACTCCACGGCCACCGACCCGGAGCCCGCGCCGACGTCCCAGACCAGATCGCCGAGGCGCGGCCCCAGCCGGGCCAGCGCCAGCGCACGGACCTCGAACTTGGTGATCATCGAGTCACGGTGGGTGAACGCGCTCTCCTCCAGGGCCCAGGCGACCGGGCCGGGTCCCGGCCCCGCCACCGTGCGGACCGGTCCGAGCGCCGCCGCCGGATCCAGGCACAGCACCACGCTGACCGCCGTACCCCAGTAGCGCCCCGCGGCCTCCGCGGGCGTCACCCGCTCCACGCGCTCGTGCTCCGGATCGCCGAGCGCGCTCGCCACGACGAGGACCCGCCCGCCGGGGCCGCCGGCGAGCGCCGCCCCCAGTTCGGCGGGGCCGGCCCCCGGA
Source organism: Streptomyces sp. NPDC002513 (assembly GCF_053595355.1). Lineage (NCBI taxonomy): Bacteria > Bacillati > Actinomycetota > Actinomycetes > Kitasatosporales > Streptomycetaceae > Streptomyces > Streptomyces sp. NPDC002513. The sequence continues at coordinate 24,152 of NZ_JBSFXK010000030.1, read as the reverse complement.
CCGGTCAGCACGGCGACCTTCGGCCGCGCCCGGCACACCCGCACCGCCGTCCGCAGGTCACGGCCGTGCGCGCTCACCACCACCGCGTCGTCCCACGGCAGCCCGAGCCGTGCGAAGGCGGTGGCCACGGAGGAGACACCCGGCCGCACGTCCAGCCGCCCGGGCCCGAACCGTTCGGCCAGCGCGCGGACGATCCCGAAGAAGGCGGGGTCCCCGGAGGCGAGCACCGCGACCCGCCGCCCCTGGCCGAGGTGCCGCTCGATCGCGTCGAGGGCGGGCGCCAGCGGCCCGAGGACGATCCGCTCCGCGTCCTTCGGCAGCCGGGCGGCCGCCAGATGCCGCCGGGCGCCCACCACCAGGTCCGCGCCGGCGACCGCCTCGGCGGGAAGGGGCGCCCCCGTGCCCGTACCGACGACCGTGATCACGTGCTCGCACCCTGTGCGCGCAGGACCTTGCGGGCCTCGGGATCGGCCTTGCGGTAACCGTGGAAGTGACCGGGGTGGTACAGATGCGAGCGGGTGCCGTGCGCGTCGAGCGCCGGGCCGACCAGGAACAGCGTGTGCTTCCACAGCCGGTGTTCCTTGACGGTCTCCTCCAGCGTGCCGAGGGTGCACGTGACCAGCAGCTCCTCCGGCCAGGTCGCCTGGTGGGCGACCACGACCGGGGTGGTCGTCGGATAGCCGCCCTCCAGCAGCTCCCGCACCAGCTGGCCGCTGCGGGCCGCCGACAGGAAGATCGCCATCGTGGTGCCGTGCCGGGCGAACTCGCGTACCTCCTCCCCGGGCGGCATCGGCGTCTTGCCGCCGCCGAGCCGGGTCAGGACGACGGACTGGGCGACCTCGGGGATCGTCAGCTCCCGCCGGGCGAGCGCGGCGACGGCGGAGAAGGCGGAGACACCCGGCACGACCTCGGTCTCGATGCCGATCCCGGCACACCGGTCGAGCTGCTCCTGGGTGCCGCCCCACAGGGCCGGGTCGCCGGAGTGGATACGGGCCACCCGCAGGCCCTGCGCACGGGCCCGCTCGTACACGGCGACGACGTCCTCCAGGGACATGGTCGCCGAGTCCAGGATCTCGGCGCCCTCGCGCGCGTGCTCCAGGACCTCCGCCTGCACCAGGCTGGCCGCCCAGATCACGATGTCGGCCTCGGCGATGGCGCGCGCGGCACGGAACGTCAGCAGGTCGGCGGCGCCGGGGCCGGCACCGACGAAGGTCACCTTGCCGGTGGGGGCATCGGCCATGGGAATCGGTCCTCTCCTACGGAAAATTCGGGCGGTGCGGAACACGGGTGCGCACGCGGCCGCCGGTCCGGCGCGCGCCGGGGGCGGCCGGACAGCGAAGGGCCAGGGCGTCCTTCGTCGCGCCCACGCGGCTCAACGACCCCGCCGCGCACGGTCGGGGGCGCGGCGGTCGGGTGGCTGCCGGCGGGCCCTGCGGGCCGGTCCGCCCCCGGTCACAGCTTGCCGCCGCGGGTGCCGTCGCGCCGGGCCGGCGAGATGAGGGTGGACAGATAGGGGAGCGGACCGTCGTCGAGGTCCGCGGCCGGCCGGACGGTCTCCTCCGGCAGCCCGAGCGAGGCTCCCCACACGGCGTCGTCGATGCGCCCGGTCTCGCGCAGCGCCTCGGCCACCTCGTGCGCCCGCCGCCCGAACTTGTAGGCCACGACGGTCCCCGGACCGCTGAGGGCGTCCTTCAGCACGGAGGAGCCGGCCGTGACGGGCACCAGCGTGAGCGGCTCGGTGCCCTCGGTCAGTACGGCCCCCGACCGCGCGGCGAGGTCCTGCATGGCGGTGATGCCGGGCACGGTCTCGACGCGGACGCCCGGCACCGACTCCTGGACGGTGTGCGCGAGATAGGTGAACGTGGAGTACACGTTGGGGTCGCCGATGGTGGCGAAGGCGACGGCGGAATGGCGCCCGAGCAGCCGCGCCACATGCTCCCCGGCCGCGTCCCAGGCCGCCTCGCGCCGCGCCCGGTCGGTGCGCTCGTTGAGCGCGAACACGACGCGCACGACCTTCTCCTCGGGCACGTAGTGCAGCACGGTCGCCTCGGCGCGCCCGCGCTCCCCGCCGTCGTTCCCGTCGGCGTCGCCCATCACGGGGACGACGACCACGTCGGCCTCCCGCAGCGCGTTGACGCCCTTGACGGTCACCAGCTCCGGGTCGCCGGGACCCACCCCGACTCCGATCAGCCTGCTGCTCATGACGTCCGGCACCTCTCCACGAACCGACGGGCCGCACCGGGCGTGGCGGCCCAGTGCGTGTGCAGATAACTGGCGTGCACACCTTGCTGTACGAAACCTTCGACGCGCCGCGCGGGGGCGCGTACGCCCCAGGCGGGAGCCGTCCCCGCCGCGGGCTCCACCACGGTCCGGTGGAACTCATGGCCCCGCATCCGTGTCCCGGCCGCGGCGAGGACACTGTCGCTCACGGCCACCGCGTCCCGGTAGCCGAGGGTCAGCCGTTCGCTCATCCGGGCGCTCGCGTCGAGCACCCCGCACAGGGGCTGCCCGTCCAACTCCCGGCACAGATACAGCAGTCCGGCACACTCGGCGGCGACCGGGGCGCCCCCGAGCGCCAGTTCGGCGACCGCCGTGCGCAGCGGCTCGTTCGCGGACAGCTCGGCGGCGTACACCTCCGGGAAGCCGCCGCCGACGACCAGCCCCGCCGTGCCGTCGGGCAGCCGCTCGTCGCGCAGCGGGTCGAACACGACGACCTCGGCACCGGCGGCGGTGAGCAGTTCGGTGTGCTCGGCGTAGGAGAACGTGAAGGCGGGACCGCCCGCCACGGCGACCACCTCCCGCGCGCGGGTGTCGTACACCGGCGGCTCCCAGGGCGCGTCCGGCAGCGCACCCGCACTCCGCGCCAGCGCCCACAGCGCGTCCAGATCGCAGCCCTGGCGCACCTGCGCGGCCATCGCCTCGACCGCCTCGACCGCCTCCGCCCGCCGCTCGGCCACCGGTATCAGCCCCAGGTGCCGCGACGGCGTGTCCACCCGGGCCACCCTGCGCAGCACCCCCAGCACGGGCACCCCGGACGCGTCCAGCGCGTCCCGCAGCAGTTCCTCGTGCCGGTCCGAGGCGACCTTGTTCAGGATCACGCCCCCGATCCGCACCTGCGGATCCCAGGATGCGAACCCGTGCACCAGCGCCGCCACCGACCGCGACTGCGAGGACGCGTCGACGACCAGCACCACCGGCGCCCGCAGCACCTTCGCGACCTGCGCCGTGGAGGCCAGCTCCCCCTCGCCCGCGGCCCCGTCGTACAGCCCCATCACGCCCTCGACCACGGCCAGGTCGCAGCCGCGCGCGCCGTGCAGGAACAGCGGAGCGATCAGCTCCGGCCCGCACAGATACGCGTCGAGGTTCCGTCCCGCGCGCCCGGTCGCGAGCGCGTGGTACCCGGGGTCGATGTAGTCGGGCCCCACCTTGTGCGGGGACACGGCGAGCCCCCGCCCGGCGAAGGCCGCCATCAGCCCCGTGGCCACGGTGGTCTTGCCGCTGCCCGAGGACGGCGCGGCGATGACCAGCCGGGGGACGGAAGAGAGGGAGGACATCACCACTCGATGCCCTTCTGGCCCTTCTGCCCCACGTCCATCGGGTGCTTCACCTTGGACATGTCGGTCACCAGGTCGGCGAACTCCACGAGCCCCTCGGGCGCGTTCCGCCCGGTGATCACCACATGCTGGGTGCCGGGGCGGGCCCGCAGCACCTCGACGACCTCGTCGGTGTCGACCCAGCCCCAGTGCATCGGGTACGCGAACTCGTCCAGCACGTACAGCCGGTACGTCTGGGCGGCCAGGTCGCGCTTGACCTGCTCCCAGCCCTCCCGGGCCTTCTCCTCGTTGGTCGCGTTGTCACCCTGAAGGTCGCGCTGCACCCACGACCAGCCCTCACCCATCTTGTGCCAGTCGACGGTCCCGCCCTGCCCCGACGCCCCCAGCACCTTGAGCGCGTTCTCCTCGCCGACCTTCCACTTGGCCGACTTGACGAACTGGAACACCCCGATCGGCCAGCCCTGGTTCCAGGCGCGCAGCGCGAGCCCGAAGGCGGCGGTCGACTTGCCCTTGCCGACGCCCGTGTGCACGACGACGAGCGGACGGTTACGGCGCTGACGGGTCGTCAGTCCGTCGTCCGGTACGACACTCGGCTGCCCCTGCGGCATTACGCGGCCCTCCTCGCGGTCCTCTGCGTCCCCTGCACATTCCGTACGAGCCCGGCGATGCTGTCCGCGTGCAGCTCGTCCAGCGTCACCGCCGTACCGCCCAGCTCCCCGGCGAGCCGCCCGGCGAGCCCCAGCCGCACCGGCCCCGACTCGCAGTCCACGACCACGGACGCGACGCCCTCGGCGGCCAGCAGCAAGGCCGCCCGCCCCGCGAGCGCCACCGGTTCGGCGCCCCCGGTGGCCCGCCCGTCGGTCACCACCACGACCAGGGCGCGCCGCGCGGGATCCCGCAGCCGCTCGACCCGCAGCACGTCATGGGCCTTGAGCAGCCCGGCGGCCAGCGGCGTCCGGCCGCCCGTCGGCAGCGACTGAAGCCGGGCCGCCGCCGCGTCCACCGATGAGGTCGGCACCAGCGCGACCTGTGCGTCCTTGCCGCGGAAGGTCACCAGCCCCACCTTGTCCCGCCGCTGATAGGCGTCGAGCAGCAGCGACAGCACAGCGCCCTTGACGGCGACCATCCGCTGCCGGGCCGCCATCGATCCGGAGGCGTCGACCACGAACAGCACGAGATTGCCCTCGCGCCCCTCCCGCGTCGCCTGCCGCAGATCGTCCCGGCGCACCACGAGCCCGGGCCCCGAGCGCCCGCGCGCCCGCTGGTGCGGCGCCGCGGCCAGCACGGTCGCCGCCAGATGCAGCGTGGTCAGCGCACCCCGGGGCCGTCGGGCCCCAGTGGTCCGCCCGTGCTCGGTGCGCGCCCGCGAGCGCCGCCCCGCGGCACCGTCGCCGAGCCCCGGCACGGTCAGCACCCTGGTGCGGAAGGGCTCCGCCGCCCGCACGGCCTGCTGTTCCCCGGCACCCGAGGACTGCGGCTGCCCGCTCTCCCCGGCCTCGGGCCGCGCGGCCGTGTCACCGCCGCTGTGGGGACCGTCGTCCGGCGCGGGCTGCCCGCCCCCGCCGCCGGGCCCGTCCGGATCCGGGCCGTCGCCGTCCCCGTCCTCGTCTCCGTCCCCGAACTGATCCAGCGTCTCGTCGAGCTTGTCCTCGTCGAGCCCCGGCGCGTCGAAGGGGTTGCGCCGTCTGCGGTGCGGCAACGCCAGCAGCGCGGCCTGCCGCACGTCCTCGGCGAGCACGTCGGTGCGCCCCGCCCAGGCCGCCAGCGCCGTCGCCGTACGCGCCATCACGATGTCCGCGCGCATGCCGTCCACCTCGAACGCGGCGCACGTCGCCGCGATCTGCCGCAGCGCCCCGTCCCCGAGCCGCACGGACGGCAGCAGTTCGCGCGCCGCCACGATCCGCGCCCGTACGGCGGTCTCCTCGTCCGCCCACCGCGCCGCGAAGCCGTCAGGGTCGTCGTCGTGGGCGAGCCGCCGCCGTACGACCTCCACACGCTGCTCGGGCTCCCGGGAGGCGGACACCTCCACGGTCAGCCCGAACCGGTCGAGCAACTGCGGCCGCAGCTCACCCTCCTCCGGGTTCATGGTGCCGACCAGCAGGAAACGCGCGGCGTGCCGTACGGAGACGCCCTCGCGCTCGACGTACGAGGCGCCCATCGCGGCCGCGTCGAGCAGCAGGTCGACCAGGTGGTCGTGGAGGAGGTTGACCTCGTCGACGTACAGGATGCCGCGGTGGGCCTGCGCCAGGAGGCCCGGCTCGAAGCTCTTCACGCCCTCGGCCAGCGCACGCTCGATGTCGAGGGCCCCGACCAGCCGGTCCTCGGAGGCGCCGACGGGGAGTTCGACCATGCGGGAGGGCCGGCGCATGCCCGGCCCCGGCTCGTGCGGCCCGTCGGGACAGGCCGGGTCGGGTGCGGCGGGGTCACAGGAGAACCGGCAGCCGACGACGACGTCCACCTGCGGCAGCAGCGCCGAGAGCGCCCTGACCGCCGTGGACTTGGCGGTGCCCTTCTCGCCGCGCACCAGCACGCCGCCGACCGCCGGGGACACGGCGTTCAGCAGCAGCGCGAGCCGTAGATCGTCCTGGCCGACGACGGCCGTGAACGGAAAGGGGGTACTCACTTCTCGTCGCCCTCCAAGTCGCCTTCCAGCTCCAGATAGGTGGCGCGCAGCCGCTCCAGCGTGTCCGCGTCCGGCTCCGCCCACAGGCCGCGCTCCGCGGCTTCCAACAGGCGCTCGGCAATGCCCCTCAGCGCCCACGGATTGGACTTCCGCATGAACTCCTGGTTCTCCGGCGAGAAGACGTACTCCGCGCTGAGCTTCTCGTACATCCAGTCGTCGACGACTCCGGCCGTGGCGTCGTAGCCGAACAGGTAGTCCACGGTCGCCGCCATCTCGAAGGCGCCCTTGTAGCCGTGGCGCCGCATGGCCGCCATCCAGCGCGGGTTGACCACGCGGGCGCGGAAGACCCGGTGGGTCTCCTCGCCGAGGGTGCGGGTCTTCACCTGGTCGGGCACGGCGGAGTCGCCGACGTACGCCTCGGGGGACGTACCGGTCAGATGCCTGACCATCGCGACCATTCCGCCGTGGTACTGGAAGTAGTCGTCCGCGTCGACGAGGTCGTGCTCACGGGTGTCCACGTTCTTCGCCGCGACGGCGATCCGCCGGAACGCGGTCTCCATGTCCCCGCGCGCCGCCCGCCCGTCCAGCCCGCGCCCATACGCGTAGCCGCCCCACACCGCGTACACCTCGGCGAGGTCGGCGTCGGAGCGCCAGTTGCGGGCGTCGATCAGCGGCAGCAGACCGGCGCCGTACGCGCCCGGCTTGGAGCCGAAGACACGGGCCGTCGCGCGCCGCCGGTCGCCGTGCTCGGCGGTGTCCTCGTCGGCGTGGGCGCGGACGAAGTTCCGCTCGGCGGGCTCGTCCAGTTCGGCGACGGCGCGTACGGCGTCGTCGATGAGACCGACCACATGCGGGAAGGCGTCCCGGAAGAAGCCGGAGATGCGCACCGTCACATCGATCCGGGGACGGCCCAGCTCCGCCAGGGGGATCACCTCGAAACCGGTCACCCGGCGCGAGGCGTCGTCCCAGACCGGGCGGCAGCCGAGCAGCGCGAGGATCTCGGCGATGTCGTCGCCCTGGGTCCGCATGGCCGAGGTGCCCCAGACGGTGAGGCCGACGGACTTGGGGAACTCGCCGGTGTCCTGGAGGTACCGCGCGACCAGGGAGTCGGCCAGCGACTGCCCGACCTCCCAGCTCAGCCGGGACGGAATGGCCTTGGGGTCGACGGAGTAGAAGTTGCGGCCGGTCGGCAGGACGTTGACGAGCCCGCGGGTCGGGGAGCCGGAGGGACCGGCCGGGACGTAGCCGCCGTCGAGCGCCTTGAGGATGTGGCCGATCTCGTCGGTGGTACGGGCGAGCCGGGGCACGACCTCGGTGCACGCGAACTCCAGGACGGCCACGGCGTCCGGCGGTTCGGCGCCCAGGACGTCACGCACCAGGGCGGGGACGGCGGCCGCGTCCCAGGCACGCTCCTCCATGCCCTCCGCGATCCGCCGGCAGAGCTGCTCCAGCAGGTCGACGGCGTCGGCGGCGCTCCGCGACGGCCCGTCCACCAGATCCGTCAGCTCCGCCGGCACCTTCACCGGCGCGCCCGGCTCGGCGAGCAGCTCCTTCTCCACCAGCCCGAAGTGCCCGGCGAGCGAGGCCCGCAGCCCCGGCAGGGCGTTCGCCTGCCCGCCCCACACCTGCGAGGCGCGCAGCACGGCGAGCACGAGGTTCACCCGGGGCTCCCCGACCGGGCCGCCGCCCAGGATGTGCAGACCGTCGCGGATCTGCACGTCCTTGATCTCGCACAGATAGCCGTCGATGTGCATGACGAACCCGTCGAAGTCGTCGTCTCCGGGCTGCTCGTCCACGTGCAGGTCGTGGTGCAGCTCCGCGGCCTTGACCAGGGTCCAGATCTGGGCGCGTACGGCGGGCGCCTTGGCCGGGTCCAGGTCGGAGACGAGCGCGTACTCGTCGAGGAGCTGCTCCAGCTTGGCCAGGTCGCCGTAGGTGTCGGCGCGCGCCATCGGCGGCACGAGGTGGTCGACGACCGTGGCGTGCCCGCGCCGCTTGGCCTGGGTGCCCTCACCGGGGTCGTTGACGATGAACGGGTAGATCAGGGGCAGTTCGCCGAGGACCGCGTCCGGCGCGCACCCGCGCGACAGCCCGAGGCCCTTGCCCGGCAGCCACTCCATGGTGCCGTGCTTGCCCATGTGGACGATCGCGTCGGCGCCGAACGAGTTCTCCAGCCATCTGTACGCCGCCATGTAGTGGTGCGACGGCGGCATGTCGGGGTCGTGGTAGATCGCGATCGGGTTCTCGCCGAAGCCGCGCGGCGGCTGGATCATCACGACGACGTTCCCGAACCGGAGGCAGGCGAGGACGATGTCGTCGCCGTCGACGTACAGCGAGCCCGGCGGCTCCCCCCACGCCTGGAGCATCGCGTCCCGCAGCCCGGGGTCGAGGGTGTCGAACCACGCCCGGTAGTCGGCCAGCGGCACCCGCGCGGGCGCGGCGGCCAGCTGCTCCTCCGTCAGCCACTCCACGTCGTGGCCGCCGGCCGCGATGAGCCGGTGGATCAATTCGTCGCCGCCCGCCGGGTACTCGGTGAGGCCGTACCCGGCGTCCCGGAGCGCGTCCAGCACCCGTACGGCCGACGCGGGCGTGTCCAGGCCGACCGCGTTGCCGACCCGCGAATGCTTGGTCGGGTAGGCGGTGAAGACGAGCGCGAGCTTCTTCTCGGCGTTCGGCTTGTGCTTCAGCAGCGCGTGCCGTACGGCGATTCCGGCGACGCGCGCGGCCCGCTCCGGGTCGGCGACGTACACCGCCACCTCGTCCGGCCCCTGCTCCTTGAAGGAGAAGGGGACCGTGATGAGGCGGCCGTCGAACTCCGGGATCGCCACCTGCATCGCCGCGTCCATCGGGGAGAGGGCCGCGTCGGAGTCCTCCCACGCGCTCTGGGACGAGGTCAGGCAGAGCCCTTGCAGCACGGGAACGTCCAGGTCGGCGAGCGCCCCGATGTCCCAGGCCTCCTCATCGCCACCCGCCGACGCCTGCGAGGCGTGCGTGCCGCCCGCCGCGAGAACGGTGGCCACGAGCGTGTCGGCCTTCGCGAGCAGCTCGTACAGCCCCGGGTCGGCGCCGCGCAGCGAACCGCAGAACACCGGAAGGGCGTTGGCTCCCCGCTCCTCGATCGCGTCGCACAGTGTGTCCACGAACGCGGTGTTCCCGCTGAGTTCGTGGGCGCGGTAGAAGAGCACGCCCACGGTGGGACGGCCCTCGGCGTACGCACGCTCCCCGTGGAGGCCGTACTCGGGCATCTTCTGCGGCTCGGCGAAGCCCTCGCCGGTCAGCAGCACGGTGTCGGACAGGAAACGGGCCAGTTCGGTGAGGTTGGCGGGGCCGCCCTCGACCAGATACCGCAGCGCCTCCGCCACGACGCCCGCCGGCACGGACGACTCGGCCATCAACTCGGCGTCCGGCACGGCCTCCCCGCCGAGCAGCACCGTCGGCAGGCCGGCGGACCTGAGGGCGGCGAGCCCGTCCTCCCAGGCGCGTTTTCCGCCCAGCAGCCGTACGACGGTGATGTCCGCGCCCTCGATCAGCCCCGGCAGCTCCTCCGCGACGTCCACGCGGGCCGGGTTGCCGATCCGGTAGGCCGCGCCGGAGGCACGGGCCGCCAGCAGATCGGTGTCGGCGGTCGACAACAACAACACTGTGCTCATGCGGGCGCTCCCGGTGGAATGAAGGGCAGTCCTTGCGGCGCGCCCGACTCGATGAGCCGCCACAGCGCGTCCGTGTCCGCGTGCTGTTCGATCAGGTCGCCGAGCCGGTCGAGCTGCTCCTCGCGCAGCGCGGCGAACGACGTTCCGGCGGCCGGCACGAACCGGCGGCCCGCGGCGGCCGCCACCTCACGCAGGAACGCCCGCCGGAAACCGTCCGACTCCAGGGAGCCGTGCCAGTGCGTGCCCCAGCTCTGGCCGAGCCGGCAGCCGTCCAGGAAGGGCTCACCGCCCGTCACCTCGGCGACCCCGTGGTGGATCTCGTAGCCCTCGACCCGCTCGCCGAGCGCCTCGCCGACCGGCCGGGCCAGGGTCTTCTCGCGGGCGAACCGCACCCGCACGGGAAGCACCCCGAGCGCGTCCACCCGCCCCCGGCGGCTCTCGACGTCGTCCTCGATGTGCTCGCCGAGGATCTGGAAACCGCCGCAGACGCCGAGGATCGGGCGCCCCTCGGCGGCCCTGCGGGCAAGGGCCTGCGCCAGCCCCCGCTCGCGCAGCCACTCCAGGGCCCGGACCGTGCCCCGGGTGCCCGGGACGACGACGAGATCGGCGTCGGCCAGCTCCTCGGGCCGGTCCACGAACCGCACGACGACGCCCGGCTCGGCGGCCAGGGCGTCGACGTCGGTGAAATTGGACATGAGCGGGATCGCGCACACGGCGACCCGCAGCACGTCCTCGCCGACGGGCGCGGCCACCGCCGACTCGCGCACAGCGCCCCGCAGGGACACCCGCAGCCCGTCCTCCTCGTCGATCCCGAGGCCGTGCCGGAACGGCAGCACTCCGTACGTCCGCCGCCCGGTGAGCCCGTGCAGCATGTCGAGCCCCGGTTCCAGCAGGGAGACGTCCCCGCGGAACTTGTTCACCAGGAACCCCGCGACCAGCTCCTGGTCCTCGCGGGAGAGCAGGGCGACGGTCCCGAAGAAGGAGGCGAACACCCCGCCGCGGTCGATGTCGCCGACGACCAGCACGGGCAGCCGCGCGGTGCGGGCGATGCCCATGTTCACGATGTCCGTCCGCCGCAGATTGATCTCGGCGGGACTGCCGGCCCCTTCACAGATCACCGCGTCATACGTGCCCCTCAACTCGGCGAGGCAGTCGAGGACCGTGCCGAGGAGCCGCTGCTGCCGCCCGCCGTGGTAGCCGCGCGCGCTCAGCTCGCCGACCGGCTTGCCGAGCAGCACGACCTGGCTGCTCTGCTCACCGCCCGGCTTGAGCAGCACGGGGTTCATGAGCGCGGTCGGCTCGACACGGCAGGCCTGCGCCTGCATGGCCTGGGCCCGCCCGATCTCGGCGCCCTCGCGCGTGACGAACGAATTCAGGGACATGTTCTGCGCCTTGAACGGCGCGACCTTGACGCCCTGCCGCACCAGCCAGCGGCAGATCCCGGCCGTGATGACGCTCTTGCCCGCGTCGGAGGTGGTGCCGGCGACAAGGAGACCGCCGCTCATGAGGTACGTCCCTTCGCGAGAAACCTTCGGGTGAACCGCCGGGCGACGAGACGGCCGGCGACCGTGACGCCGAGCGCGAGCGCGGTCACCCGGCGGGAGAGCCGCACCGCCCGCTCGATGTCGTCGGCGCGCACGGCGCGCCCAGGCGCATTGAGCAGCGGCCGGTGCTCGACGCGCCCCCCGTACGACAGCGTGCCGCCCAGCCGCACCCCGAGCGCCCCCGCGAACGAGGCCTCCACGGGACCGGCGTTGGGGCTCGGGTGCCGTCCGGCGTCCGCTCGCCAGGCGCGCAGGGCTCCCCGCCGGTCCGGGCCCGTCGCCGCCGCGAGGAGCGCGGTCAGCCGGGCCCCGGGCCAGCCCGCGAGGTCGTCGAGGCGCGCCGAGGCCCAGCCGTAGCGCCGGTGGCGCGGCGACTTGTGCCCGACCATGGCGTCAAGGGTGTTGACGGCCCGGAAGCCGACCAGCCCGGGAACCCCGCCCACGGCTCCCCACACCAGCGCGCCCACCACGGCGTCCGAGGTGTTCTCGGCGACGGACTCGACCACGGCCCGGGCGATCCCGTCGGCGTCGAGCGCCTGAGGATCCCGCCCGCACAGATGCGGCAGCCGCGCCCGGGCACCCTCGACGTCCCCGGCCGCGAGGGCGTGCCCGATCACCCGGGCCTCACGCGCCAGCGAAGTCCCCCCGACGACGGCCCAGGTGGCGGCGGCGGTCAGCGCGACGGACGCGGTACGGGAGCGACGCACGGCCGACGCGGCGAGCACCGCGGGCGCCACGGCACCTCCCACGCACACGGCGGTGTGCAGCGCGCCCCATCCCCGGTCGTCCCGCCACAGCACCCGCTCCACGGCACCCGCGGCCCGCCCGAACGCGGCGACCGGATGCCCCCGGCGCGGATCGCCGAGCAGCAGGTCGCCGAGGAGGCCGGCGGCGGCGCCGTACGCGAAGACGCGATCGGCATCCATCGGCTCAGCCGAGCGTGCGGGAGGGCAGAATCCGGGTACGGGTACGGGACCTCGAACGGCAGCCGCGCATGGCGATATGTCCTCACTCAGGGTGTCCACGCCCTGGTTCGACGAGACCGGCGGTGAGAGTTCCTGGCTCCCGGGGCATGGGATGCCCCGGTGACAGTGGCGGGACCGCGCCGGAATCGCACCGGCTTCCTCTCCTGCCGCCGTAGTGGCCCCGGCAGTCCACCACGCCCCCCGAACACCCGTCAACTGGCTCTTGACCTGCGATGCTGCGGTGTGCCGAGGCCCACACCGCTGAAATATCGTCAGCCGCTGGAATCGGCGCTATCTGTTCTCTTTCCCGGCGGGGAACCGGGGAAGACTCAGGGGAACGGCAGCACGAACGCGGAGAGCGCCGACGAGCGGCATTGGGTGATTCGTTGCGGGGAGACGACCCTGGTGTGGCCGGCCTTCGCTGCCCCGGCAGCGGTGGGGCACGGCGCTCGGGAGCGTCGCGGTGAGGACGCCGGTGTCGGTGCGCTGACTGGTGAGACGGAGGTCGGTGTGGTCGGCAGGGTGGCGTTGGGGCGTGTGTGGCGCAAGAGCAGTCATTCGGGAGGTGACAACACCGACTGTGTCGAAGTGGCCGTCCAGGGGGCGCACGTTCTGGTGCGTGACTCGAAACGGCGTACCGGGCCGGTGCTCGTCTTTCGCCGTACCGCGTGGTGTGGTTTGCTGGCTGGACTTAAGGACCCGGCAGTGGACGGTTTCTGAAGGTCCGTCCAGAGGACGGGAGGAACCCGCATGGGGGACGGTGCTAGGGAAGTCCCGGAGCGCGCGGGAGGTTCCCGCACCCCGCGATCCGCGCTGTGGGCGGCGGCCCCGCTGGCGCTCTTCTCCCTGACCACGGGGGTGTTCGCGGTGGGTGTCGGCGCGCTCGCCGCACTGCTCGTGCCGGGGTCCACGGCACGAGTCCTCGTCTGGCTGGTGGTGACGATCGTCGCGGCGGCCTGCGCCGGTCTCTGGTGGGGCCTCACCCCGGTCACGGAACGTCTCCGTGTTCTCGGCGTTCTCGGCGTTCTCGGCCGGGCTGCGGCGACGGGTCGTCCACGGGGCTCGGGGACCCGCTGACCTCCGCGACGCGCGCCGCTTCCGGGCGGCCGCGCAGCGCCCGGCCGACCCGTGCGGCGAGGGCGGTGACGACGGCCGCGCCGAGCGCTCCGAGCACCGTCTCGGTCAGGGGGGTCAGGGCGTCCGGCCCGAGGTGGGGCGCCACCCGGGCCGACACGGCGACGCACAGCAGCAGCACGCTGCCGCACGTCGTGCCCAGCAGCAGACGGGTCGCGGACGGGCGTGTTCCGCCCTCGCCGGAGGAGTCCCTCTCCTCCGCGAGGGGCCCCGCCCCGGCCGGGGCGGAACCCGCGGGGGAGCCGGGCGGGTCACCCGCCGCCGGGAAGCGGAACGCGCGTAGCTGCCTGTACCACGCAAAGAACCCGAGGACCGCCATGGGTCTTTCCTCCCCGTTGTCCGCCCGGGCTGTCCGTCCCGGGCTTCAGTTGTTGTCGAGACTCTCCTTGACCGCGTCGATCAGCTCGATCATCCGGTCGCCCTCGTACGCCTTGGTGCTGATGTCCTCGAAGCATTCCTGGTAGCGGGCCGTGAGGCCGAGGTCGTCACGGTTGGCGACGCTTCCGGTGGCGCCTTCGAGGTAGAGCAGGTCGTCGCCGTCCGTGAAGCCGAGCAGAGTGAAGGACGCGCCCATGCTGTAGTGCGCGCCGGCCGTGAACGGCAGCAGGCGCAGGCTCACCCGGGGATGCCGGGACATCGTCTTGAGGTGTTCCAGCTGCCGGCGCATCACCCCCGGCCCGCCGATGACCCGCCGGACGACCGCCTCGTCCAGGACGATCTGCACGTCCGGGCCGTTGTCCCCGTCGAAGATCCGTTCCTGGCGGGTCGTGCGCAGCTCCGCCGAGCGACGGGCCAGCTCCCCGTTCTCGCGGGGAGCGAGCTGGGCCAGTGTGTAGTCCTCGATCTGCAGCAGCGAGTAGATGACGGAGGGGTGGTAGAAGCGGATCGAGGTCGCGGCGCTCTCGTAGCCGAGGTACTGGGCGAACTGCGGTCGCACCATGTCGTTGTACGGCGCCCACCAGGACGGGCCCTTCGACCCGCGGGCGGCCTCTTCGAGTCCGGTCACCACCCCGGGGTCGGTGACGCCGTACAACTGGAGCAGGGCGCGCAGGTCGGTGACGCTCAGGCTGACCGTCCCGGCCTCCAGCCGGATCAGTTTGGACAGGGACCACTCCAGCGCGTCGGCGGCGTCCCGCTGGGTGAGGCCGGCTTGCTCGCGCGCCTTGCGCAGTTCGATGCGGAGCCTGCGTCGGTTCAGGCTCGGATCGATGTCCCTGGCCATGTCGCTCCCTGCTACACGTCGTCTTCGACTGGTCGGGCGGCCGACGTCGAGCAGCAACTCACCCATTAGACTAGGTGAGTTGGGCGTGGGCGGCCAGACACCTGCGTTCTGCCACCTGTCTTTTCGACGTGGTCGCGATGCGGTCTAGAACGTAGCAAACCGTTACATCTCCCACCAAAGAACAAGCCCCGCAGTGAGGATCACTGCGGGGCTTGACGTGGGGGCCCGGGCGGGCGGACGCGTCGGGGCGGGGTTCAGGACACGATCAGATAGATCCCGTACGCCACCGCCGCCGCGCACGCCGCGAAGCAGGCGTACGCGCCGGTGACCGCGAGGACGCCGCCGCCCTGGGACGACTCCTTCTTCGTGAGGCCCACCACGCCCAGGGTGAACAGGCTCACCAGGGCCACGGTGACCGCGAGGCTGACGCCGAAGACGGAGCCGAGTGCTGCCCAGTCGATCTTCATGAGAGGTGTGCTTCCTTAAACCGTCGCGGGGCGGGTCGGCTCCGCCTCCGCGGCAGGGCCGGTGGACTGGTCCGGGGTGGTGGCCTTCGGGCCGGTGGACCGGGCCGGGATCGTGGCCTTCGGGTCGCTCGGGTCGCTCGGGTCGCTCGGGTCGCTCGGGTCACTCGGATCGGAGGCCGTTGCGGTGTGGGCCGTGGTGAGTTGGCCCGCCGGCGGCGGGATCACCGCGGCGATGGCCGTCGTGACGACGCCCGCGGGCTCCGTGCCGGCGTCGTTGACGTTGTCGACCGTGACCGGCGTGCGGCGGGACAGGATCCAGATGACGCCGGCGCCGGCGACCAGCAGCACACCGGTGGCGACCGTGCCCCAGGTGCCCTGCTTCGTCAGGAGTTCGGCGCCCGCGCCGACCAGGCCGGCGGCCGGGAGCGTCAGGGCCCAGGCGACCAGCATCCGGGTCGCGGTGGACCAGCGCACCACACCGCCCTTGCGGCCGAGGCCCGCGCCCATGACGGCACCGGAGGTGACCTGGGTGGTGGACAGCGAGAAGCCGAGGTGCGAGGAGGCGAGGATCGCGGTCGCCGCGCTGGTCTGGGCGGCGAAGCCCTGCTGCGGCGCCAGGTCGGTCAGGCCCTTGCCCAGGGTGCGGATGATGCGCCAGCCGCCCAGATAGGTGCCGAGGGCGATGGCCAGGCCGGCGGAGACGATGACCCAGACGGGAGGATTCGAACCGGGGGCGACGACACCGCCGGTGACGAGCGCGAGGGTGATGATGCCCATCGTCTTCTGGGCGTCGTTGGTGCCGTGCGCCAGGGAGACCAGACCGGCCGAGGCGATCGACCCGGCACGGTAGCCCTTCGCGGTCGCCTTGTCGTCGGCGCGGCTGCCGATGGCGTAGGACAGGCGCGTCGCCAGCAACGAGGCGAGCCCCGCCACGATCGGTGCGGCGACGGCGGGGATCAGAACCTTGGTGACGACCGTCGAGCCGTTGACCGCGGACCAACCCGCCGAGGAGACGGCCGCGCCGATCAGACCTCCGAAGAGGGCGTGGGAGGAACTGGAGGGCAGGCCGAGAAGCCAGGTCAGCAGGTTCCAGAGGATGGCGCCCACCAGGGCCGCGAAGATGACTTCGACGCGGATGCCCTGTTCGTTGATGATGCCGCCGGAGATCGTCTTGGCGACCTCGACGGAGAGGAAGGCGCCGACGAGGTTCAGCGCGGCGGACATCGCCACCGCCGTCTTGGGCCTCAGGGCGCCGGTCGAGATGGTCGTCGCCATCGCGTTGGCAGTGTCGTGGAAACCGTTCGTGAAATCGAACACGAGAGCGGTTGCGATCACGATTCCGAGGAGGAGCGTGATGTGTTCCATTTACCCAGGCTTCTATGGGAGGTCAGTGGCTGGTGGACCGTAGGCAACCTGGATGAACGGAAGATGAACTAACAGATACCTGAAGGTGTATCAATCGGCGTGTCGCTTCCCTGTTTAGGTGAAGTGACACCGGTCACGTTCTCGAACACAGCCGGAATTTCAGCCTGCGGAAGCCCCGGTGGGCCCTCGGCCGCTCCGGGTGAACGCCCTCAGCCGGGCCGGCGAGCCGGTGAAGAGATTTCGGTCACCCGGCAGGCTGCCGCTGTGGTCGTACTGCCGGAACGTCCAGGGCGACCACCCCGCCGGTAGAGCCCCGCGCCCGGTCCGCCACAGCGGGCGATCCACGACGCGTGCCCGGCCGCCCGCCTGGGAGGATCGCGGCATGGCAGAGCAGCGACGCGACGCACGGGACACGCGGGATGCGCGGATTGCGCGGGAGGACGGACGCGGGGGAGCGGGGGCGGTGGTGCCCCGGACGGCGGACGAGGCGGCCCGCGCCTGGGAGGAGCTGGTCGCCACAGCCCGCCGGACCGTGGCCGACGGACTGGTCGTCGGCACGTCGGGCAACGTCTCCGTCCGCGTGGGCGACACCGTGCTGGTCACGCCCACCGGAGTGCCGTACGAGCGGCTGGCGCCCGGCGATGTCGTCGGGGTCGGTCTCGACGGCCGGCAGGTGCTCGGCTCCCTGCGGCCGACGAGCGAGCTGCCGATGCACCTCGCCGTCTACCGCGCCACCGGGGCGCGGGCCGTCGTCCACACGCACGCCGTGCACGCGACGGCCGTCTCCACGCTGGTACCGGAGCTGCCACTGATCCACTACATGGCGGGAGCGCTCGGTGGTGCGGTCCGGGTGGCCCCCTACGCGACCTACGGCACCGAGGAGTTGGCCGAGAACATGCTCGGCGCCCTGGCGGACCGCACCGCGTGCCTCCTGCAGAACCACGGCACGATCGCCTACGGGTCCTCGCTCGCCCAGGCGTACGACCGCACGGCACAGCTGGAGTGGATGTGCCGGGTGTGGCTGACGGCGTCGTCGGTGCCGGGCCTGACCCCCGCCCTCCTCACCCGCGCCCAGCTGGCGGAGGCTGAGGGGCGCTTGCGGGGGTACGGGCAGCAGTAGCAGGAAGGCAGGAGGGGCAGGAGAGGGGGCGGCCACCGGGAAGGCCGCTGCCGGGACCGCGCAGCGGCACGCCCCGCACCGTGCCCGTGCCGTCCTCCCGCTGGCCGGGGGCGGCCCCCGACGGGAGACTGGACCAGTGCGCACTGTGAAAGCGGCGGCCGCAGCCGTCACCGTAGCCATAGCCGCAGGCGCTGCCGGCGTCGCCGCCGGACGCTTCGCCAGTAACGCCGCGCTCAAGGCGCCGCCGGGCCGCCCGCTGCCCACCGAACCCCGGCTCACCGTGCACTCCACGGCGGCCGGACGGATCACGCTCACCCGCGCCCTGGCCTCCCAGCGCCCCGGCGTCTACGGCCTGTCCGGTGACGGCTCCCACGCCGTCGTCGGACCGGTGCTGAACACCGCCCCCCACTCCGCCGACACCGTCGTACGCCGTCTGGAGCGTGTGATCCAGGGCACGCTGGAACCCGGCGACCGGGCGTGGCTCACCCCGAACCTGTACATCGGCGATCCGGGCGCCGCCCTCGGCCTCGACCACGCCGACGTCGAGGTGCCCGGCGAACTCGGGGCGCTGCCCGCCTGGTTCGTGCCGGGCGTCCGCGACACCTGGGTGATCACCGTGCACGGGCTCGGCGCCACCCGGGAACACCCGATGAACGTCATGGGGTTCCTCCACCGGCACCAGTTCCCGGTGCTCGACCTCGCCTACCGCGGCGACCCCGGGGCACCGCGCCCCCTGGACGGCCTGAACCACCTCGGCGAGACCGAGTGGCGCGACGTGGAGGCCGCCATCGGCCACGCCGTGCGCCACGGCGCCGGGCGCGTCGTCCTGCACGGCTGGTCCACCGGCGCCACCATGGCCCTGCGCGCCGCCGCGTACTCCGCGCTGCGCGAGCGGATCTCCGGGCTGGTCCTGGACTCGCCGGTGCTCAACTGGGAGGCCACGCTGCGCGCCCTCGCCACGGCCCGCCGCACTCCGGGCGCGCTGCTGCCGCTGGCCGTCCGCGCCGCTCAGGGCCGCACCGGTCTGTACGGCGACCACGGCCACGGGCCCCTCGACCCGCATCGGCTCAGGGTGCCGACCCTCATCTTCCACGGCCCCGACGACGCCGTCGCGCCCTGGGCGCCCTCACGCCGTCTCGCGGAACGCCGCTCGGACCTCGTCACGCTGCACACCGTGCGGGACGCCCCGCACGGCGCGATGTGGAACGCGGACCCCAAGGCCTACGAAGAGGCCCTGCGGCGCTTCCTGACCCCGCTGATGTAGGCCCGCTCCCACCACCGCCGCACAGACCCGCGCCCCCCACCGCCGCGCAGGGACCGCGACCGCGCAGGGACCGCGACCGCGACCGCGAACGGACCCCGCCCACCCCGCGGCACCGCCGCGCCGCGCCCCGCCGCAACCCTTCCGTTTAGCCCCTCCCAAGGGGTCCCGACCCAGGGCCCCAACCCCGCCATACCCGGTTTCCGGACCCCGTGCGTTGGCCAGCCCTGTCGCCCCCCGTGACATTCCGTTTGGGTTTTCGGACCGTCAACCGGAAGACTGCACCTGTGACGTCCCGTACCCCGCGCGACTCCAGGCTCCGACTCGTCCGCCCGCGGCCCCTGGCCGCCGCCCCCCGAGCGGTGGCCCAGGGCCGCTCGCGCCGCCCCGCCCCCCGGCCCCCCGAGGGCACGCCCCCACCCGCGGAGCTGGCCGGAATGGCCCGTGCGGTACTGGCCGGCGCGGCCCGTGTCGCCCGCTGGGCCGATGCCTCGCCCGGACCGGGCCGTGACGGCGCGACCTCCGACGGCAAGGGCACCCTCTCCGACACGGCCGCCGAACAGGCCGCCGCCGACCTCGGCCTGACCACCGCTCAGGTGCGTGCCGACTGGGACACCGCGCGCCTGGCCGGTCTCGTCGAGGTCCACGGCGACATCGCCCGCCCCGGCTGGCGGCTGCGCGCCTGGAACCGTGACGACTCCGCGGTCCTGCGCGGCTGGGTCGCCCTCTTCGACGCCTGGTCGCTCGCCTGCCCGGAGCCCGCGGACCGCGAGCACGCCGCCGTCGCCGAGGTCGTCTCGGCCATGCCCCAGGTGCTCTCCTTCCTTCAGCTCTCCGCGGGCCCCGTCCCCGTCGAGCAGCTTCTCGACCTCCTCGAACAGCGGGTCACCGAGCTGCGCACCGAACGGTGCGAGATCGCCTACGTCCCGCCCGCCGCCCCGCACCCCTACGAGGAGCAGCTCCGCGCCACCCCCGCCGGGCCCGACACGGCCCTGGCACCGGGCCAGGAGCCCGTCGAGGACACCCCGCTCGCCCCTCTGCTCGACTGGGCCCTCGGCGCGCTCGCCTCCGTCGGCGCCCTCACCTGCGCCGACGGGCAGGCCACCCTGACACCGCTCGGCAGCTGGGCGGTCTGGGTCAAGCTGGAGCAGATCTGCGTCGCCGCGCAGAGCCCCGCCGGGAACATCGAGCAGAACGCGGAGGACATGCTGCGCGGCTGCGCCGGGCTCCGCCCGAACGCGGCCCGCGCCGAGTACCGCGCCTGGCTCGCCGCCCGCCCCGTCGGCGGTGCCGTCACCGAACTCCTGGACGCCGCCCGCGGTGAGGACGCCCTGCTGCGCGGCCTGGCCTTCGAGGCCCTGCGCGTGGTCGGGGCGCCGGCCGAACCCGACGTGCGCGCCGCCGCCGAGGAGACCACGCTGCGCCCCTACGCCCTGATCTGGCTCGCCGAGCAGGAGGGCGCCGACCCGGAGGACGCCCATGAGGTGCTCACCCGGGAGGAGGCCACCTGGCTGTGGGTCGACACCGCCGCGGCGGTCGCCGACCACGGCGAAGCCCCGCTGCTGGTGCGGCACCTGGAATCCGCCGTGCAGCCCACCGTGCCCGCGCTCCTCGACGAGGTCCGCGCGGTCGGGCACCCCCGCACCGTGCAGGTCCTGGTCGCCCTCGCGGCGGCCCACCCGGACCCGGCGCTCGCCAAGGCCGTGCGCCGCGCCGCGTTCCAGGTGCACACCGGAGGAAGCTGACCGCCGCTCGGACGGCCGTCCCGGGGCGTAGGTGCCGGAGCTCGGGATGGTGCCCTCGGCGTCGCGGGCCATGCACTTCCGTGAGCCGTACTCCTGGCCCCTCGGGGGCATAGGAGTCTCCGCACCGTGCAGCGAGCATCACAGTGCGGAACGAGTGCGTACTGAGAATGCGCTTGCACGTCCCCGTTAGACTGGGGCCCATGGCCATTCTCCTCGCGCATTAGACGGCGGGAACGTCCTCAGCCGCCCATCCCGCCACCCTCCCCACGCCTGCGACGTCGTTCGAGCGGGGGACCGCCAGTCCAGGAGTCTGTCCGTGATCTCCGCCTCCGGTATCGAGCTGCGCGCCGGTGCCCGCATCCTCATCGAGAACGCCAGTTTCCGTGTCGCCAAGGGCGACCGCATCGGCCTGGTCGGCCGCAACGGCGCGGGCAAGACCACCCTCACCAAGGTCCTCGCGGGCGAGGGCATCCCCGCCGCCGGCACCGTCACCCGCTCCGGCGAGGTCGGTTATCTGCCGCAGGACCCGCGCACCGGCGACCTGGACGTGCTGGCCAGTGACCGCATCCTCTCCGCGCGCGGCCTGGACGTGCTGATCCGCAAGATGCGCGAGAACGAACAGCGGATCGCCACCGGTCTGGGCGCCACCCGCGACAAGGCGATGAAGCAGTACGAACGCCAGGAGACGGAGTTTCTCACCAAGGGCGGGTACGCGGCCGAGGCCGAGGCCGCCACCATCGCCGCCGCGCTCAATCTGCCCGACCGGGTGCTCGGCCAGCCCCTGCACACGCTCTCCGGCGGTCAGCGCCGCCGTGTCGAGCTGGCCCGCATCCTGTTCTCCGACGCGGACACCCTGCTCCTCGACGAGCCGACCAACCACCTCGACGCCGACTCGATCGTCTGGCTGCGCGACTATCTGAGGACCTACCGCGGCGGCTTCATCGTGATCTCGCACGACGTGGACCTGGTGGACACGGTCGTCAACAAGGTGTTCTACCTGGACGCCAACCGCTCCGCGATCGACATCTACAACATGGGCTGGAAGCTCTACCAGCAGCAGCGCGAGGCCGACGAGAAGCGCCGCAAGCGCGAGCGGCAGAACGCCGAGAAGAAGGCGGCCGCGCTGAACGCGCAGGCGGACAAGATGCGCGCCAAGGCCACCAAGACGGTCGCCGCGCAGAACATGGCCCGCCGCGCGGACAAGCTGCTGGCCGGCCTGGAGGCCGTCCGCCAGTCCGACAAGGTCGCCAAGCTCCGTTTCCCGGATCCCGCGCCCAGCGGCAAGACCCCGCTGATGGCCGAGGGCCTGTCGAAGTCGTACGGCTCGCTGGAGATCTTCACCGACGTCGACCTGGCCATCGACAAGGGCTCCCGGGTCGTCATCCTCGGCCTCAACGGTGCCGGCAAGACCACGCTGCTGCGCCTGCTCGCGGGTGTCGAGCAGCCGGACACCGGCGCCGTCGTCCCCGGTCACGGCCTCAAGCTCGGCTACTACGCCCAGGAGCACGAGACCCTCGACGCGGACCGCACGGTCCTGGAGAACATGCGCTCCGCCGCGCCCGACATGGACCTCGTCGAGGTCCGCAAGGTGCTCGGCTCCTTCCTGTTCTCCGGCGACGACGTCGACAAGCCGGCCGCTGTGCTCTCCGGCGGCGAGAAGACCCGCCTCGCCCTCGCCACCCTCGTGGTGTCGTCCGCGAACGTGCTGCTGCTCGACGAGCCGACCAACAACCTCGACCCGGCCAGCCGCGAGGAGATCCTCGGCGCGCTGCGCACCTACAAGGGCGCCGTGGTCCTGGTCACCCACGACGAGGGCGCGGTCGAGGCACTCCAGCCGGAGCGGATCATCCTGCTGCCCGACGGCGTCGAGGACCTGTGGGGCGCCGACTACGCCGACCTCGTCACCCTCGCCTGACGCCCGCACCCATGGGGTCAGCCCCGGTTGACCGCACGGATGATCCACTGCGTATGGATCATTCGGCCGATCCGTGATCCATCATCTGTGTGAGATCTCCTCATACCAGGGTGTGTCCTACACGCACATGACGGCCGAGCCCTTTTGTCCCAAGGGCTCGGCCGTTGTGCGTCGCTGACCTGGTAGTTCCCGGATGAACCCGTTCGGGCGTACGGACGCGACCGGGCGGAACCCCGGATTCCGCTCGTGGGGATGCGCTCCTGTCGTCACAACCTTGTGGCACGGACCTTGCCGAATGGGTGGCCATCCCGCCCCCGAGGGGTGATCATGAGGAGACCAGAGCGCACTTCCCATGAGGAGGCACGGGTGGCCGAGACTCTGAAGAAGGGCAGCCGGGTGACCGGCGCCGCGCGCGACAAGCTCGCGGCAGACCTGAAGAAGAAGTACGACTCCGGTGCGAGCATCCGGGCGCTGGCCGAGGAGACCGGCCGCTCGTATGGCTTCGTGCACCGGATGCTCAGCGAGTCGGGCGTCACGCTGCGAGGACGTGGCGGGGCGACACGGGGCAAGAAGGCCACGACGGCCTGACACCGGGCGGCTCATCGGCTTCGACGGTGGCCACCCGGTCGGTTGGGCGACCGGCCGGGTGGTTACTGTGCAGTCACTTTGGGATGTCCTCGTACGGCATCCTCTCCTGACCGCACCCATCGGAGGCGCCGCATGGCTTCGCTCGACCCGGAACTCGACAAGGACGGCCCGGTACTCGACCAGGACGGCGTACGGCTCACCGTGGACGGCACGATGGCCACGGTGACGCTGACCAACCCCGACAAGCGCAACGTGCAGAGCCCCGCTCTGTGGCGGGCGCTGGCGGAAGCGGGACGCGCGCTGCCGGGCGCTGTCCGTGTGGTGGTGCTGCGCGCCGAGGGCAAGTCGTTCTCGGCGGGGCTCGACCGCCAGATGTTCACGCCCGAGGGGATCGCCGGCGAACCGACCTTCATCGATCTCGCGCGCAGCGGCGACACCGAGCTGGACGCGACCATCGCCGGATACCAGGAGGCGTTCACCTGGTGGCGGCGCAACGACCTCGTGTCCGTCGCCGCCGTGCAGGGGCATGCCATCGGCGCGGGGTTCCAGCTCGCGCTCGCCTGTGACCTGCGCGTCGTCGCGGACGATGTGCAGTTCGCCATGCGCGAGACCAGCCTGGGCCTCGTCCCGGACCTCACCGGCACGCATCCGCTGGTGGGCCTGGTCGGATACGCCCGTGCGCTGGAGATCTGCGTGACGGGCCGCTTCGTCCTGGCCGAGGAGGCCGTGGCCAGCGGACTCGCGAACATCTCCGTGCCGCGGGAGGAACTCGACGGCACCGTACGCGACCTGGTCTCCGCCCTGCTCGCCGCGGACCGGCAGGCGGTCATCGAGACCAAGGCACTTCTGCGCGGGGCGCAGGGGCGGTCCTACGAGGAGCAGCGCGCCGCCGAGCGGGCCGCGCAGGCCCGACGCCTGCGGGACCTGGCCGGCACCGGCGACTGAGACACGGCAGCCGCCCGGCCCGCCGACCGGACCGGGCGGCGGGCCGGGCGGAGC
>NZ_JBSFXK010000029.1:0-86084 GCF_053595355.1 Streptomyces sp. NPDC002513 | reverse complement strand
GCTTCCGCAACCGCAAGAACCAGCGACTCCGCTCACGCTGCGCAACCACCCGGCGGAGTCGACGGGAGGCACACCCCCACTAAATTCGAAGACCCGCATTACCAGGAGGGCAATCGCACCGATGACCACAACAGCTGCGACACCGCCAACGACGATGAGGATGGCACCGGAAGAGGACTTCTTCTCTTCGGCCTGGGGCGAAGTACTCGTTCCCTCACCCGACGCACCAGGGACAGCGCTGGACGACTCGAGTTGGCCGAGAAGGCTTCCGTTGGGGTCGGCGGGATATCCGCCAAGACACCCTCCTACTGCCCACCATACGGGGGTTGTTGAGTGTAGGGATTGGGGTGCTGCGGAGACTGTCCCGGGGGAGTTCCGTAGCCCTGCTGGGGAGCCGCGTTGGGGTAGGGCTGTTGGGTGGGCGGGTATGTAGGGTGCTGGGGCGGGTAGCCCGAGCCCTGAGAGGGCATTCCGCCGCCAGAGCCAGGCCCGTTGCCACGGCCATTGCGGCGGCGGCGGATCACTGCGAAGGCCACGGCGATGACGAGCACGACGGCTGCGATGCCGGCGATGAGGAAGACGCCGCCGGAGGAAGAACCCTTCTTCTTGCCCGCCTGGTCGGTGCTGTCGCTGCCCTTGGAGCCGGAGTCTGCGGAGTTGGACGGCGACGGCTGGCCGAGGGGGCCCTCCTTGGGGCCGGCGGGGATGTTCATCGTCAGTGCCGAACCCGGACGGGCAATACCGTAACCAAGTTCTTTGTCCGGGGCCTTCCTACCTTCGTTATTGAGGAAGGACGCCGACTTGACCAGACGGTTGATGACCTGGCCTGCCGACAAGTCAGGGTATTTAGAACGAAGGAGGGCGACGATGGCTGACACGTAGGCAGCGGAGCCAGAAGTTCCGCTTGCCACCACGTAACCGCTGCGGCTGGTTGGGTCCGCCTGAACGGTTTCCACTCCGGGCGCGGCGACGGTGACAGTGCCCGTGTTGGAGTCAGACCAGAAATTGAGGTCTTTGTCCACAGCTGAAACGGCCACCACTCCAGGGAGTGCGGCCGGGTAGCTCACAGTCCCAGCGTCGTTGCCCGTAGCTGCCACGACCACGGCGTCGTGCTCTTGTGCGTAGGCAATAGCCTTAGCCGCTTTCGACCCAGGATAAGCACTGCTATCGCCGATCGAAAGGTTAATGACTGAAGCGCCCCGGTCAACCGCGTAGCGAACTCCAGCAGCCCAACCTTCTGTATCAATCTTGTTCTCAGTCGTGTCTACCCGCACGGGAAGGATCTTCGCCTTCGGTGCGAGGCCCATCACGCCAGAGGAATCGTTTGCACCATGTCCATGCCCCGCGATGAGGCTGGCCATGCCAGTGCCATGCCCATCGCTGTCTTCGTCAGCATTCCCCGCCCCCGTAAAGTCCTTACCTTGCAGGACCTGTCCGACGAGATCCGGATGGCTGGCATCTACACCGGAATCGACTACAGCAATGGTTACACCCGCTCCTTGGGAGGTCTTCCAAACCCTTTCCGCGTTATATGCCGTCAGTGGCCACTGGGCGTCACGGACTTGATCAGCCGATGCAGTCGAGGTTGAAGTGAGGAGCAAGGCTCCTGTCAGCGCCACTACTCCTGTCGTGGACGACGCTCGTTTGAAAACCAATTCCTTGCTCCTCACTCAGCTATGGCTGCCTACGCCAGCCTGGATGGGCAGACATTAGCTCTCTGGACACCCCGTTTGGACGCCTAGTCGATGGTCCGCGGTACGTTGCGGTTGAGGTCGTCTTCCGAGATCCAGGTCTCTTCGTCCTCAACCAGGTAGTCGGGACGCTCATTCTGGCTGTTCTCTTCCTCGGACCGTCGGCCGTTGCGGCCGCCAGTCCCGCCCCCCATGGCACCACGGGATCCGCCGCGGCTGCCGTGGAGGCCCGCGCCGCCACCACCCTTGCCGGTGACTCCCTTTGCCGCGCCGACCACACCGCCACGGGCCCTCGCGAGCGGCCCACGGCCGCCAAGGCCAGCACCGCCTCGGCCAGTGGCACCCGCTCCACCGGAGCCCATGCCACCCATGCCGGCCCGGCCGCCGGCGCCGCGACCTGCTGCCGCGCCACCACCAGTCAGACCGCTGCGTCCACCGCCAAAGCCGATACCGCTGCGTCCGAGGTTGGGCCCTCCGCCGGGAGCCACGATGTCCGGGGACTGGACTCCACCTGCACGGATACCGCCACCGCCAGTACCACCCCCCAGTCCTCCAGTTCCAGCGCCGGAACCGGGGGTCGGGAGTGGAGAGATGCCATCCACATTGGTCTTGACGGTCGGAAGCTGCGAGCCTCCCCTGATCCCCGGGTCTCGGGGAACCGTGGGACTTCCCGGGATACCTCCGTCATGGGGAACCGTTGGGGCTGGCTTGATGCTGGTGGTCCGGCCTGCGCTCCATGGCTTGGCGGCGCCGCCTCGGGCGCCCGGACCCCCGCCTCCGGCAGGCGGCATCGAGATCGGGGGAGGCATTGGTGTATTGGGGTTCGGGGGCGAGAAGGGGTCCTTGACTTTGTCGTAGCCGCCACCTTTGGCGTACGCCTTGTAGTTGACCGCAAGCTGCTCCATGATTGCCACCCCCTTCAGCTGCTCTTCCTTGCCCTTGGACAGGGAGTCGGCGTTCGCCTGGCGTGCGGCATCAGTGCTCACACCGTTGTTGATGTCCTTCACGAGCTGCTCGTCACTGCGGTCATCGTCCCAGAGTTTGTCCCAGGCCCGGGACCAACCCGAAGGCTCGTGGACATCCCGCATCTTCTCCATGGAATTCCGCAGGTCGTTCTGAGCGCCATGCATGATTTCCGCGTAGTGGTTGGCCCATGCAGATCCTTGCTGAATCTTCTGCGTGATCACGTTCGCCCTCTTGCGGAAGGCATCGGCCGCGTCGCCCTCCCAATGCTCCAGGACGTTCTCGACAGCGCTTTGCAACATGCCCGCAACACTGTCCTTCGCAGAAACCGAGTCCACGCCACCAGTCTTGCCGTCGGCATCGCCACCGGACAAGATGTTGTGGACGGACTTCCAGTGCTGGCTGACCTCGTAGATCCGGTTGGGATCCGCGTCCATGATCATCGATCGCAGCTCCGGGATACCCAACTTCATGAAGGGCGTGTCGATCTCACTGCGATCCGGGCCGCCCATACCTCCGTTGGGCAGTGATTCGAGTTTTTCGTCGTGCTTGTCCTTGATCCGCTGCTCTTGGGCCTGCTGCTGAGCCTTGATGTACTCAGGGTTGTTGTAGTACTCGCCGTAGACCATCTTCGAACTCCCCCTTCGTCAGTGCGACCGATTAGTAGGCCTTGCCATTGGGCCCGCCGTTGGGAGCTGCGCTCACACCCTGCTTGTTCGCGTGCTCCTGGTTGTTGTACTTGTCCCTGACCTTCGAGGTGCTCGTGCTGAAGTCGTCGATCAGCCCGTGCAGGTCCTTGATGATCTGTTCGATCCTGGCCTTCTGCTTCTCGTGGGCGCCGTGAAGCTCGTTGGATTCCAGGAACTTCATGCTGCCGAACGCGGTGCTCGGGATGTCTGTCTCGTACTTCGCCTTGTTGTGGGCGTTGTCCATGTCCGAGAGGAGGCCGTTGAGCTTGCGGATGACCTCATCCAGCGCGCTCAGATCGACCCGCATTCCGTCGCTCATACCCCGTTGTCCTCTCCCCTGTTTTCCAGATCCAAGTCTTGCCTAGCCCGGCAGTCCGGGCCGGCCGGCCCGGCCGGCCTGTCCGACCCGCCTGCTTCGCCAGTCCCGTACGGCGATGCCGCTTCCCGCGATCACTAGGACCAGCAAGAGGGTCACGCCAAGGACGTACACCGCGACCCCGCGTTGACGGTCCGTCTCGCTCTCACCCATGGTCACCGCCATGGGTATGATTCCGCCAGACCCGGCCTTCACCGGCGGATCCGATGCCGGTGCCGAGCCCGGTGTGGAGTCGTCCGACAGGGCCGCGACCGGGTCCACGACGCCCCAGCCGATGAACTGGTTGGGGCCGCGGCCCGGGCGCCCGGCGGTTTCCTCGATGCGGGTGGTGATCTGGGCCGCCGTCCACTTCGGGTGTTTCTCCTTCAGCAGGGCCGCGACGCCCGCGACATAAGGGGCCGCGAAGCTTGTGCCGTCCGCGGTGCACTGGCCGCCCTTCGGGACGGTGGAGACCATGCCGACGCCTGGTGCCGCGACGTCCACGAAGTCGCCGGCCTGTGAGAAGAAGGCGCGTTCGTCGTTGCGGTCGGAGGCCGCCACCGCCAGGACGCCCGGGTACGAGGCGGGGTAGGTGTCGGCGGGCCTGCCGTCGGCGCCGTCGTTGCCGGCGGCCGCCACGATCAGGGCGCCCGAGCGGACGGCGGCCGCTACGGCGTTGCGCAGTTGCGTGTTGTCCTTCTTGTCCGCGGTGTCCGAGGAGATGTTGATGATCTTCGCGCCCTTGGCCACCGCCGCGTTGATCGCCTGGGACATGGTCTTCGAGTCGCCCTGCTTGTCCTGCGCGCCCGTGTAGCGCAAGGAGAGGATCTTGGCGTCCGGTGCGATGCCCGCGAAGCCGGTGCCCTTCAGCGGGCGGGCGGCGATGATGCCCGCCACCCGGGTGCCGTGGCCCTCGTCGTCCTGGGTGCCGTCCGTGTGGCCGACGAAGTCTCCGCCGCCGGGGGCCATGGCGCCCCTCAGTTGGGGATTGGAGTCGTCGACGCCGGTGTCGATCACCGCGACCGTGACGCCCTTGCCCGTCGCCTGTCCGCGCAGTTGGTCCAGCAGGATCCGCTGAAGGGACCAGGGCGTGGACTTGATGACGTTGCCGCCGAAGACGCACTCGGCGCTGCCGGAGTCGGCGAGGCGAGTGGGCGTCGCCGGGCCGGCCGGTACCGGGGCGGCCTCTGCCGGCAGGGCCGACACGAGGCATATTCCCGTGGCTGCGAGCACGCCGAGGGCCCGCCGTAGTGCGCGGGTTCCACTGTCGCGGCTACGCGAACGGGCTGTCAGGCCCCCCATGTTCAGGCCCCCAGGGCTTGCTTGCTTCCTTCGAAGCTGGGTCATGTCGGTGTGTGTGAAGGTGCACCCATATGTGCGAGGGTGCGTCAACGCTTGTGAAAGTTCACGGCATTTACTGTGTGCGGCCCGGAGACAGGGTCGGCCCAGCGGACGCCGTGGCGTCGGCTGGGCCGATTCTCCTCATGTCGTGTCCCTCGGGCCGCCGACGGCTCAGCCCCAGGTCGAGGCGTTGCTCTTCTCCGTGGCCTGGTAGTTCTCGGCCGCGCTCTGGAGTGCCGTGGAGATCTTCAGCAGGGTCGCGTGCAGGTCTGCGGCGGTCTGGTCCCACTCGCGCTGCTTGCGCTGGTAACCCTCCTGCGCCTCGCCTTCCCAGGTGCTGGCGACGCGCTTGACCGCGGCCTCGAGGTCGTCGAGCTGCTGCTTGATGCGGCCGGCGGTCGAGCGCACGTCCGTGGAGGCGTTGGTGATGGTTGCGTAATTGACGAGAATCGACATCGCGTTCCCTTTCAGGGAGAGTCGAAGGAAATCGATGGAAGCGGTGGAAGCAGGGAAGAGCGGTAAGAACCGGTGTCCGAAGCTGCTGGATCAGCCGAAGTCGGACATGATCTTGCTGATCTCGGAGTTCTGCTGCTCTTCCGAAGCGGAGTAGTTGCTCCGCGTGGAGTCCACGGCTTCCTTGATGTCGTTGAGGATGTCGCTCATCCTCTTCGCGTCCGCGTTCCAGCGCTCCTGCAACTGGCGGTAGGACTGGGCCGCCTGGCCCTGCCAGCCGCCCGCGATCTGGTCGATGACGCCGTTCAGACGGCGGATCTCTCCCTGGATCTGACCGTTCGCGGTGTTGATGTCACCGGAGAGCTTGGTTAGTTCGTCCTCTGTTACCCGGAACTGGCCGGCCATGATGAACCTTCCCCCATGTAGTCGTTGATCCCGGGAAACCTGCACCAGGTGCCCGGAAGAGCTTCGCAGCCTTGAGCGCTGCAAACACTCTATCGTCAGCCCGTCACGCATCCACAGACAAGACCAATCAGTTACACGGCTCACACACTTGAGCGATGATTCTGTGATCAAGCGACCCAAGTCCCGCCGTCGACAGGCCTGTTGATCGTCTACTGGGCCTGCGGTTGCGCCGCGCCACCGGTGTCCAGAGTGGGCCCCTTGGGGATGAACGTCGCCCAGGACTGCGGCACGACCGCGGGGCTGGAGACCTTCTCGTAGCCCAGCCGGGTCCGCGCCTTGTCCGTCTCGCTCGCGTCGCCCGTCGAAGAGGACGAAGACGATGAGGACGTCGATGACGAGGACGCGGGCGACGTGCCGGCGGAGCTGTCGTTGTTCGACGGGAGCGAGTAGCGCAGGCCCGTGTCGGTCAGCAGGTACGTGGCGCCGCCGCCCCCTGCCGTACCCGTGACCTCCTGGAAAAGGAGGCCGGAGCCGGAGGAGACATAGGCGCTCAGCGAGTCGGCGACGACCTTCTCGGGGTACGCCGTCCCGGCCCAGGCGGCGAGCAGCGGCTTCCTGTCCTCGCCGATGGTGCCGCTGTAGACGCTGCACGAGGTGGTGCGGGCCTGCTCGGTCGCCGTGGCCGCGGGGTTGGCCTGCCGCGGAACGCTCTGGGGCCAGCCCTTGTCCGCGTAGAAGCTGTCCGCCTGGCCGCCGTTGGCGGCGATGATGTCCGGGGTGCCGACGTTGATGTCGGTGATCCCGTCGGTCCCGTACGCCTGTTTGGCGACGGACGAGCTCTTCAGCAGGTTCGCCACGAAGGGCGTGATGGCGGCGACCCGGTCCTGGAGGACGACGTAGTACTGCGTGCCCTGCGCGTCCTGGGCCTTGAGCACCCGGCCCACCGTCCGCGCGTCCTGCGGCAGGCCTTTGACGGAGGTCGGTCCGCCGGCGTGCGGAACGTCCGGGAAGGTGATGACCCCGCCCTCGTTGAGCGTGTGCAGCCACTGCTCGCTCACCGGCTGCGGCCGGGCCGTGGTGCCGATGACGGCGGCGCGCAGCTGCTCCATGGTGGTGTTGTCCAGACCCGCGGGTCCGCCCAGCAGGAAGGCGTTGCCCTTGCCGTCCACCAGGTATTCCTGCTTGGTCCTGGAGTCGACGACGTACAGGGCCTCGCCGGAGTCCACCTTCCCGGAGTTCGCGAGCGCCTTCGCGTCGCCCGCGTCGAGCACGAAGACGGCGCGGTCGATGGCGTCGGCCGATCCGGGGGCCGGCCGCTCGCACACCGCCCAGGTCTTCGCCTTCTCCGCGTCCTCCTTGGCGGGCAGGCGGTCGGGGGCGTAGGGGATGCCGAGGGTCGCGCCGTGCGGGATGCCGCTCTTGTCGATCTCCTTGCCCGGGACCTCGATGACGCTGCCCTTGTCCTTGTCGAGGAGCAGCTTGGCGGAGGCGTAGTTGAGGACGGGGTGCAGCGTCGGGGTCGCCTTGCCGTTCGCCCCCTTGTCGTTGAGGACCACGTAGCGCGTCGTGGAGTCGCTGTCGACGATGATGTACTCGCCGGGCTTGTCCCAGCCGGGGGGCGCGGACGGCTTGATCACGCCCCAGGCGATGAAGCCCACGACCAGTACGACGCCCATCGCCAGGCTGGGCATCACCGTCTGCATGGGGCGCGGCGCGCCTTCGTCGGAGCCTCCCGGCGATGGTGCCAGGAACGCCGAGACGGTGCGCTTGCGAGCGAACGTGTAGGCGGCGAGCTCGTCCCGACGCTTTGCCATGGTCCCCGTGTCTCCCGTTGTGTGATGCTCTGTGTGCTCGAAGGGCCGCTGCGGCCGAGCAGGCATTTACTATCGCACTGCGCCGTGGGGCGACGGCCCCTCAGGTGTGCGGCCGCCCCCGCATCTTCACAGAGCCTCACACGGCGCACCACCATGCGGGGCCGGTCCGTGGCACGCTGGCTGACCGGGGTTCCGGTGTCCCCTGTGTCGCCCCGCGTTCCGCAGCGGGTACCGTGAGCCACGCGCATGGATGACGTGGGCCATCGGTGCCCCTGGCCCGTCGCCGGGATCTTCACAGAGGATCTCCGCCCGACGAACGGCCACTATTTCGCGAAAGGGATGTCCCGGGGGATGACCAGCGCTACGAGGACTCGGCGCCAAGGCCGCGCACAGCGGCAACAGGACGGCCCGGACCGCAGACGTGTGCCCGCTCCGGCCTCCGCCGCCGCGTCGCCGCGCATGCTGCCCAGTCCGGGCGGTATGGGCCCGGTGCGGCTGCCGCAGCTCGTTCTGGTGGAGCTGGCGGCGGCGGTCATGCTCGTCGCCTGGGCCGCCGACGCCCCCTGGCTGCTGGCTCCGGCCGGTGCCGTGGCGGCGCTGCTGCTGCTCCTGGCGGTTCTGCGCCGGGGCCACCGGCCGCTGCCCGAGTGGTATGAGACGAGGCGCGCGCTGAGGCGCCGTCAGCGTGCGGCCAAGCTGCCCGTGCCGCCGGGGACGGACCCGATGCTGGCCCCCGCCGTGGAGTGCGACCCGGCCCTGCGGACGTATCGCTTCGTGTCCCGTGACGACCGCTCGATCGGCATGATCGGCGACGGCACCTTCCTCACCGTCGTGCTCTTCGTGCAGCCCGGGGACCAGCCGCTGCGTCCCGAGTCCGCCGGGCGGCAGCTTCCGCTCCAACTGGTCCACGACGCCCTGGAGGTCGACGGGATCCGGCTGGCGTCCGCGCAGATCGTGCAGCACACGCAGCCCGCGCCGGCGCCGCACCTGCCGCCGCAGTCGGTCGCCGTACGGTCCTACGGTCCCCTCCAGGCGCAGGCGGCCTCGCCCGCGCTCCGGCTCACCTGGGTCGCCCTCAAGCTCGACCCGGAACTGTGCTCGGAGGCCGTTCAGGCACGGGGTGACGGTGTTCCGGGGACGCAGCGCGCACTGCTGCGGGTGGCGGACCAGTTGGTGAGCCGGCTGGCCGGGGCCGGTTTCAAGGCGACCATTCTGGACGAGAGCGAGCTGGTGCAGGCGGTCGCGACATCCAGTTGTCTCAACCCGCGGGCCAACGCCCAGCACGCTCAGGACGGGCGGCCGGCCCAGCGGCGTACGGTCGAGTCGGTCCGTAGCTGGCGCGTCGACGACCGGTGGCACGCCACGTACTGGCTCTCCCGTTGGCCGCAGTTGGGGGACGGCGGTGTGGCGCTGCCCGAGCTGGTCACACGGTTCACTTCGCTCCCGGTGCTCGCCACGACGTTCAGCGTGACCCTGGGCAAGGCTGGCAGCCGGGGCGTCTCCCTCACCGGACACCTGCGGATCACCACCCGTGGTGACAGTGAACTGGCCGAGGTGGGGCGGGAGTTGGAGCGGGCCGCGAGTGCCGCGAAGGCCGGTCTGGTGCGTCTGGACCGGGAGCAGGTCCCCGGAGCCCTCGCCACGTTGCCGCTCGGAGGTACGTACTGATGTCCCACCCCGCTACGGCCATGGACCCGGGTCAGCACGGCCGGACCCCCGGGCGCACGCCGGCGCATGTGGCCTCGCCCACCGACACCGGGCTGATCCCGGTCGTCCACGAGCCGCAGGCCCCGGTGGAGCAACGGCGCGTCTTCAGTCCGGGATTCGGGCTGCGCGGGCCGCGCCGGAACCGTCATGTGGTCACCGTCGACGAGCTGGCGGCGATCAGCATGCCGATCGGCGACGACGGTGTGATCATCGGCACCGACCCGGAGTCGCAGCCGGCCGTGCTCGGCCTGTCCCGCCCGACGGCCTTCGACGTCGTCCTCGTGGGCGGCCTGTGGCTCGCCCAGGTGCTGGCGCTGCGCGCCGCCGCGACGGGGGCGCGCGTGGGCGTCGAGACCGGCCGTCCGCAGGCCTGGCAGCAGTTGGCGCAGACGGCGGGCGGCGGGCAGCAGTGCGTGACGGTGTATCCGGTGGGGCGGGTGCCCGCGCAGGGCCCCTCGGTGTCCAGCCCGGTGGTGTTGATCCGGGACTGCGGTGTGCGTCCCCCGCGCGGGCGGGTGACCTCCCTGCCGTGGCAGGCCGTCGTGACGGTGCTGCCCTTCGTCAGCGAGCACGCGCCCCGCTGGCTGGCCCAGGCCCAACTGGTCGGCATCCAGCGCATCTCGCCCCAGGAGACGGAGGTCGTGCGCGACACCCTGGGCATTCCGGACGAGCAGTTGCAGGCGCTGCCGACCCTCTATGACGGCGTCGCGCTGTGGTGCACCCGCAAGCACCGCAAGTTCGTCATGACCGAGCCCACCGACGCGGAGACGGGCCTTCTCGGTGTGGCCCGTCGTATGGACTGACAGGTCGTCGTCTCGGCGGGCGCGGCACCGACCGGCCGCGTCCCACCGCCACTTTTCCCTCCCGCGATACGAGTGATTAGTCTTCTGGTGATGCGGTGACGATCGCAGCCGCGCGGGCTCGCCACTCGGTCCGCCCGGCCGCGGCGACGACCAACTCAAGCGCAGTGGCTGACCAGGAGGCAAGCAGTGAACAGCGATCGGTCCGGGTACAACGGCGGCAGCCCGTCCTCGGACGGGGACGATCAAGAGGTTGACCTCACGGGCGAGTTCGAAATCGTCTACACGCCTCCCGCCTGGTACGCCCAAAGCACGCAGCAAGGCCCGTCGGCCGGCGGGCCGCGGGACGCCGACCAGGCTCCGCCGCCGCCGTCTCCCGGACCGCCGGTCGGGCTGCCCACCGGGCCGCCGGGCGGTCCCGGTCCCGTGCCGCACACCGCCGCCCCGCCCCAGGCCCCCGCACCCCACGCTGCCGCCCCGCAGGCCCCGGCACCGCAGACTCCCGCACCGCACACCGCCCCGCCCCAGGCTCCCGCACCGCACGCTCCGGCGCCCGCGGCGCCCGCACCGGCGCAGCCGTACGCCCAGGGCGCCGCGCCGCAACAGCCCGCGTACGGCGCGCCCGGCGCGAGCCCCCACGGCACGGGCGGCTACGGATTTCCGCAGCAGCACTCCGCGCCGGGCACTCCCCCCGCGGGCGCGGTGCCGCCCGGCGGCTACGGCTACCCCCAGGGCTACGGCTACCCCCAGCAGGCGGGGGCGGGCGCGCCCCCGCCGGGCCAGGACGCGCCGGCCGGGCACGGACAGCCGCAGCAGCAGCCGGCCCAGCCGTCCGGCGCGCCCGGCTTCCCCGTGCTGCGGCCGGTGGACGAGGACGCCCAGGCCAACCCGCCCCAGGCCGCGGCCCCCGCGGCGAGCGTCCCCCGGCAGACCGCCCCCGAGCAGCCGACGCCGGAGCTGAACCATGCCGCCGCCGACGCCGAGGCGCAGCGGCTGTTCGGCGATTCCTCCGACGACGAGGAGCCGGCGGAGGACCGCCCCGAGGCGGCGGAGCCGGGTGACACCGCCGGGTCCCTGGCCGGTGCGGACGGCGACGAGGCGGCGGACACCCGCCCCCTGGCGGAACCCTCCGAAGGCGCCGGCACCGGCCCCGGAGCCGCGTCCGCGACGGCGGAGGCAGCGCCGGAAGCAGCGACCGCGGCAGACGCGGAAGCCGGGGCAGAGGGGGAGCCGGTGTTCCCCGCTCCCGGCGCCCCGCCGACGCAGGGTCA
Organism: Streptomyces sp. NPDC002513; assembly: GCF_053595355.1. NCBI lineage: Bacteria > Bacillati > Actinomycetota > Actinomycetes > Kitasatosporales > Streptomycetaceae > Streptomyces > Streptomyces sp. NPDC002513. The sequence goes on along the minus strand of NZ_JBSFXK010000029.1, from coordinate 74,595 downwards.
GCAACCGTCGGCGCAGCCCCCGGTGGCGCCCCAGCCGGACCATGAGCTTCCCCCGCTGCCGCAGGGCTATGTGCCCGCGCAGCCGGTCCAGGGAGTTCCGCGGCAGGCGGGGCAGCCGGGCCAGGACGCGGCCGCCGGGTACGGCCCTCCTCAGCCGCCCGCCCAGCCGGGGCACCAGGTGCCTCCGCAGGGCTCGTTCGGCCCGGTTCAGCCGCCCGCCCAGACCGGCCAGCAGGTCCCTCCGCAGGGCTCGTTCGGCCCTCCTCAGCCGCCCGCCCAGCAGGTCCCTCCGCAGGGCTCGTTCGGCCCGGTCCAGCCACCCGCGTTCCCGGCGCAGGGCGGAGCACCGTCGGCCGACCCGCGGCAGGCGCCCCAGCCCGCGCAGCCGCAGCCTCCGCAGCCGCAGGCCGCCGGATACGGCTACCCGCAGCCCCCCGCCCAGCCCCAGCCGCCTCAGCCCCAGGCGCCCGGATACGGCTACCCGCAGCCGCCTCAGCCCGAGGCCGCCGGATACGGCTACCCGCCACCGCCCGCCCAGCCGATGCCGCCGCAGCAGCCGCAGCCCGCCCAGCCGATGCCGCCGCAGCAGCCCGGACCGGTCCCCTACGCCTACCCGCCCCAGCAGGCCGGTTACGGCTACCCGCGGCCCGTCGAGCCGGAGCAGCCCGCGCCCCACCAGCAGTCTCCGGCCCAGCCCGTGCCGCAGCAGCAGACGCCCCCGCAGCCCCCCACCGCCTACGGCAACCAGGGCTGGACCGCCCCGGTCGGCCCCCAGGCCGGGCCCGGTGTCCCGCCCCAGCAGGCCGCGCCCGGCACCCCGCTCGGTTACAACGCCGCCGTGGAGCTGTCCTCCGACCGGCTGCTGCGCAACCAGCCCAAGGCCCGCAAGAACAACACGGGCCCGTCCCGGTTCAAGTTCGGCGCCAAGAAGGAGGAGGCCGAGCGCCAGCGGAAGCTGGAGCTGATCCGTACGCCCGTGATGTCCTGCTACCGGATCGCGGTGATCAGCCTCAAGGGCGGCGTGGGCAAGACCACGACGACCATGTCGCTGGGCGCCACGCTCGCCAGCGAGCGCCAGGACAAGATCCTCGCGATCGACGCCAACCCGGACGCCGGCACCCTCGGCCGACGGGTGCGGCGCGAGACGGGCGCCACCATCCGCGACCTTGTGCACGCGATCCCGCAGCTCAACAGCTACATGGACATCCGCCGCTTCACCTCGCAGGCGCCCTCGGGTCTGGAGATCATCGCCAACGACGTGGACCCGGCGGTCTCCACCACCTTCAACGACCAGGACTACCGCAGCGCGCTGGAGGTGCTGGGCCGGCAGTATCCGATCATCCTCACGGACTCGGGTACCGGTCTTCTCTACAGCGCGATGCGCGGAGTCCTGGACCTCGCCGACCAGTTGATCATCATCTCCACGCCCTCGGTGGACGGCGCGAGCAGCGCCTCGACCACGCTCGACTGGCTGTCGGCGAACGGGTTCGCCGATCTCGTCCAGCGGTCGGTCACGGTGATCTCCGGTGTCCGCGAGACCGGCAAGATGATCAAGGTCGAGGACATCGTCGCGCACTTCGAGACCCGCTGCCGCGGTGTCGTCGTGGTGCCCTTCGACGAACACCTCGCGGCGGGCGCCGAGGTGGACCTCACCATGATGCGTCCCAAGACGCGCGAGGCCTACTTCGATCTCGCCGCGCTCATCGCCGAGGACATCGCCCGGACACAGCAGGGCTTCGGCAACCCGAACCTGCAGTTCCAACAGCCCCCGCAGGGGTACGCACCCCCGCAGCAGCCCCAGCAGCCCCCCGCCCAGCCCGGCGGCTCCCCCCAGCCGGGACAGGGCTGGCAGCAGCCGCCCGCCCCCGGTCAGGGCTGGCAGCAGCAGCCGGCGCCGGGTCAGGGCTGGCAGCAGCAACCGCCGGCACCGGGCCAGGGGGGCTGGCAGCAGCCCCCGTCCCAGACGCCGCAGCAGGAGCAGCCCCAGCAGGGCCCCGTGCCGCCGGGCTGGACACAGCAGTGACGGGCCGGCCGGTCACCGACCGGCCGGCAACGCCGGAGGGCCGGCACTCTCACCGTGCCGGCCCTCTGGCGTCCGCGTGCGTCGCGGCCACGAGCATGTACGTGCCCGGGCACCCCGGGGGATGCCGCTATCGCAGATCGAACTCCCCGTCGCGCGCCCCGAGAACGAACGCCCGCCACTCCGCCGCGGTGTAGCGCAGGACCGTGTCGGGGTCCGCGGAGTTGCGCATCGCGACCGCGCCGCCCTCCAGGTAGGCGATCTCCACGCGCTCGTCCTGGGGTCCGTCAGGGGAGCCGATCCACTCGGCGCCGCTGATGTCCATGGCGTACAGCGCTTCTTTCTCCTGCTCGGTCGCCACCGGTTCTCTCCGTTCCACCGACCTTACGGACAGCGAGGATTCTACAACTGCGCGCAGCGGCGGGGAGTTTGCCGAGCGAACCCGGAACACCGGGTTCAGGCGCGGCCTTCGGCGTCCGCGATCAGCTCGCGGCAGCGCTTCACGTCCTCCGCCATCTGCTCCAGCAGGGCGTCGAGGGACTCGAACCGGGCCTGGCCGCGGACGAACGCGAGGAATTCGACGCAGACATGCAGCCCGTACAGGTCCAGGCCCACCCGGTCGATGGCGTACGCCTCCACGGTCCGCTCGGTGCCGTCGAACTGGGGGTTCGTGCCGACGGAGATCGCGGCCGGCATCGCCTCGCCCTGGGTGTGCAGCCACCCGGCGTAGACGCCGTCGGCGGGGATCGCGGTGTGCGGCAGGGTCTCGACGTTGGCGGTGGGGAAGCCGAGGTCACGCCCGCGCTGCGCGCCACGCACCACCACGCCCTCGACCCGGTGCGGGCGCCCGAGGATCTCACTCGCGCCCTCCACGTCGCCCTCGGCGATCAGCCGCCGGGTCAGGGTGGAGGAGAAGGGCTCGCCGCCGCCCGCCTCACCCGACACGTACAGATCCACGACCTCGACGTCGAAGTCGTACGTCTTGCCCTGCTCGGTGAGGAACTCCACGTTCCCGGCGGCCTTGTGGCCGAAGCGGAAGTTGGGGCCCTCGACCACGGCCTTGGCGTGCAACTTGTCGACCAGGACCTTGACCACGAAGTCGGCGGGCGAGAGCCGGGAGAACTCGGTGGTGAAGGGCAGGATCAGGACCGCGTCGACGCCCAGTTCGTCGCACAGTTCGGCACGGCGGTGGTGCGGGGCGAGCAGCGGCGGGTGGCTGCCGGGGCGCACGACCTCGCTGGGGTGCGGGTCGAAGGTGACGAGGACCGAGGGAACGCCCAGTTCGCGGGCGCGTTCCACGGCATGCCGGATGATCACCTGGTGTCCGCGGTGGACTCCGTCGTAGGAGCCGATGGTGACGACGCTGCGCCCCCAGTCCTCGGGGATGTCCTCCAAGCCACGCCAGCGCTGCACTGTGACCGCTCCTCGTCGAACCCGTGTCCGTGATTGCCTCGTACGCAGGTCTAAGGGTGCCATGCCCCGGGCTCTCGGCCCGCATCGGCATGGTGGCTGTGACGGGCGGCACGCGCGGCCGGCCGGGGCCGGTCAGGCCGGGACCCGTACGGAGGCGAGGTTCTCGATCGTGCGGCGGGTGCCGGGAGCGACCACGGCGTCCCACTCCCCCGGCGTCTCGGCCAGCCAGCGGGCGACGAGCCGCGCGAAGCCCGGCGCGCGGCGGGCGAGGTCGAGAAGGCCGCGGTCGAGCCGGGCGGCGCCCTCCGGGGTGCGGGCCAGCAGCAGGGCCGCCCGGTGGATCACCGGACGGGCGTGCGCCGCCCCGCCGTGGTGCGCGCCGTCGGCGGCGGCCCGCAGCAGGGCGTCGAGGACGGCGGGGTCCCGCTCCTGGGCGAGCAGCAGGTCCAGCAGCTCGTGCCGCAGGGGGCGGGATTCCTCGCCGCCGGGCGCGGCGAGGACCACGGCGAGCGCGGCCCGCATCCCGGGCGGCCCGCCGTCGAGCAGTCCGGCGACCAGCGGCAGCAGGACGGCGCGGGCGGCGAGTGGGTGCTCGAGCCGTCGGCCTACGTAGGCGGCGACCTGGTCCGCGAGGCTCCGGGCACCTGCCGGGCCACCGGGGCTTTCCTCCTGCGGGCGCTGTGCCGCGGCCTCGCGGACCAGGGCGGCGACCTGGCGGGCGAGGGCGGGTGTGGTGGCGTCGGTGAGGGCGCACAGGGTCTCGCCGGTGTCGGGTCCGGAGTGCCGCAGCCGGGTGCGGACCGCGGAGAGCACCGGTTCCGGGTGGGTGGTGAGGGCGGCGACCAGGGCGCTCGGGGGGAGCTGGGGGTCACCGGCGGCGAAGCGCGCGAGGGCCCCGGTCAGGTGCCGGGCGCGGGTGCGGGGGTCGCGTACGAGGAGCGCGAGGGCGCCCCCGTGCACCGCGCAGTCGGCGGGGCGGGCCAGCACGGCGAGGGCGGCGTGGCGCAGCAGCGCGCGGTCGGCCTCGGCGACGGCGTAGGGGGCGGCGCGCAGTCCGTACGCCATCGCCGCGACCCGCCGGGCGGGCCGCTCGTCGCGGGCCCACCGGTCGACGGCCCGGCACACGGTCGACGGCTCCTCCTCGGCGAGCACGGTGAGCAGTTCGTCGCCGCGCCGGTGCGCGCTGTCGGCGAGCGCCTCGGGCAGGTCGTCCGGGGCACGGTGCCGGTGGGTGTGCAGCAGGGCCTGCGCGGCCCTCGCCACGGTCGCGTGCGGGGTGGCGGGCAGCGGGCGCTCGTCGTCGAACCAGCGGGTCAGGTGGCGTTGTACGGCGACGGGGTCGGCGGCGAGCAGCCGCGCGACGGCGTCCAGGTACCGGGGCGGGGCGGCGCCGTCGCTCGCCTCCGCCCGGCGGTCGCCTTCCCGGCCGGGCCCGGCGCCCGGGGGCAGGCCGCGGTGTCCGCCGGCGTGCGGGGGCTCGTCCGCCGTGACCAGTCGCCTGAGCAGGTCGAGGCGTTCGGCCCCCGGCACCGGCAGCGCCGCCCAGAACCAGGGCGCGAACGCGCGGGGGACCCGCCGCCCCGCGGCCCGCCACCGCACGATGCGGTCCGCGAGGAGGCGCAGGACGTGCAGGTACGGCCTTGCGTCGGGCAGCCGGACGAGGGTGTCGGTGAGGAGGTGGACGGCCCACCAGAGCGCCTCGTCGTCCGGTGGGGTGGGGCCGGGCGCCGGCAGCGCGTCCACCGCGTGCACCAGGTCCTCCAGGCGCAGGGCGAGTCCGGCCGGGCCCTCCCGGCGGGCGAGGTGCAGCAGCGCCTGGACGACCGGGCCGATGCGATGGTGCGGCACGGGCCGGGTGCGGGACGAGGCGGCGGCCCGGTGGAGGGGACGGGCGCGGCGGCGTGCGGCGGCCGTGGCGGCGAGGGAGGACACCGGGCGCTCTCCCGTGCGGGGCACGCTCCGGTGCACCAGGGTGTGCAGGGCGGCGTCCAGGTCGAGGTGCCGGCCCTGGAGCCAGTCGGCGAGTTCCTGGTGGGCGAAGCGATAGCCCCGGCCCACGGGCTGGATCAGGCCCTCGGCGAGGACGGCGCAGGCCCAGCCCGCGGTCCCGCCGAGCCGTCGTCCCGGCGCGGGCCCCCAGGGGAAGACGGCCTCGAAGGCGGCGGGGTCCAGGATGCCCCCTCCGGGGCCGAGGGCCCGGCGGGCGGCCTCGTGGACCTGCCCGGAGACCTTGGCCGCGAGACGGCGTACGGCCGTGCCGCGCAGCCCGTTCTCCTCGGCGAGCCGCACCGCGATGCGCAGGCAGACCAGATCGAGGTGGGCGGAGAAGACCTCGTCACGATCGACCGGCACATCCGGACCATTCAGCGCATCCGGTGCGTACGGCAGGTCCGGCGCGCCCGGTGCGTCGGGAAGCGCGGCGCGCACCTCTCCGAGCAGGCGCAGGGTGAGCGGGTGCCGGGCGTCGGCGTCCTGGAGGAGGCCCTCGGGGATGCCGTGGCGGGCCAGGGCCTCGCGTGCCTCGGCCGGGGTGAGAGCGCCGAGCGCCACACAGGGAGGCAGATGGTCCGGCACCGGGACCGGATAAGGCGTGGCCGAACCTGCCCCCGCGACCGCATGAGACGCGTCCGAACCCGCCCCCACAACCGCGCGAGACGCAGCCGGACCCGCCCCCACAACCGCGCGAGACGCGTCCGAACCCGCCCCCACAACCGCGCAAGGCGCATCCGACCCCACCCCCGCGACCGCCCAAGGCGCGTCCGGACCCGCCCCCGCCTCCACCGCGCGCCCCCGGTGCAGCAGTTCCTGCGGGAACCGGGCCCCGGCCTGTTCCCAGTGCTCCGGCCCGCAGGCCAGCACCAGCCGGGCCCCGGTCGTGCGCAGCCAGGCGGCCGTGTCCCGTGTCCACTCGGGGAGCCGGCCGGCGAGACCGGCCGGCATCTCCTCGGGGTCGTCCAGGAGCAGCAGCAACGGGCGCCCGGCCGCCCGCGCGATCCGCGCGAGATCCTCGGGCCGGACCCCGCCGGGCTCGCCCTCACAGCGTTCGGCCGGGGACTCGGCCGCGGGATCACCACCGCCGCCCCTCCGGTGCAGCGCCCGCCCCACCGCGGCGGCCAGGGAGGGGTCCGTGTCCCTGAGGTCCGCCCCGCGCAGCCACAGCACCGGGGCCGGCTCGGGGCCCCGGGCGTGCCGTGCGGCGAGAGCGGCGAGTTCCGTCGTACGGCCGCTGCCGGGGGCGCCGACGAGTGCCAGGACGGCGGACGTGCTCTGCTCGAAGGCCGTGAACTCCTCGGTGATCCGCCTGCGTGGGACGGTGACGCGGTCGTCGGGCGGGCCGCCTGTCGCCACCCGCGCCGTGAGGTCCAGGACCCCCGCGAGGTTCAGGTCCGCCCCGTAGGCGGGGACGGTCCGCGCGTTGCGGTCCAGCAGTTCGTCGAGCGGCCGGCCGAGCCCCCGCAGCGGGACGGCGAATCCCGTGGCCCGGTGTTCCGTGTGCAGCCGGGTGCCGAGGACGGCGAGCACGGCGCCGGTCGTGGCGTCGAGGACCGGTCCGCCGGCGGCCCCGCCGCCCGGGCGGAGCGCCTCGGTGCCCGCTGTGCCGACCGCCAGTTCCAGGGCGTCGTCGACGAGGCGGGAGCAGTCGGCGGCCCGGTAGGCGGCGGCGGTCGTGCCGAGCACACGGGCCTCGCGCCAGCCGCCCGCGGCGATCCTGACGTACGCGCCGGCCTCGATCCGGTCCCGCGCCGTGACCGGGAGCGGGTCCAGGCCCAGCCCCTCGGTGCGGACCAGGGCGAGGTCGGCGTACGGCAGCGGGGTCACCGCGTCGGCGTCCACCACGCTCACGCGTCCGTCCGGCGCGTGCAGCACCAGGCGGGCCAGTCCGTCGACGGCCTCGTGGCTGGTGACCAGCGTGCCCCGGTGGTCGATCGCGAACCCGGTGCCGCGGGGGCGTCCTGCCAGATCGCACACCCGTACAAGGGCGGAACCCGTGCCGTGCCCTGCCTCGCCGCCATCCGGTGTCCGAGAGCCTCGTACCGCCATGCTCGAACCTCCCCGCCGTGCCTGAGCCCGACGGTAGGCCGCTGGTGATCAACGGAACAGATCGCGCGGCGAACGCGCCCCCTTCCGCTCCCTCCGTTCACTCCGAGCGCCTGCTCGATGGGGTGAATAGACGAGGCGGGATGGATACACCTCTGGGAGGGGGAACAGAGGGGGGACCGTGGAGCGGCGGCTCGAGCCCCGTGATCGCCGCTCCACGGGCACCGGCACCGGTTGAACCGCGCCGAACCCGGCCGGCCGCCGGCACCGGTCGAACCGTCAGCCGAACACGGCCAGACTCTTCGCCTTGCCCTTGACCGCCTCGACCAGCGCGAGCAGGCGGCCCTGAGGGTCGAGGACGGCGACGGGACCGGCGTCCGCGTACACGTCGGGCATCTCCAGGCGCACACCGTTCGTCAGCAGCCTGGCCCGCTTGGCGTCCACGTCCCAGCGGGGGAACGCCGCCGTGGCGGCCTCGGCGAGCGGCAGCACGATCAGCTCCTGCTGGAGCTGGTCCAGGGTGCGCGCGGAGTCGATCTTGTACGGCCCCACGCGGGTGCGCCGCAGGGCGGTGAGGTGGCCGCCGACCCCGAGGTCCGCGCCCAGGTCACGGGCGAGGGCCCGGACGTAGGTCCCGGAGGAGCAGACCACGGAGACCACCAGGTCCAGCACCGGGGTGCCGTCCTCGGCGACGGCGTCCCGGACGTCGTACACCGTGAAGGAGGAGACGGTGACCTGCCGCGCCGGGATCTCGAAGTCCTCGCCGTCACGCGCCCGCTTGTACGAGCGCACGCCGTCGATCTTGATCGCGCTGACCTTGGACGGGACCTGAAGGATGTCGCCGGTCAGCTTGGCGATCCCCGCGTCGATGGCGTCGCGGGTGACCCCGGAGGCGTCGGCGGCGGAGGTGATCTCCCCCTCGGCGTCGTCCGTGACGGTGTTCTGCCCGAGCCGGATGGTGCCCAGGTACTCCTTCTCCGTCAGCGCGAGGTGCCCGAGGAGCTTGGTGGCCTTCTCCACGCCGAGGACGAGCACGCCGGTCGCCATCGGGTCGAGGGTGCCGGCGTGTCCGACGCGCCGGGTCCGGGCGATCCCGCGCATCTTGGCGACGACGTCGTGCGAAGTGAAGCCCGACGGCTTGTCGACGATGACAAGGCCGTCGGGCGTCTTGTGCTGCTGGGTCATTCGGAGGTGTCGTCCGTCTCGTCGTCGGAGCCGGGCTTCCGGTACGGGTCGGCGTCACCGGCGTACGAGGCGCCCGTGGCCGAATCGCGCACCTTCGCGTCGGAGGCGCGCGCCTGGTCGAGGAGGTCCTCGATGGTCCGGGCGGTGTCCGGCAGGGCGTCCGCGACGAAGGTGAGGGTGGGCGTGAACTTCACGCCCGCGGCGCGGCCGACCTCGGAGCGCAGGATGCCCTTGGCGCTCTCCAGGCCCGCGGCCGCGGACTTCCGCTCCTCGTCGTCCCCGTACACCGTGTAGAAGACGGTCGCTTCCCGCAGATCGCCCGTCACCCGGGTGTCCGTGATGGTGATGTGCGAACCGAGCCGCGGGTCCTTGATCCCGCGCTGGAGCTTCTGGGCCACCACCTCTCGGATGAGGTCCGCCAGCCTCTTCGCCCGCGCGTTGTCGGCCACTGGTCCGTCTCCCGTTCTTTCCTGTCTCTGTTCATTGCTCAGTCGTCGTCGCCGTGGAAGCGCCGTCTGACGGACAGCAGCTCCACCTCGGGGCGCCCGGCGACCAGCCGCTCGCACCGGTCCAGTACGTCGGTCACATGCACCGCGTCACCGGCGACCACCGCGAGGCCGATGCCGGCCCGCCGGTAGAGGTCCAGATGGTCCACCTCGGCCGCGCTCACCGCGTACTTCCGCTGGAGTTCGGCGACGATCGGCCGGACGACGGAGCGCTTCTCCTTCAGCGACCGTACGTCGCCCAGGAGGAGGTCGAAGGACAGTGTCCCCACATACATGTGTGATCCGGATGACCCGCCGGTACGGGATCGATGGCCCCGCCACCGGAAGGGGCAGGGTCACGAAAACCGTACAACGAACACCGGAAGCGGCTCGACGGGGTTTTCACCGGAGGCCGTCGAGCCAGGCGCGGGGGTCCGGGGCCAGGAGCCCCGGAGCAGACGCCGCGCTGGCCGACGGGACATGGTCCCGTCGGCCAGCGGCGATCCGTCGGCTTTTACACCCGCGGCCGGGTGTTACACCCGCGGCTTCTCGCGCATCTCGTACGTCGCGATGACGTCGTCGATCTTGATGTCGTTGAAGTTTCCGAGGTTGATACCGCCCTCGAAGCCTTCGCGGATCTCGGTGACGTCGTCCTTGAAGCGGCGCAGGCCCTCGATGTTGAGGTTCTCCGCGACCACCTTGCCGTCGCGGATGAGGCGCGCCTTGGTGTTGCGCTTGACCTCGCCCGAGCGGATGAGAACACCGGCGATGTTGCCCAGCTTGGACGACTTGAAGACCTCGCGGATCTCCGCCGTACCGAGCTCGACCTCCTCGAACTCCGGCTTCAGCATGCCCTTCAGGGCCGCCTCGATCTCCTCGATCGCCTGGTAGATGACCGAGTAGTACCGGACGTCCACGCCCTCGCGCTCGGCCATCTGCGCCGCGCGGCCCGCCGCGCGCACGTTGAAGCCGATCACGATGGCGTCCGAGCCCATCGCCAGGTCGATGTCCGACTCCGTGACCGCACCGACGCCGCGGTGCAGGACGCGGATGTCGACCTCTTCGCCGACGTCGAGCTGGAGCAGGGAGGACTCGAGCGCCTCGACCGAACCGGAAGCGTCACCCTTGATGATCAGGTTCAGCTGCTGGACCTCGCCGGCCTTGAGCACCTTGTCCAGGTCCTCCAGCGAGACACGGCGCGTGCGCTTGGCGAACGCGGCGTTCCGCTCGCGGGCGGCACGCTTCTCCGCGATCTGGCGGGCCGTACGGTCCTCCTCGACCACGATGAAGTTGTCGCCGGCACCCGGGACGTTGGTCAGACCCAGGACCTGCACCGGCGTCGACGGGCCGGCCTCGGCCACGTTGGCGCCGTTGTCGTCGAGCATCGCCCGGACGCGGCCGTACGCGTCGCCGACCACCATCGTGTCGCCGACCCTCAGCGTGCCTCGCTGGACGAGGACCGTCGCCACGGCACCACGGCCGCGGTCGAGACGGGACTCGATCGAGATGCCCTGCGCGTCCTGGTTCGGGTTGGCCCGAAGGTCCAGGGTGGCGTCGGCCGTGAGGATCACGGCCTCCAGCAGGCTGTCGATGTGCAGGCCCTGCTTGGCGGAGATGTCGACGAACATCGTCTCGCCGCCGTACTCCTCGGCCACCAGGCCGTACTCGGTCAGCTGACCGCGCACCTTGGTCGGGTCCGCGCCCTCGACGTCGATCTTGTTGACCGCGACCACGATCGGCACGTCGGCCGCCTTGGCGTGGTTCAGGGCCTCGATCGTCTGCGGCATCACACCGTCGTTGGCCGCGACCACGAGGATCGCGATGTCCGTCGACTTGGCACCACGGGCACGCATGGCGGTGAACGCCTCGTGACCCGGGGTGTCGATGAAGGTGATCGCCCGGTCGTCGCCGTTGACCTCGGTCGTGACCTGGTAGGCACCGATGTGCTGGGTGATGCCACCGGCCTCGCCCGCGATGACGTTCGTCTTGCGGATGGCGTCGAGCAGACGGGTCTTACCGTGGTCGACGTGACCCATGACGGTCACCACCGGCGGACGGACGACCAGGTCCTCCTCGGAGCCCTCGTCCTCACCGAACTCCAGGTCGAAGGACTCGAGCAGCTCGCGGTCCTCCTCCTCGGGGCTGACGATCTGAACCGTGTAGTTCATCTCGCCGGCGAGGAGCAGCAGGGTCTCGTCGGAGACGGACTGCGTGGCCGTGACCATCTCGCCCAGGTTCATCATGACCGCGACGAGGGACGCCGGGTTGGCGTTGATCTTCTCCGCGAAGTCGGTGAGCGACGCACCGCGCGACAGGCGAATGGTCTCGCCGTTGCCGCGAGGCAGCATCACACCGCCGACCGACGGGGCCTGCATGGCCTCGTACTCCTGACGGCGCTGCCGCTTCGACTTGCGGCCGCGACGCGCCGGACCGCCGGGACGGCCGAACGCACCCTGCGTGCCACCGCGGGCACCCGGACCGCCGGGACGACCGCCGAAGCCGGGACGGCCACCGCCGCCACCGCCGAAGCCGCCGCCGGCACCGGGAGCACCGCCGCCGGGACGGCCGGCGAAGCCGCCGCCGCCACCGGGACGACCGGCACCGCCGCCGGGACGGCCGGCGAAGCCGCCGCCACCGCCGGGACGACCGCCGCCACCGCCGGGACGACCGGCACCGGCCGGGCCACGGCCGCCGGGGCCGGGACGCGGGCCGGCAGCGGGACGCTGCGGCATCATGCCGGGGTTCGGACGCGGACCCGCGGGGCCGCCGCCGGGACGGGGACCGCCCTGCGGACGGGGCATCGAGCCCGGAGTCGGGCGCGGACCGCCCGGAGCCTGCGGACGGGGACCGCCGGCCGCGCCCTGCGGACGGGGACCACCCTGGCCCGCGCCCTGCGGACGGGGACCGCCCTGGCCCGCGCCCTGCGGACGCGGAGCGCCGGGGGCACCGCCCGGGCCGCCCGGACGGGGGCCGCCCTGCGGACGGGGCGCCTGCGGACGCGCCATACCGGTGGAGCCACCGGAGGTGAAGGGGTTGTTGCCCGGACGGGGACCGGCCGGACGGGCACCGGGACGCGGTCCCTGGCCACCCGGACGCGGGGCACCCGGACGAGCGCCCTGACCGCCGCCCTGACCCTGGCCCTGGCCGCGCGCGTCGGGACGTGCGCCGGGCTTCGGGGCGCCGGGACGGGCTCCCGGACGCGCGGCCGGGGCCGGCGTCTGGGCAGCCGGAGCCGACGGCGGTGCCGTGAACTCGGGCGTGCTCGGGGCCGGGGCCGCCGGGGCGGGCCGCGGCGCGGGCTTCGGGCCGGGCGTCGGCCGCGGGCCCGGGGCGGGGGGTGCTGCCGCAGGACGCTCGGCCGCGGGGCGCTCAGCCGCCGCAGGCTTGGGCGCCGGCGGACGCGGGGCAGCCGGACGAGCCGCCTGCGCCGGGGAGGGCGCGGCCGGCCTGGCCGGTGCGGCCTTGCGGGGCGCGGCGGGCTTGGCGCCACCGCCGTTGCCCTGCTGCAAGGCGTCGGTCAGCTTGCGTACTACAGGCGCCTCGATCGTCGAGGACGCCGAACGGACGAATTCACCGAGTTCCTGGAGCTTGGCCATGACGACCTTGCTCTCCACACCGAACTCCTTGGCGAGTTCGTAGACCCGGACCTTAGCCACTTCGCTCCTTTGAGGTCCGGGTTGCGGCCGGACCGTCGCTAGTTCATGGGCGTACTCATCGCGTACTCATCGAGTGCTCATCGCAATCTCGACCTGCTTTCGACTCGCGAGGTACCAGACCGCACAGGGATCCGTGCGGGCGTCTTACGGTGCTGCCTGCTCAGCGAGGCGCTGTCGGCAACCTTCGGTCTGCTCGACGTACTGGCGCAACGCCTTTACCTCGAGCGGTCCCGGGACGCGGAGCGCCCTGGGGAATGCCCGGCGGCGGACCGCCAGGTCAAGACAAGCCGACACGGGGTGCACATACGCACCCCGGCCGGGCAGCGTACCGCGAGGATCGGGGACACAGATGTCCTCGATCACCACGGTGCGCAGCAGTTCGTCCTTGGCCGCTCGCTCCCGGCACCCCACGCAGGTGCGCTCAGGGCATAGGCGGGCGTGCGTCCGGCCAGACACGGTTAAGTCTACCTCTCCGCAGCGACCTCACCCCTACGGGGCAAGAATCGAACACCTGCTGCGCTAAAACTGTCGTGATCTCAGCGGCACTCGGCCGGGAAGTATTCCCCGGCCGAGGTCAGCGGCCTCATGCCTGCCGGTCGGCGGGCTGCTCGGTGTCCGGTCGGATATCGATCCGCCAGCCGGTCAGACGGGCCGCGAGACGGGCGTTCTGCCCCTCCTTGCCGATCGCGAGCGAGAGCTGGTAGTCCGGGACCGTCACCCGGGCGGAGCGGGCCGCGAGGTCCACGACCTCCACCTTGGAGACGCGGGCCGGGGAGAGGGCGTTCGCCACCATCTCGGCCGGGTCGTCCGACCAGTCGACGATGTCGATCTTCTCGCCGCTCAGCTCGGCCATGACGTTGCGCACCCGGCCGCCCATCGGGCCGATGCAGGCGCCCTTGGCGTTCAGACCCGATCGGGTGGCCCGGACGGCGATCTTCGTGCGGTGGCCGGCCTCACGGGCGATCGCGGCGATCTCGACGGACCCGTCGGCGATCTCCGGCACCTCCAGGGCGAAGAGTTTCTTCACCAGATTGGGGTGGGTGCGCGAGAGGGTGACGGACGGACCGCGCACACCCTTCGCCACCCGTACGACGTACGACCGGATCCGCTTGCCGTGCTCGTACGACTCACCCGGCACCTGCTCCTGCACCGGCAGGATGGCCTCCAGCTTGCCGATGTCCACGAGCACGTTCTTCGGGTCGCGGCCCTGCTGGACCACACCGGTGACGATGTCGCCCTCGCGGCCCGCGTACTCGCCGAGCGTCGCGTCGTCCTCGGCGTCGCGCAGGCGTTGCAGGATGACCTGCTTGGCGGTGGTGGCGGCGATGCGGCCGAAGCCCGACGGGGTGTCGTCGAACTCGCGCGGCTCCTGGCCCTCCTGAAGGTCCTCGCGGTCCTCCTTCGCCCACACAGTCACATGGCCGGTCTCCCGGTTGAGCTCCACGCGCGCGTGGCGGCGGCTTCCCTCGGTGCGGTGGTAGGCGATGAGGAGGGCCGACTCGATCGCCTCGACCAGCAGGTCGAAGGAGATCTCCTTCTCCCGAACCAAGCCCCGCAGGGCACTCATGTCGATGTCCACGGCTACGCCTCCTCCTCTTCCTTCATGTCCTTCGTGTCCTTGCGGTTGAACTCGACCTGGACGCGCGCCCGGTCGATGTCCGGGAAGGCGAGCCTGCGGGTGGTGGCCTTGCGGCCCTTCACACCGGGCACCTCGAGGTCGACTCCGTCGTCGTCGGCCCGCAGAATCCTGGCGATCAGCTCGCCGCCCTCGGCAAGCTGGAACTTCACCAGCCGGCCCTCGGCCCGTACGTAGTGCCGGTGTTCCGTGAGGAGGCGCTCCGCGCCCGGGGTTCCGACCTCGAGGGTGTACTCGCCCTCGCCCATCGCGTCCGTCTCGTCGAGCTTCGCCGAGAGCGCGCGGCTCACATCGGCGATCTGGTCCAGGTCGGCTCCGGTGTCGGAGTCGACGACGACGCGGAGCACACGCTTGCGTCCGACGGAGTCCACCGCGATCTCTTCGAGATCAAGGCCCTGGGAGGCGACGAGCGGTTCCAGCAGTTCTCGCAGCCTCTCGCTCTGGGTGGTGCTCATCCGGGTGACTCCTCGGCCGCGTGTGCTGTTGTGGGGTGGTCGCGCGTCAGGTCAAAGGGTATCCGGTCCCGGAGGGTGTTGCCGTCCACCGGCGGCCGGGCCGGGCCGCCGGGCCCGGCCGCCCCCGTTCGGCCCGCCGCGGCCCGGCCGAGCCGATGGCGAGCGGTGGGGCGGCGCGCGGGTACGGTGATCATGGGCAGCCGCCCATCCGATCGTACGAGGCCTTCGAGGACGTCTGCCGTGCCGTTCCCCCCGCACCCGCGCACCCGTCTGCGCAGAAGGAGCCTGCTCGCGTCGGCCGCGGGCGCCGCGCTGGTCGCGGGCTGCTCCGGTGCCGCCGATCCGGCCGGCCCGGGCCCCCGCTCCTCGGCCGCCGACCGGGTACGCGCGCATGCCGCCCGCGACAGCGAGGAACTGGCGCAGCGCTACACCGCCGTGATCGCCGCCCATCCGGCGCTGGCGGCCCGGCTGGTTTCGCTGCGGGCGGAGACCGTCCGGCACGCACAGGCGTTCGGCGGCCACGCCGGGACCTCGACGTCCCCCTCGGCTCCGGCGTCCGCGGCCCCTTCGGCAGCGGGCCGGGCCTCAGGCCCCGCCTCACCCGCCGCGTCCGCCGTCCCCGCGGACCCCAAGGCGGCCCTCGCCGGGCTGGCCGCGGCCGAGCGCGCCCTGGCCGACCGGCGGACCGGCGCGCTGCCGGACGTGCCGGGTGAGCTGGCCCGGCTGCTGGCGTCCGTGGCGGCGGCCGGGGCCGCCCATGTGTATCTGCTTAACGAGGGCGGACAGTGAGCGGCGGCGAGAGCACACCGAAGGACGGCGGCGAGCTCGCGGCCCTGCAGGCCGCCCTGGGTGCCGAGCACGCCGCGGTCTACGGCTACGGTGTGGTCGGCGGGCGCGTCCAGCAGGCCCGGCGGGCGGAGGCTCAGGCCGCCTACGACGCCCACCGCGCCCGGCGGGACGAGCTGGCCCGGGCCGTACGGGACCTGGGCGGCACGCCGGAGGCCGCCGCGGCGGCGTACGCGCTGCCCTTCTCCGTCCCCGACCCGGTCGCCGCCGTACGGCTGGCCGCCGAGCTGGAGGAGCGGGTGGCCGGGGTGTACGCGGACCTGGTCAGGGCCTCGACGGGCGCGTGGCGGCGGTCCGCGGCCGAGGCGCTGCGGGAGGCGGCGGTGCGGGCGGTGCGCTGGAGCGGCGAGAGCGTAGCCTTCCCTGGTCTCGCCGAGCGGGCGGCGGCCACCCCCGCAGCGTCGGCGACCCCGCGGCTCTGAGCGGCACCGCGGGACGCAGGCCCACGCGCACTTCGCACGTGTGCGAAGCCGACCTGGAAGGGAACAACTCGCGCATGGCTTTCGAACCGCCGCGCCGTCTTGTGCGGGCCCTTGGCGAGACGCACCGGGACGGTGGCGCCGAGTGGCTGGCCGCGCTGCCCGAGGTGATCCGGCAGGCCGTGGATCTACGCGGGTTGACCGTGGAGCGGGTGCAGGCGCCGGGCGGCCGCAGCAGTGTCGTGCTGCTGGTGCGGCAGGCGGACGGCAGCCCCGCGGTGCTGAAGCTGGCGCCGCCCCGGGCGCGGCCGGAGAGCGAGCGGGCGGCGCTCGCGCACTGGCACGGTTCCGGGGCCGTACGGCTCCTGGACGCGGACGCCGAGCGGGGTGTGCTGCTGCTGGAGCGGCTCCATCCGGAGCTGTCGGTGCGCTCGCTGCCGGAGGCGAAGGCCCTGCTGGAGGCGGCCGGCACGCTGCGCCGGCTGTGGGTCGAGCCGCCTGCCGGGCACTCCTTCGAGACGGTGGCCGAGCGCACCGCGCGGCAGGCCGAGGCGATGCGGGAGGGCGCCCGGACGGACGCCGAGGCCGCGCCGTTGATCGAGGCGGCGCTCGCGGCGCGTGAGCGGTTGCTGGCCGCACCGCCCGAGGAGCGGCTGCTGCACGGCACCCTCCGGCAGAGCAAGATCCTCGCCGGGGAGCGGATGCCGTGGCTGGCCGTGGGCCCGGACCCGGTGGTCGGCGAGTGCGCCTTCGATCTGGCGCGCCTGGTGCGCGACCGGGTGGAGGACCTGGTCGCGGCGCCCTCCGGCGCGTCGATCACCCGTCGCCGGGTGAAGCGGCTCGCGGAGTCGCTGGACCTGGACCAGGAGCGGCTGCGCGGCTGGACGCTGTTCCGGGCGGTCGAGTCCGGGGTGCGGGCGCGCCGGGTGGGCCGCCCGCAGGACGCGGAACTCCTGCTGGAGTTCGCGACCTGGCTGTAGCCGGACGGAGCCTGCCGGACGACACGGAGCCCGCCGAACGGCGCGAAGCCCGCCCGACGGCACGAAGCCCGCCGAACGACACGAAGCCCTCCGGGCAACGCGAAGCCTCCCGGACGGCACGGAGCCTGCCGAACGGCGCGAAGCCTGCCGAACGGCGCGAAGCCCGCTGAACGGCGCGAAGCCTGCCGGACTACCTCAAGAGCCTTCGCGGCGGCAGGGGAAAGCCGACGGCCGCCGGTCCGGGAGACCGGCGGCCGTCGTCGCGTCGAAGGCGGGGGACCGTCAGGCGGTGAGGCGGGCGATCGCCTCGTCCACCGACAGCTCCTCGCGCTCGCCCGTCCGGCGGTCCTTCAGCTCCAGGACGCCCTCGGCGGAGCGGCGGCCCGCCACCAGGATCTTCGGCACACCGATCAGCTCGGCGTCCGTGAACTTCACGCCCGGGGAGACACCGGCCCGGTCGTCCACCAGGACCCGGAGGCCGGCCTCGGCCAGCTTCCCGGACACCTCTAGGGCCAGTTCGGTCTGGAGCGCCTTGCCCGCCGCCACCACGTGCACATCGGCCGGGGCGACCTCCGCGGGCCAGCACAGGCCCTGCTCGTCGGCGGTCTGCTCGGCGAGCGCGGCGACCGCGCGGGAGACACCGATGCCGTAGGAGCCCATGGTCACGCGGACCGGCTTGCCGTTCGGGCCGAGCACGTCGAGCTTGAGGGCGTCGGCGTACTTGCGGCCGAGCTGGAAGATGTGGCCGATCTCGATGGCGCGGTCGAGCTTGAGGCCGGTGCCGCACTTGGGGCACGGGTCGCCCTCCCGCACCACCACGACGTCGACGTAGGCGTCGACCTCGAAGTCACGGCCGGCGACGACGTTCTTCGCGTGCATGCCCTCCTTGTTGGCGCCGGTGATCCAGGAGGTGCCGGGGGCCACGCGCGGGTCGGCGATGTACGTGACCTTCTCCAGGCCCTGCGGGCCGACGTAGCCGCGCACCAGGTCGGGACGGGCGACGAAGTCGTCGACGGTGACCAGTTCGACGGCGGCCGGCGCGAAGTGCGCCTCGACCTTGCCCATGTCGACCTCGCGGTCGCCGGGGACACCGACGGCGACGATCTCGCCGTCGACCTTGACCAGGAGGTTCTTCAGGGTGGCGGAGGCCGGGACGCCGAGTGAGGCGGCGAGGGTCTCGATGGTCGGGGTGTCGGGGGTGGGGATCTCCTCGAGCGCGGGCACCTCGGAGGCGTCGACCGGCTTCAGCTCGTAGGTGATCGCCTCCGTGTTCGCGGCGAAGTCGCCGTTCGGGCAGTCGGCGAAGGTGTCCTCGCCGGCCTCGGCCGGGGCGAGGAACTCCTCGGACTTGGAGCCGCCCATCGCGCCCGCGGTCGCGGCGACGATCCGGTAGTCGAGGCCGAGGCGCTCGAAGACGCGCTGGTAGGCCTGACGGTGCAGGGCGTAGGACCCGGCGAGGCCCTCGTCGTCCAGGTCGAAGGAGTACGAGTCCTTCATCAGGAACTCGCGCCCGCGCAGGATGCCCGCGCGGGGCCGGGCCTCGTCCCGGAACTTCGTCTGGATCTGGTAGAGGATGACCGGCAGGTCCTTGTACGAGGACGCCTGGTCCTTCACCAGCAGGGTGAAGATCTCCTCGTGGGTCGGGCCGAGCAGGTAGTCGCCGCCCTTGCGGTCCTTCAGGCGGAACAGCTCGGCGCCGTACTCGTCCCAGCGGCCGGTCGCCTCGTACGGCTCGCGCGGCAGCAGGGCGGGGAGCAGCACCTCCTGCGCGCCGATCGCGTCCATCTCCTCGCGGACGATCCGCTCCACGTTGGCGAGGACCTTCTTGCCGAGCGGCAGCCAGGTCCACACTCCGGCGGCGGTACGGCGCACATAGCCGGCGCGCACCAGCAGCTTGTGGCTGAGGACCTCGGCGTCCGCCGGGTCGTCGCGCAGCGTCTTCGCCATCAACTGGGACATGCGCTGGACCGGTGCGTTCGCCATGGTTTCTCGTACTCCTGCCGATGGGGTCCCCCGCTCCGGCGAAGCCGAGCGTGGGGGAGGCTGATGGTTGCCTGCCGGGGTACTAGGAGGTTAGCCGGGCCTGCTGTGCCGGTGGAAATCCGTCAGCGGCGGCGGAGCGGCAGCGGGGCGCCCATCACGGCGTACGGCGTCGGCGCGCTGGGGAAGGCCACCTGCCGTGCCAGGTCCACATAGCCCAGGGAGCGGTACAGGCCGCGGGCCGGGCTGTCCGTGTCGACCGCCGACAGGATCGAGCGGGGCTGGTCGGCGCTGTCGGTGATGGTGGTGATCAGGGCGCGGCCGATGCCGCGGTTCTGGTGGGCCGGGTGGACGTGCAGTTCGGTGATCACGAAGGAGCTGTCGAGCCAGTCGTCGTACCCCTGGGCACGCAAGTAGGGCTCGACGATGGTGGACCACCAGTGCGTACGGTCGTTGGGCATGCCGTAGACGAACCCTGCGAGCCGTCCGTCGGCGGTGGTGGCGCCGAGGGCACGCGCTCCCGGGTAGGCCATGTGCCGCACCACGATCTGGCGGCGTATGGCGACCTCCTGGGCGCCGAGCCCGAAGGCGACGGCCTGCACGGCGAGCGCCTCGTCGACGCGCGCGGACAGGTCCAGGGGGCCGATCACTACGTCGTCGGGGGTACGCGGCATGCCTGGAGCCTACCGGGGTGCCGGACCGCTCTCAGAACAGGATGCTCATGAAGGCGCCGGCCTCCTGGAACCCCACGCTGCGGTACGTGCGCCGGGCGGCCGTGTTGAAGTCGTTGACGTACAGGCTCGCCACCGGCGCCACGTCCGCGAGCGCGTAGCGCAGCACCGCCGCCATGCCGGGTGCCGCGAGGCCCTGGCCGCGGTACTCGGGGGCGACCCACACACCCTGGATCTGGCAGGCCCTCGGGGTGGCCGCGCCGATCTCCGCCTTGAACATGACCCGGCCCTGGTCGTCGAGCCGGGCGAACGACCGTCCGGCGCCGACGAGTTCGGCGACCCGGGCCTGGTACAGCAGTCCCCCGTCGCCGGCCAGCGGGGAGACGCCGACCTCCTCGGTGAACATCGCCACGCACGCCGGCATGATCGTCTCCACCTCGTCCTTGCGGACGCGGCGGACGTACGGATCGGGGGCGACGCCGTCGGGCATACGGTCGGTGACCATGAGCGGCTGGTGGGCGCGGACGTCGCGGGCCGGGCCCCAGCCGGGCTCCAGCAACCGCCACAACTGGGCGGTGGGCCCGGCGGGGCCGACGATCGAGGAGCAGCGTCGGCCGGTCCGCCGGGCACGGTCGGCGAAGGCGCGCACCGCGCGCGGGGTCGCGCAGACCGGTACGAGGTTGGCGCCCGCGTAGCACAGCGACGTGAGGATGCCGTCCTCGTACCAGCCCCACATCTCGCCGCCGAGGCGCCAGGGGTCGAGGCCCGCGACCCGGACTCGGGACGTCACGAAGGCGTTCGCGACCGGCTCGCGGTCGAGAACGGCGAGCGCGGCGTCCAGGTCACTCGGTTCGAGGACCCGGGTGGTGGTCTGCGTCAACACGTGCGGATGCCTTCACCCTGGGGTCTGCTGATCTCCGCACTGTACCTGGCGTCCCTGTTCGGCGCCGCCCGGTGGCATCGGGTGAGCACACCGTCACCGGGTGGCGAAACCTATGAACGCCTTCCAGGCGGTGGGCGGGAGGGTGAGGACGGGACCGGTTTCGGGGACGCGTTTGGAGTCGCGGATGTGGATGGCGGTGGGGCAGGGGGCGACCTCCAGGCATTCGCCTCCTTCACCGTCGCTGTAGCTGGACTTGCGCCAGGCTAGGGCGACTTCGAGGCACTCGCCTCCCGCGCCGCTGCTGTAGCTGCTCTTGAACCACACGAGCTCTGACGCTTCTTGGGCGTTCATGTCTCCCTCAGCAACTTCTCTACGTGGGCCAACGATTCGCGAGGCGTCAGGGCTTGGGCGCGCAGAACGCCGTACCGCTCGTCAAGCTCCCTGACGGTGGACCGGTCAGTGAAGAGGCGACTGCTCTTGAAAGCCTCCACATAGGCGATCCTGCGCCCGTTTGCGGTCTCGATCAAGGTGAAGCGACCCGAGAGTGCCGCATGCTCCTCACGACTGTCCGGCATGACCTGGATCTCGGCGTTGGGCCGCTCACCAATGAGCAGGATCTGCTCCAACTGCCCTCGCATGACTGCCGGTCCACCCAATCGCTTGCGCAGAACCGCCTCCTCGATCACGAAACTGATCACGGGCATCGGCCTACGCACGAAGACCGCCTGCCGAGCCAGTCGCGCCGCCACGCGCTGTTCGATCGTCGACTCGTCCAGCGGAGGCCGCCGTATGGCGAACACCGCTCGCGCATACTCCTCCGTCTGCAACAGACCAGGGACCGTTTGCACACCGAAGAAATGCAACGCGACCGCTTCCTTCTCCAACTTCGCCGCATCCTGGAAGAACGGCGGATACTGCGCCCTCTCCATCTCCTCGACGAACTCCAGCAACACCCCATGCGCACCCAGCACTTCATCCGCCTGCACGATGAACTGCCGTGGCGGAATCCGCCTCCCCTGCTCGAACGAGGCGATGGTGGACTCGGAGTACCCCGTACGCGCCCCCAGTTCGGCCCGCCCCATCCCCACCCACATCCGCAACCTCTTCAACTGCCGCCCGAAAATCTGCGGCACACCCGTCCCTACAGCCTGTTCGTCGCTCATACTCCCCTCACCGCTCTCGCGCAGCACCGGTTACGGCTCAACCCGCGTACAGACGCGCCCTGACCACGTACAACGCCCTGCGGTCGAGGTTCAGCCGCTGTTCAACGCTACGCAGCGTGCGCGACCGTAAGCATCATGAAGTCAGCAACTCCCTCCGACTGGCATATGCAGAAGTGCACCGCGCCCGCGCGCACGTTCGAGATGCGGTTCACGTCCAGTCCCCGGGGCGCCCGGCTCGCCCGGCGTCTCGTCTCGCTTCGGCTCCATGAGTGGGGGCACCCCTACGACGGCGCCCTCAACGAGACCGCCACCCTGATCGCCGCCGAGCTGGCCGCCAACGCCGTACGGCACGGGCATGTGCCGGGGCGGGACTTTCATCTACGGCTCGTCGAGGCGCCGGACGGCGTACGGCTGGAGGTGTCCGACACCAGGACCGAGCGGCTGCCCGAGGCGCGGCCCCCGGGGGGCCCGGCGGACGACGAGTCCGGGCGGGGGCTGCTGCTGGTGGAGGCGCTGGCCGAGCGGTGGGGCGTGGAGCCGCGCAGCCCCGGGAAATGCGTCTGGGCGGACGTACGACAAAGTCCCACCACCGAACGAACGGTGACGGGACTCTCGCGGAACTCGTAGAACTCGTGGAACGTGCGGGGCGTGTGTCAGCCCGCGACCGAGACGGACGGCTCGCCGGAGGCCACGCCGTCCTTCTCCATCTGCTCGGCGAGCTTCATGGCCTCCTCGATCAGGGTCTCCACGATCTTCGACTCGGGCACGGTCTTGATGACCTCGCCCTTGACGAAGATCTGACCCTTGCCGTTGCCGGAGGCGACACCGAGGTCGGCCTCACGGGCCTCGCCCGGACCGTTCACGACACAGCCCATGACCGCGACCCGCAGCGGCACCTCCATGCCGGTCAGGCCCGCCGTGACCTCCTCGGCCAGCGTGTACACATCCACCTGCGCGCGCCCGCAGGACGGGCAGGAGACGATCTCCAGACCCCGCTGGCGCAGGTTCAGCGACTCCAGGATCTGGATGCCGACCTTGACCTCCTCGACCGGAGGCGCGGACAGCGAGACGCGGATGGTGTCGCCGATGCCCTGCGACAGCAGCGCGCCGAAGGCGACGGCCGACTTGATCGTGCCCTGGAAGGCCGGGCCCGCCTCGGTGACGCCGAGGTGGAGGGGGTACTCGCACTGCTCGGCGAGCTGGCGGTACGCCTCGATCATCACGACCGGGTCGTTGTGCTTGACGGAGATCTTGATGTCCCTAAAGTCGTGCTCCTCGAAGAGCGAGGCCTCCCACAGCGCCGACTCCACCAGCGCCTCCGGGGTGGCCTTGCCGTACTTCTGGAGCAGGCGCCGGTCCAGGGAGCCCGCGTTCACGCCGATGCGGATCGGGGTGCCGTGGTCCCTGGCCGCCTTCGCGATCTCCTTGACCTTGTCGTCGAACTGCTTGATGTTGCCCGGGTTCACCCGGACGGCCGCGCAGCCCGCCTCGATCGCCGCGAAGACGTACTTCGGCTGGAAGTGGATGTCCGCGATCACCGGGATCTGCGACTTCCGCGCGATCGTGGCCAGCGCGTCCGCGTCGTCCTGCGTCGGACACGCCACCCGCACGATCTGGCAGCCCGACGCCGTCAGCTCCGCGATCTGCTGCAACGTGGCACCGATGTCCGACGTACGCGTCGTCGTCATCGACTGCACCGACACCGGCGCGTCTCCGCCCACCGCCACGGATCCGACCTGGATCTGCCGGCTCTTGCGGCGCTCGGCGAGCTTGGTCGGAACGGACGGCATGCCGAGTGAAATCGCAGTCATCTGGTGTGCAACCCCAAGTTGTGGATCAAGGTCTGTTCCCGTAACGGCGGGCTCCAAGCCCCGAGATTACGCCACACGCGTGTGCGCCAGCACATCACCGCCCGCTAAACCCACCCATAGGGCGGCGGCCGGGAAGAGAGCCTCCCCGGCCGCCGCCAACGCCGTATGGCTAGGAGATTTTCACGGGGTTAACCACGTCCGCGACCAGGACGAGCAGGGTGAAGCAGACGAAGATCCCGGCCACCACGTACGCCACCGGCATCAGCTTCGCCACGTCGAACGGGCCCGGGTCGGGGCGGCGCAGCACCCTGGCCACGGCGCGGCGCAGCGACTCCCACAGCGCGCCCGCGATGTGCCCGCCGTCCAGCGGGAGCAGCGGAAGCATGTTGAACAGGAACAGGGACAGGTTGAAGCCCGCGACGAGCAGCAGCATCATCGCGATCTGCTGCGACGGCGGGATGTCCAGCGTGAATACCTCGCCGCCGACCCGGGCCGCGCCGACGACGCCCATCGGGGAGTCCGGCTGGCGCGGGGCGTTGCCGAAGGCCGCGTCCCACAGGGCGGGGACCTTGCCGGGCAGGGAGACCAGCGACTCCACGCCGTTCTGCATCATGTCGCCCATGCGCTGCACGGACTGGTCGAGGGACTGCGGGACGATGCCGGCGGCGGGCGTGAAGCCGAGGAAGCCGGCGTAGACGTACTTGCCCTCGACGTAGCCGCCGTTGCCGTCCGTCTTGCTCACCTGGTTCTTGATCAGGTGGGTGTGCAGGTCGACCTGCTGTCCCTTGCGCTCGACGGTGATCGTGACGTCCTTGCCGGGGTTGGCGCGGATGTCGGACTGGAGGGTGTCCCAGTCCGCCACCTGCCAGCCGTCGAAGGCGACGATCTTGTCGCCCGGCTTGAGGCCGGCGGCCTGGGCGGGCGTGGCCGGGTCGCCCTTCTCGCACTTCGTGCGGTTCTCGCTCTGCTGGATGACGCAGTCGGAGACCTTGGAGACCGTGGTGGTCTGGGTCTGGATGCCGAAGGTCATCATCACGCCGAGGAAGAGCGCCACGGCGAGCACCAGGTTCATGAAGGGGCCCGCGAACATGACGATGACCCGCTTCCACGGCTTGCGCGTGTAGAAGAGCCGCTCCTCGTCACCGGGCTGCAGTTCCTCGAAGGACTGGGCCCGGGCGTCCTCGATCATCCCGCGCCACGGCGAGGTGGAACGGGCCTCGATCCGGCCGTCCGGACCCGGCGGGAACATGCCGATCATCCGGATGTAGCCGCCGAGCGGGATCGCCTTGACGCCGTACTCGGTCTCGCCCTTCTTGCGTGACCAGACGGTCGGGCCGAACCCCACCATGTACTGCGGCACGCGGATGCCGAAGAGCTTGGCCGTCGTCAGATGCCCCAGCTCGTGCCAGGCGATCGAGATCAGCAGTCCGAGCGCGAAGACGACTATGCCGAGGATCATCATCAGGGTCGTCATGCACGAACCTCCGCGGTTGCCGTCTGTGCCGTCAGTTCCCTCGCCCGGGCGCGCGCCCAGGTCTCCGCTTCGAGGACGTCCGAGACGGTGAGGGAAGTTCCCGTACCGGGTGTGCCGTGCTCCTCCACCACCCGCGTCACCGTCTCCATGATCCCGGGAAACGGCAGTGCGCCGTTCAGGAACGCGTCGACGCACTCCTCATTGGCCGCATTGAACACCGCCGGGGCCGTGCCCGCGAGCTCTCCCACGTGCCGGGCGAGTCCGACCGACGGGAACGCCTCGTTGTCCAGCGGGAAGAATTCCCAGGTCGAGGCCTTGGTCCAGTCGAAGGCAGGGGCCGCGTCGGGCACCCGCTCGGGCCAGCCGAGTCCGATGGCGATCGGCCCCCGCATATCGGGGGGCGTCGCCTGCGCCATCGTCGATCCGTCCGTGAACTCCACCATCGAGTGGACATACGACTGCGGATGCACGACCACCTCAATGCGGTCGAAGGGAATGTCGTACAGCAGATGGGCCTCGATCACCTCGAGTCCCTTGTTCACCAGGGTCGCGGAGTTGATCGTGATCACCGGGCCCATCGCCCAGGTGGGGTGGGCGAGCGCCTCCTCGGGCGTGACCCCGGCCAGCTCGTCCCGGCTCCGGCCGCGGAACGGGCCACCGGAGGCGGTGACGACGAGTTTGCGCACGTCCGCGCGGGTGCCGGAGGCCAGGGCCTGGAAGAGCGCGGCGTGCTCGGAGTCGACCGGGATGATCTGTCCGGGCTTGGCCAGGGCCTTCACCAGCGGGCCGCCCACGATGAGCGACTCCTTGTTGGCGAGCGCCAGGGTGCGGCCCGCCTCCAGGGCGGCGAGGGTGGGCGCGAGGCCGATGGAACCGGTGATGCCGTTGAGGACGGTGTGGCCGTCGGAGGCGGCGAGCCGGGTGGCCGCGTCGGGTCCGCAGAGGATCTCGGGAAGCGGCTCCCCGGGGCCGTACTGGGCGCTCAGGGCCTCACGCAGGGCCGGTACGACGTCCTCGCGCGCGACCGCGACCGTGCGCACCCGCAGCCGGCGGGCCTGCTCGGCGAGCAGTCCGACCCGGCCGCCGTTGGCGGAGAGCCCGGTGACCTTGAACCGTTCGGGGTTGCGCAGCACGAGGTCGATCGCCTGGGTGCCGATCGAGCCGGTGGAGCCGAGGATCACGACGTCCCGTATTCCGTCCACGGGGTCGAAGACGAGATGGGGGTCGGCAAGAGGGGCTGGACTGTCGCTCATCCCTCCATTGTTGCCGCACCGCGTCTCCGGCAGGACAGAGCGTCCCTCAGCCGGGCGGAACCGCGCGGGCACGGGGTGGCGCGTCGCGCTGCACGCCCGCACCAAGAGCTCCGAACAAAATGGGAGCCGGGCGCCCATTTTGTTCGGAGCTCTAAGGCCCGGCCGCTCGGGTGACGTGCGGCCGGGCCCCTCGCACCGCTACGGCTCAGCTCTTCGGGATCTTCCTCCGCACATCCTTGCGGGACGATTCACCCGGATGGGCGTCCGCGATCCACGGGCCGTCGCCGGACGGATCCACGACCCCCTCCTCCAGCCACGCGTACGTACCGGACAGCACGCCCTTGACCACCTTCCGGTCGAGGTCGTCGGTGTTGCTCCACAACCGGCCGAACAGCTCGTCGACACGGATACGGGACTGCCGGCAGAAGGCGTCGGCGAGCTGGTACGCCTCGCGCCCGTGCTGTCCGCTCCTGCGCAGGTGCTCGGCGCGCACACAGGCCGCGCTCATCGCGAACAGCTCGGCACCGATGTCCACGACGCGGCCCAGGAAGCCCTGCTTGGTCTCCATGCGGCCCTGCCAGCGGGACATGCCGTAGAAGGTGGACCGGGCGAGCTTGCGGGCGCTGCGCTCGACGAACCGCAGATGCCCGGAGAGGTCGACCCTCTGGTGGAACGCGCCGTAGGCGCCCGGGATCTGGCCCTGCCCGGCGAGCAGCTTCGGCAGCCATGTGGCGTAGAAGAGGCCGGCGTTCGCGCCCGCCTTCGCCTTGTCGGACAGGGACTTGTCCGGGTCGATCAGGTCACCGGCCACGGACAGATGGGTGTCCACGGCCTCCCGGGCGATCAGCAGGTGCATGATCTCCGTGGACCCCTCGAAGATGCGGTTGATGCGCAGGTCGCGCAGCATCTGCTCGGCCGGGACCGCCCGCTCGCCGCGGGCCTTGAGGGACTCCGCGGTCTCGAAGCCCCGCCCGCCGCGGATCTGGACCAGTTCGTCGGCCATCAGCCAGGCCATCTCGGAGCCGTAGAGCTTGGCGAGGGCGGCCTCGATGCGGATGTCGTTGCGGTCCTCGTCGGCCATCTGCGACGACAGGTCGACCACGGCCTCCAGGGCGAAGGTGGTCGCCGCGATGAAGGAGATCTTCGCGCCGACCGCCTCGTGCAGGGCGACCGGCTTGCCCCACTGCTCCCGGGTCGCCGACCACTCGCGGGCGATCTTCAGACACCATTTGCCCGCGCCGACGCACATCGCGGGCAGCGACAGGCGGCCGGTGTTCAGGGTGGTCAGCGCGATCTTCAGGCCCGCGCCCTCGGGGCCGATGCGGTGGGCGGCCGGGACCCGGACCCGGTGGAAGCGGGTGACACCGTTCTCCAGACCGCGCAGGCCCATGAAGGCGTTGCGGTTCTCGACGGTGATGCCCTCGGACGCGGCCTCGACGACGAACGCCGTGATACCGCCCTTGTGGCCCTCGGACCGCGGCACGCGCGCCATGACCACCAGCAGGTCGGCGACCACACCGTTGGTGGTCCACAGCTTCACCCCGTCGAGGACGTAGTCGTCCCCGTCCGGCACGGCCGTCGTGGCCAGGCGGGCCGGGTCGGAGCCGACGTCCGGCTCGGTGAGCAGGAACGCGGAGATGTCGGTGCGGGCGCAGCGCGGCAGGAACGTGTCCTTCTGCTCCTGGGTACCGAACAGTTTCAGCGGCTGCGGTACTCCGATCGACTGATGCGCGGACAGCAGCGCGCCGATCGCGGGGCTCGCGGAGCCGGCCAGGGCGAGTGCCTTGTTGTAGTACACCTGGGTGAGGCCGAGACCGCCGTACTTCGTGTCGATCTTCATGCCGAGGGCGCCGAGTTCCTTGAGACCGTTGATCGTCTCGTCGGGGATGCGCGCCTCGCGCTCGATACGGGCGGCGTCGATCTGTGTCTCGCAGAAGTCGCGCAGCTTGGCGAGGAACTCCTCGCCGCGCTGCACGTCCTCCTCGGCGGGCTGCGGATGGGGGTGGATCAGGTCCAGCCGGAGACGGCCGAGGAAGAGCTCCTTGGCGAAGCTGGGCCTGCGCCAGCCCTGCTCGCGCGCGGCCTCCGCGACCTGGCGGGCCTCACGCTCGGTGACCGTGGGCTTGTGTGTAGGGGTTGTTGGTGCGGACATGAGGCTCACCTCGCCGCGAATCGGGGCTTGTGGGGCGCACACCGGGCAAGATGCCGCAGGGCGCCCAAGGGGTGCCGTACGGCGATCTTGCGGGCGTACGTTACTGACCGGTGCTACTCGATCGTTGGTACCGCAATCCGGGCGCCCCCACCAGTCCTCGCGCAGCCCTGGACCCGGGAAAAGGCCCCACCCGACGCCTGCCAGGTTCGCCCCGGCGTCAAATCGGCGGAGGTGTCGAAGCGGATCAGCTCTGCGCACAGGTCGACGACTTCCCGCTGCGCCTCCTCGGGCGCGGGGACGAGGGCGGGGGCGAGGGCACTCAGGGTGCTCCTGCGGCGGCCGTGCCGGGGGCGGCCGGGGCGGGGTCGGTGGGCCTGCCGACGCAGAACGCGACGGCCCGGATGACCGGGAACATCGACCGGGGAGGACGCCGGTCAGGCCGACGACACACTCGGAGAAGATCATCGACGAGACGCTCTGCAGGAAGACGTGGCTGCCCTTGCGATGGTCTCCACGAATCCGGCTGCCCAGCCTCAACCACCAGCGCGTGAAAGGATGTTGAGGAGTCGGAAGTCCTGATGCTTCACTTCTCCAGTGACTGGTATCGAAGGAGCAGACGGGCTCGAAGGCCTCGGCCCGGTGGTCAGCCGGCACACGGTGGACCGCCGGAAGCGCTGGGTGAACGCGGGCTGCGCACTGCTCATAGCCGTCCCGTCCGGGTGGCTTGGCGTGTGGGGCTGGTCCGCGACCGGCGGCGAGGGCTCGCCCGGCAGCAACAAGGCGATCGGCCTGCTGATCGGCCTCGCACTGGGCGCCGTGGCGATCGCGGCGAACCAGATCGCGCGGGCCGTGCGCGTCGAGCCCGGCGAGTATTTCGAGGTGCGCCAGGGCGGCCTGGTCCACGGATCCCGGCGGAGGACCGCGGGCTGGACCTGGAACCGCGTCACCTCGCTCCACGTCGCCGGCGACGCGGTGAACGCCCTCGCGACCCGACTCGGCAACGGCTACCGCATCGAGATCGGGCTCGACGACGGCACCCGACTCCGGGCGGACGGGCTCACCCAACGCGCCGCGGACCTGGGACGCGCCCTGCTGACACAGTGCCCGCACATCGCACTGAAACCGCGGATCCCCTGGTACGGCAAAGCGGGCGCCTGGCCGCTCGCCGGGGCCGTGGCATGCGCGGCGGCCGTCCCCGCGATGATCCTCTACATCACCCACCACCCGGACAAGGAACGCCGGATCCCCGGCGGTGGCGGATTGACCATCGTCCAGACCGAACCAGGCATCAGCGAGGCAGGCTACGCATTCCTGTCCATCGGGATGCTGGTGTGCGCCATCACCGCGATCACCCTCGTCATCGTCTACATCCGCGGAAGGGCGTATCGCTGAACCGCCTGTCGTGCGACACCACGTTCTCGCGGTGTCGCGGTGACAAAGGAGACCCTGAAGGAG
This sequence comes from Streptomyces sp. NPDC002513, assembly GCF_053595355.1. Lineage (NCBI taxonomy): Bacteria > Bacillati > Actinomycetota > Actinomycetes > Kitasatosporales > Streptomycetaceae > Streptomyces > Streptomyces sp. NPDC002513. The sequence goes on along the minus strand of NZ_JBSFXK010000029.1, from coordinate 44,620 downwards.
ACGTCAGAGAACGGCCGCTGACGCCGGGAGCCGAAGGGCGGGCCGTCGATAACGTGTGCGGTCGCGTCTCCCGCAACGGCGCGAGCGGTCAACGATCTACATCGCTCAGGGAATTCTCGGGATTGGAGATCCACGTCAAGCGGCCTCGTCGTGCGGAGTGAGACTGATGCTCAAGTCGGCTCCAAGGGCACGGGCCAGGCGGCGCAGCATCGGAAGGGTGGGCACCGTTCCCCCGGCTTCGAAGCGGGAGATCTGCGGCTGTTTCATCCCGCACCGCTCAGCCAGCTCGGTCTGGGACAGCCGGAGTTCAATGCGCCGGTCGCGGATGAGTCTTCCTAGCTCGCGGGCGAGTGCTGTGGAGGCGTCATGCATGGCTCCTCCCGGGTTCAGGCGGCTCGGGTGACGATGGTGACGGTGGGCTCATCCCCAGGGGCGAGATGCATGTCGACGGTGAGGTCCAGGGCTCGGGCCAGGCGCATGATGACAGCGATGGGCGGCAGTTCGGTGGCGGTCTCGATACCTTCGATCTCGTCGGTGGTGGTGTGCAGGCGCTCGGCCAGGTCGGCCTCGCTCAGCCCGAGTTGCTTGCGCCGGTCGTAGACGGCCTTGCCCAGTGTCATGGCCAGGCTGGCTTCTTCGTAGACGCGGTCGTACTCGGGGTCGGCGTCGAGGTGTTCACCGGCCGGCCGGCGGTGGCGGCGGGTCCGCCATTCGCTGTGATTCATCGGTTCCCCTTGAGGTCGCGGCTGTAGATGTCGTGTTCAGCGGCTGCCTGGTGCTCGGCTTCGCACAGCCGTTGAGCTGCGTGCGCGCGGTCCACTTCGGCCTGCTCGCGCATCTTGGTCTTGCGGAACACGGTGAGCAGCACGACGCGACGGTCGGGTGCGAGCCAGTAGGTAATGCGCTGGTGGGCATCGCCGAGGCGGAAGCGCAGCTCGCGGAGCCGGCCGCCCAAGTGGCGGGAGTGCGGTTCGTCGAGCGTGGTGGGCTGCTCGGCGAGCAGGTCCGCGACGCGTTCGACCTGCTTGTAGTGATGGGCGGGAATGTTCTCCAGCCACAGCCGCACCTCCGGCTCGATCTCGATCGAGTACCGCCCGCTGTCCATAGCACCGATGATATATGGCGCGGGGTACGATAGCGGGATTTCGTAGCTCAGGTCGTGTGCCATCGCCGCGACCGCAGCCACTCCAACGTCGCACACCCCAACGTTCCCCCCTTCGACCTGATGTCAAGGCACCGCCGCAAACCAGCGGCAACCGGCCGAGGCGGCGCAGGGCCGGCGGGCAACGTAATGTGGACGTTCTTCGACGGTCCGGATGGGAGGCCAGCGTGACTGATTCGGTGATCCAAGAGCTGGCCGACCAGCTCAGCCCACGTCTGCTCCGCGTGGGTCAGGCCATGCGCCGCGAGACCGAGACCCTGCCACTCACCGTGGCGCAGGGCTCGGTGCTCAATCAGCTCATCGTCGGTCCACGGAAGGTCGGCGAGTTGGCTCGCGCCGAAGGTGTGCGGTTGCCGAGCATGACGCAGATCGTCGGCCGGATGGAGAAGGCCGGCTGGGTCACCCGTACCGGCGGGGCCGGACGCGGAAACGACGTAGTGATCACCGAGTCGGGTCGGGCACTCACGGAGGAGGTGGCCGCGGTGCGGATCGCGGCCCTGGCGTCCAGGCTGGCCGAGCTGCCCCAGGGTGAGATCGACGCGCTGCGCGGGGCCTTGTCGGCCCTCGACCTGATCTTCGGGGCGCCCGGCGACGACGCTCGCTGAGCAGTCGCGCGCTCGGTCGCGGCGCCGCTCGGGTTTTGACTGCGCTCATTAGGTCACCTATCTTAGGCGATGGGCTCAGGTTTCATGCGATCCGTTTCGCAGGCCATGAGGGCTGACGGCTCACAGCACGCTTTGGTTCGCGCCCCCACGCGCGACGGTCGACAGCCCCCTCTTCGCTTCGATGACACCTTCCGCCCTGACCAGTGGCTGTTTCCGGCCCCCCGGAAAGCCTGCCCACATACGTGTACGTGCCATCCATCTTCGTACGCTGCGAAGGAGTCCCACCCCGGCATGTCAGAACCATCCCCGTCCCGCAGCAGCATCCTGCGCCAGCCCAAGGCCGTTTGGGCCGTCGCCTTCGCCATGACCGTCGCCTTCATGGGCGCCAGTGTGGTCGACCCGATCATGCCGAGCATCGCTGCGGCACTCAACGCCGGAGAAGCGCAGGTCACGCTGCTGTTCACCGGATACTTCCTCGTCGTCTCGATCGTCATGCTGTTCACCGGCTGGCTCTCCAGCCGGATAGGGGCACGCAAGACGCTCCTGATCGGCATGGCCACGATCGTCCTGTTCGCCGTGCTGTCCGGCACCTCCGGCGGGATCAGCCAACTGGTCGGCTACCGCATGGGCTGGGGCGTGGGCATCGCCCTGTTCGTCTCCATCGCACTCGCAGCCATCGTCGGCGCCGCCAGCGGCGGCCGGGCCCAGGCCATCGTGCTGTTCGAGTCGTCCTTCGGCCTCGGCATGGCCATCGGTCCGATTCTCGGCGCGGTACTCGGCAACGCCAACTGGCGCTACCCCTTCTTCGGCACCGCCACCCTCGTCGCGATCGGCTTCGTCGCCGTCCTGACGATGCTCCGCGAGGAGCCGAAGCCGAAGGTCACGTTCAAGGTCTCCGACACCTTCCAGCCGTTGCGCCACCGTGCCCTGCGCCCGCTGATCATCGCCACCACCGTCTACTTCTACGGCTTCTTCACCATCCTCGGCTACGGGCCGTTCCCGCTGCACATGAGCACCTACGGCACCGGGGCGGTGTTCTTCGGCTGGGGTGTCGCCTTCGCGATCTTCTCCGTCATCGTCGCCCCACGGATCGAAGCCCGGTTCGGGATGATCCCCGTCCTGATCACCAGCCTGCTGCTGTTCACCCTCGACATGGTCGCGATGGCGTTCGCCCATGGTCCGCTCTTCGCGGCTCTGCTGATCGCCTCCGGAGTCTTCATCGGCGTCAACAACGCCGCATTGACCGGCTCCGTGATGGCGGGCAGCAACCTGCCGGGCCAGGTGGTCTCCGGTGGCTACAACTTCCTGCGCTGGCTCGGCGCCGCCGCCTCCCCGTGGTGCGCCCCGCACTTGGCCGAGGCACTCGGCGACTGGGCACCGTTCTGCGCGGCCGGACTGTCGTCGCTCATCGCCGTCCTGGTGATCCTGCGCGCCAGGGGCCACCTCGCCCAAGGTGCTCACCATGGCCACGGCGGCACCGAGACCGCGGTCCCCGTCCAGGAGACGCACGCCGAGCCGCAGTTGGCGTGATCGCCCGTCCACCCGCCCTCGCCCCTCTGGCGCCGCGACAACCCCCACGCGCCCGGATCGGGGCGGGGGTTTCCACGGTCGGAGCATGGATGTATACCGACGGCCGGAGCCCCCGCACAGCGGGCTCCGGCCGTCGGTGTGGTGCGGGGTGGCTCAGAGAGCCAGGCCCGTCAGGACCAGGACCCGCTCGTAGGTGTAGTCGTTCATCGCGAACGTCACGCCCTCGCGGCCGACGCCGGACTGCTTGACGCCGCCGTACGGCATCTGGTCGGCGCGGTAGGAGGGCACGTCGCCGATGACGACGCCGCCGACCTCCAGGGCCCGGTGGGCGCGGAAGGCGACCTGGAGGTCGTGCGTGAACACGCCCGCCTGGAGGCCGTACTTGGAGTCGTTGACGGTGGCGAACGCCTCCGCCTCGCCGTCCACCTTCTGCACGGTGAGGACGGGTCCGAAGACCTCCTCGCTGGCGAGGGTCGCGCCGGCCGGCACATCGGTCAGGACGGTCGGCGCGTACGAGGCGCCGTCCCGCTTGCCGCCGGCCAGCAGCCTCGCGCCCGCGCCCACAGCCTCGTCGACCCAGGACTCCACGCGCTTGGCCGCGTCCTCGCTGACCAGCGGGCCGACGTCGGTGGTGTCGTCGGAGGGGTCGCCGGTGGCCTGGGCCTCGACGGCGGCGACGATGCGCGGCAGCAGCCGGTCGTAGACCGAGGCGTCGGCGATCACGCGCTGTACGGAGATGCAGGACTGGCCGCCCTGGTAGTTGGAGAAGGTGGCGATGCGGGTGGCGGCCCAGTCCAGGTCCGCGTCGCTCGCGTAGTCGCCGAGCACGACGGCCGCGCCGTTGCCGCCCAGCTCCAGGGTGAGGTGCTTGCGCGGCACCGAGTCCATGATCGCGTAGCCGACCTTGTCGGAGCCGGTGAAGGAGATGACCGGCAGACGCTCGTCCTGGACCAGGGCCGGCATGCGGTCGTTGGTGACCGGCAGGATCGACCAGGAACCGGCGGGCAGGTCGGTCTCGGCGAGCAGGTCACCGAGGATCAGGCCGGACAGCGGGGTGGCGGGGGCCGGCTTGAGGATGATCGGGGCGCCGACGGCGATCGCGGGGGCGACCTTGTGGGCGCACAGGTTCAGCGGGAAGTTGAACGGCGCGATGCCGAGAACGACGCCCTTGGGGAAGCGGCGGGTGAGCGCGAGGCGGCCCTGGCCGCCCGCGTCGGTGTCCAGGCGCTGGCCCTCGCCGCCGTTGAAGCGGCGGGCCTCCTCGGCCGCGAGGCGGAAGACGGAGACGGCACGGCCGACCTCGCCACGGGCCCACTTGATGGGCTTGCCGTTCTCGGCGGAGATCAGCTGCGCGATCTCCTCGGTGCGCTCGGCCAGCCGCTTCGAGACGTGGTCGAGGGCGGCGGCGCGCACATGGGCCGGGGTGGCGGCGAACTCGTCCCGCACGGCGTACGCGGCGGCCACGGCCTCCTCGACCTGGGCGTCGGTCGGCACGCTGACCTTCGCGACCAGCCGGCCGTCCCACGAGGAGGTGACGTCGAAGGTGGTCTCACCGGTGGCCTGGCGGCCGGCGAGCCAGAAGGCGTGGGTGGAGGTCATGTCGAGTCCCGGCCCTTCGGAGGTTGGTGTTCCCTGCACTGCGTGGTCCACGGTAAAGCCGTAACTGCGTAGGGTCGTTTGTCCGGAGGGGAGCAGTGCGGGGCGGGTCTAGTACGGGTTGTACAGCCGCGGTCCGACGTTCGTCACTCCCCCGCCGCGGCCGTCGTCTTGAGCGCCAGCCACAGCTCCATCCGTACGTCCGGGTCGTCGAGCGAGCGTCCCAGGATCTCCTCGACGCGTCGCATCCGGTAGCGCAGCGTGTGGCGGTGGACGCCGAGGTCGGCCGCCGCCGCGTCCCACTGGCCGTGCCGTGACAGCCAGGCCCGCAGCGAGGCCACCAGGTCTCCCCGGCCGGTCGCGTCGTGCTCGCGCAGCGCGCGCAGCAGGCTGTCCGCGAAGGCGCGTACCGCGTCGTCCTGGAGCAGCGGCAGCACCGATCCGGCCGCCAGCTCGTCGTGCTCGACCAGCGACCGGCCGCGCCGCCGGGCCACCGACAGGGCCTGTTCGGCCTGCTTGTACGCGGCTGCCGCGGCGATCGGACCGGCGGGCGCCGACACCCCCACCACCAGCTCGTCCTCGTCGGCGGCCGGCTTCTCCGCTGCGGCCCGGGCCGCCTGCACAGCCAGCGCGTAACTCTGGCACGCGGCGACGGCCGCGCCGCCGTCCGCGGCGAGCACGACCAGCCGCTCCCCGTCGGGCACGACCAGGACGGACTCTCCGGCGCGCGCGGCGGCGGACTCCACGGTCTCCGCGAGCCCGTCCAGCGGATCGCCGTCCGTCTCGGCCGCGGCGAGGGCCGCCGCGGTGGGCGGCGCGGGCGCCGCACGCGCGTGCCCGTCGGCGTGCGCGCGGGCGGCGGACGCGGACGCCGACTCGGCGAGGATCAGCCGGAACGGCGCGTCCAGCAGGTCGCCGTACAGGTCCCCGGCCACCGCCCGCGCGTGGTCGGGCTGGCCGGCGAGCAGCAGGCGCAGCACGGCCGTGCCGATGCGCTGCTCGGCGGCGTGCAGGGACCGGGACCGTTCGGTGGTCAGGGTCAGCAGGGCGATGGCGGAGTGGACCGCGTACCGCTCGGCGGTGCCGAGCGCGGCGGCCGTGCCCACGGCGAGGGCGGCCCGGGGGCGGCGTCCGGTGCCCAGGGAGTGCAGCTCGACCCGGTCCTCGCCGTTCGGCCCGCCGACCACGGAGCTCGCGGGCGCGGGCCGCTCCCGCAGGCGTTCCACGTCGGCGGTGAGCCGTGCGGCGCGCCGTCCCGCCCACTCGGGCGCCGCCGCGACGACGGCGCCGGACGCGTCGTAGAGCGCGGCCCAGCCGTCGACCTGCTGGGCGAGCGCGGCGAGCAGCCCCTCGGGGCCGCCGGCGAGGGCCTGCCGGGTCAGCTCCCGCTGGGCGGCGAACCCTGCCGTCACGGCCCGGTACTGGTCGGCGGCGATGGCGGCGGAGACGGCCTTGCTGATGGCGAGGAAGGGCGTGCGCCGGGGCACCTCCAGCAGCGGCAGCCCCTCCTGACGCGCCGCGTCCACGAGTGCCTCGGGGATCTCGTCGTAGTTGACGCCGACGGCGAAGCCGAGGCCGACGACGCCCGCGCCCACCAGCCGCTTCACGTACTGCCGCATGGCCACCGGGTTCTCGGCGTCCAGCTTCAGCGCCGTGATCAGCAGCAGCTCGCCGCCCTCCATGTAGGGCACGGGGTCGGCGAGTTCGCTGACGTGGGCCCAGCGGACGGGGACGTCGAGACGGTCCTCGCCCGCGCGCACGGTCAGCTTGAGCGCGGAGTGGTGGACGAGCGAGGCGAGCGTGGGGGGCATAAGGCCTTCGGTCTGCACGGACGGGAGTCCTCACGGAATCCGTGACGGAGTCCTTCACGATTTCCGCGAGGGGCACGGACGGTGTGGGCTTGGTGATGCTTTGGCCGCCGCGTATGAACGACCTATGTCGATTCTGCCTCACCGTACGGTCCGGCCGGACCCGTCCGTCCGGCCCTTCCGCCCGAGATTTCGGGACATCCCGCCCAAAGGCCTCAGCCGCGCAGGTTCACCAGGAGCGGTGGCGCGTGCTCGCCCTGGACGTTCGTCAGGGACAGCACCGCGTGCCCCGGCGGCACCGCGTGCGCCAGCTCCGACGCGGACCAGCGCTCGCGCTCGACCTGGCGGACGGTCACGGCGCGCGCGGTCGGCGCATGGCCGGTGATCACGCGGCGCAGCATGTGCAGGGCCTTGCCCGCGGGGGTCTCCGCGATGATCTGCCGGTCGGTGACGTCCCGGGCCTCGATCCACTCCTTGCCCCACACCTCGGCGAAGTCCTGCCCGTCCCAGGGGGTGAGCCCGGACAGCGCCATCCGGCACCCGGCGGCGCCGAGCAGCGGACCGCGCAGCGGCCGGGGCGCATCGTCGAGGGTGCGCAGGGTGAGCACGGTCCCGGCGTTCGCGGACCGCAGCCGCTGGATGCCCCGGACGGCCTCCGGGGTCACCACACCGGTCGCGTCGTCGAGCACCAGGCACGCGAACAGCGACCGGTCCTCGCGCACCGCGACGCTGGCCGTGAACTGGGCGAGCACCAGTCGCGCGAGGATCCGCGAGGCGTCGGCGTGGCCGCGCTCGGGCAGGTCGATGCGGACCCGCACCGGGTGGTCCAGGGCGCGCAGCGAGAAGGGCCGGGACTGTCCGGAGGTGTCGAAGAAGGAGGCGAAGGCGGGCCGGTCGAGCAGCGCGAGCCGGTCGGCGAGGACACCGCCCCCGTCACCGGGGTGCCGCGCCTGCCGCTCCCGTGCGTCCAGCTCCCGCAGCAGCGAGTCCTGCCCGGAGTCCGCCAGCGCCTTGCGCAGCGCCGCGAGCGGGGCGGGCGCGCCGTCCAGGAGCTGCCGCAGCTCGGGCACCGACGGGAAACGGCCGTGGACGGCCAGGTACGGCCCGAGGAGCTGGGCGAGCACGGTGGCCGAGCGGCGGCTGTCCCCGCCGGGGTGCGGGTCGGCGAGGTCCCCGGCGAGGGCCTCGGCCAGTACGGCCGCCGCCTCGTCGGGGTCGGTGGTCCCGCCGTACAGGTCCAGGTCGTACACCGAGTCGGGATGGCCGATGCGTACGACGACGTCGTAGGCGTCCGCGGGGCCGAGTCCGGCGCCGGCCGCGCCGACGACGACCACGGCGGCCCGCCCGGCGAGCGCGTGCAGGCACAGCGACTCGGCGAGCGGCCACACCACCGAGCCGGTCTTGCCGGAGCCGGCGGGCCCGACGGCGACCAGGGAGGTGCCGAGCAGATCGGGACCGAGGGCGAGTCCGGTGCCGCGGTAGCCGTAGGGGTTGCGCGGGTCGTCGACGGTGGCGCCGAGCCGTACCTGGCCGGTCATCAGGTCGTGCCGGGCCAGCCGGGCGGGCAGGTCACGCTGCCCGGAGGGGTGCGGACAGGCTGCGGCGCCGTCCCCCAGGACCGCGCCGGTGAACGTGGCCAGGCCGTGCCGGCCGTTCAGCACGCCCTGCCAGGCGCGGGTGATACGGGCGTGGTCGACGTCCCGCATGAGCCCGGCGCGCGCCTCGGCGGCGAGCCGGTCGGCGGCGTCGCGGGCGCCCGCGGCGCGGAGCTGGTTCCACTGGGCGGGGTCGTCCTCGGGGGCGGGCGGGGGCGGCTCGGGCTCGCGGCGCCTCAGGCGGGGCGCGAGGAAGCGGCGCCACACCTCGCCCCAGCGGCCCAGCCGGCCCACCACCAGCATGATCCCGACCACGACGAGGAGGTCGTAGCCGTCCCAGAGGATGAGGTTGAAGACATCGCCGTGGTTGCCGCTCTGGCGCCAGGAGTCCGGCGTCAGCAGGAACAGGGGCAGGATCCACCAGTCGCCCAGGTAGCCGTGGGACAGCAGCGACCACAGCAGCCAGCCGACCAGGAACGCGATCAGCGCGCCGCTCAGCAGTTGCCGGGCCGGGATCCGCTCGGGCTCCTTCTCCGGGCGGGGCCGGTGGCCGAAGCGCCAGACGCCCGGTGCGGCCTGGGGCCGTGGCGCCCGCACCCAGGCGAGGAAGGCGGTACCGTCGGGCAGAGGGGGTACCCCCGGCGCCACCGTGGGCTTGGGGGGCACCTCAGAGCGTTCCGGGCGTTCCGGGTGTTCCGGCGGCCCCGCCGGACGCGGCACGGGAGTGGCCCGTGTGCCCCGGGCGTCCTGCGTCCCGTCGCTGTCCATCGCCGTTGCCCCCTGACCAGCCGCACCGTCCACCATCAGCGAGTCAATCTAACGCGCTCCACGGGGAGTTCACCGCATTCGGTGCCGGGCCTGCGGTGACGCGTCCCGTTCCGCCGTGTCCCTCGCTATGTCCACCGCGGACAAGCAGCGGCGCGCAAGGCTCCCACATGGAGCATGCCCACCCCCCACCACCGCCTCTAGCCTGCGAGAAAAGAAGGCAAGCGTCCGAAAACACCCCGCCCGGACCCCGGTCCACCACCGCACCGGTGCACCGGAACCCCCGGTTCGGTTCGCACGATCATCAGGGAGCCCCCATGAGCGCACTTCCGCAGGAGCGCCGCGTCGTCACCGCCATCCCCGGCCCGAAGTCGCAGGAGCTGCAGGCCCGCCGTACCGCCGTGGTCGCGCAGGGCGTGGGCTCCACGCTGCCGGTCTTCACCCGGCGTGCGGGCGGCGGCATCATCGAGGACGTCGACGGCAACCGCCTGATCGACTTCGGCTCCGGTATCGCCGTGACCTCGGTCGGCGCCTCCGCCGAGGCCGTCGTCCGCCGCGCCTCCGCGCAGCTTCAGGACTTCACCCACACCTGTTTCATGGTCACGCCGTACGAGGGCTATGTGGCCGTCGCCGAGGCGCTGGCCGAGCTCACGCCGGGTGACCACGCCAAGAAGTCCGCGCTGTTCAACTCGGGCGCCGAGGCCGTCGAGAACGCCGTCAAGATCGCCCGCGCCTACACCAAGCGCCAGGCGGTCGTCGTCTTCGACCACGGCTACCACGGCCGGACGAACCTGACGATGGCGCTCACCGCCAAGAACATGCCGTACAAGCACGGCTTCGGCCCGTTCGCGCCCGAGGTCTACCGCATGCCGATGGCGTACGCCTACCGCTGGCCGACCGGTCCGGAGAACGCTGGCCCCGAGGCCGCCGCCCAGGCCATCGACCAGATCACCAAGCAGGTCGGCCCCGACAACGTGGCCGCGATCATCATCGAGCCGGTGCTCGGTGAGGGCGGCTTCATCGAGCCGGCGAAGGGCTTCCTGCCCGCGCTGCGCCAGTTCGCCACCGACAACGGCATCGTCTTCGTCGCCGACGAGATCCAGTCCGGCTTCTGCCGCACCGGCCAGTGGTTCGCGTGCGAGGACGAGGGCATCGTCCCGGACCTGATCACCACCGCCAAGGGCATCGCCGGCGGTCTGCCGCTGGCCGCCGTGACCGGCCGCGCCGAGATCATGGACGCCGCCCACGCGGGCGGTCTGGGCGGCACCTACGGCGGCAACCCGGTCGCCTGCGCGGCCGCGCTCGGCGCGATCGAGACGATGAAGGAGCTCGACCTCAACGCCCGGGCGAAGGAGATCGAGGAGACCATGAAGGCCCGCCTCACGGCGATGGCCGAGAAGTTCGACCTGATCGGCGACATCCGCGGCCGTGGCGCGATGATCGCGATCGAGCTGGTCAAGGACCGCGCCACCAAGGAGCCGAACCCGGAGGCGACCGCCGCGCTCGCCAAGGCCTGCCACCAGGAGGGCCTGCTGGTCCTGACCTGCGGCACCTACGGCAATGTGCTGCGCTTCCTGCCCCCGCTGGTGATCGGCCAGGACCTCCTGAACGAGGGCCTCGACGTCATCGAGCAGCAGTTCGCACGCATCTGAGCAGGCCGGACGCCTCCGCCGGGCGCGGCGAAACCCGCCGCCCGGACACCGGCCGAGCACCTCGTGCGCCCCGTCCGTCCCGGCCCCGTTCCTCCGTCAGGATTCCGGGGCCGGGCGACGGCGGTCAGAGGGTGTGAAGAAGCTGTGGGAGGTGGATGGCAAGACGCGTTTCCGGCTGTCGGAGCGGTTTTCCCTGCCGTAGGTTTCTCAGCAGATGAGAGATACACCCGTCCACAGGGGACTGTGGGCGACGCCGGGCCGGGGCCTCCCCAGCTTCGACCTGGTCGTGCCTCGCGCACACACCCGGAGCGTCCAGTTCCGGATCTCGGATCGGACGGCCGCACGCCCCAAACCCCCCGGGGCGCGCGGCAACCCGGTCCGGTCGGCCGCCTCGGAACCTCCCCCCTGTTCCGGGGCGGCCGACCTGCTTTCCGCACGGTTCCGCGAGGCCTCACGACAAGCACCCGCACGCGATGCCGCACCCACCCGGGTGCCTGTGCGAAGGGCTGTCCCTGCGAAGCTGTCCCGGTGCCGCCGCCCTCCCGAGCGCAGGACCTCACACCCGCGCCTCCCCCGTCCCGCCGCAGGCCGGCCGTCGTCGCGGCCGTCTCGGGTCTGCTCTTCCTCCTGATCACCTGGCAGGTCGTCACCCACGGTCCGCTCGCGCGGGCGGACCAGCGGATCGGCCGGGACGCCGTCGATCCGGACCAGGTGTCCGGACTGCTCGCGGACCTGGGGAACATCGCGGTCGCCGTCCCCGTCCTGGTCCTCGCCCTCGGCTGGGCGGCCCGGCGCGCCCGCCGCGCGGGGGCGCACCGGTGGTGGCTGCCGGCCGTCGCGGCGGCCGGGCTCATGGCGGTCCTGCCCGCCCTGATCGTGCCGCTGAAGGACCTGATCGCCCGGCCGGGCCCACCCGTCATGGGCCCGGCGACGGGCTTCTACCCCTCGGGCCACACCGCCACGGCCGCGCTCGCCTACGGCGCGGCGGCGCTGGTGCTGTGGCCGTGGCTGACCACCGCGGTCGCCCGTCGCGGGCTTCTCGCCCTCTGCGCGGCCCTCAACCTCGGCGCCGCCTTCGGCCTGGTCCGCCACGGCTACCACTGGCCCCTCGATGTGCTGGGCAGTTGGTGCCTGTGCGCGGTGCTGCTGTGCGCACTGCGGCTCGTCCTCGGCCGCCTGCCCGGCCGGAGCGGCGGTCCCCGGCCTCGGCGTCAGCCTCGGCCGAAGTAGCGGTTCCCGGCCGGGAGAACCGTGCTCGGCGAGGGCAGCCGTGCCCCGGAGGAGGGTCAGCTGTCGAAGCCGAGGCCCAGGCGGTCCATCGTCCTCAGCCAGAGGTTGCGATGTCCGCCGTGGGCGTCGGCCCGGGCCAGCGACCACTTGGTGAGTGCGATGCCCGTCCAGGCGAACGGCTCGGGCGGGAAGGGCAGCGGCTTCTTGCGGACCATCGCCAGCTCGGTCCGTTCCGTGCGCTCCCCCGCCAGCAGGTCCAGCATCACGTCCGCGCCGAAGCGGGTGGCTCCGACGCCGAGCCCCGTGTAGCCGGCCGCGTACGCCACCTTCCCCTGGTGGGCCGTCCCGAAGAACGCCGAGAAACGCGAGCAGGTGTCGATCGCGCCGCCCCACGCGTGGGTGAAGCGGACGCCCTCGAGCTGCGGGAAGCAGCCGAAGAAGTGCCCCGCGAGTTTGGCGTAGGTCTCCGGGCGGTCGTCGTACTCGGCGCGCACCCGCTTGCCGTACGGGTAGATCGCGTCGTAGCCGCCCCACAGGATGCGGTTGTCGGCCGAGAGCCGGAAGTAGTGGAACTGGTTCGCCGAGTCCCCGAGTCCCTGGCGGTTTTGCCAGCCGACCGACGCCAGTTGCTCGTCGGTGAGCGGTTCGGTCATCAGCGCGTAGTCGTAGACCGGGATGGTGTACGAGCGCACGCGCCGCACCAGGCTGGGGAAGATGTTCGTGCCGAGCGCGACCCGGCGCGCCCGGACCTGCCCGTAGGGGGTGCGTACGGCCATGCCGGCGCCGTACGGCCGCAGGGTGAGCGCGGGCGTGTGCTCGTAGACCCGGACGCCGAGGCGGAGGCAGGCGCGCTTGAGGCCCCAGGCGAGCTTGGCCGGATGGACCATGGCCACGCCCGTGCGGTCGTAGAGCCCGGCGAGGAAGGTCGGCGAGTCGACCTGCTCCCGTACCGCCTCCGTGTCCAGGAACTCGGTGCCCTCGGCGAGGCCCCGGCGCTCCATCTCGTCGTACCAGTCCCGCAGTTCCCGCGCCTGGTACGCCTCGGTCGCCACGTCGATCTCGCCGGTGCGCTCGAAGTCGCAGTCGAGACCGTGGCGGGCGACCGCCTTCTCGATCTCGTCCAGGTTGCGGGCGCCCAGCTCCTCAAGCGTGTGGATGTCGTCCGGCCAGCGGGCGAGTCCGTTGGCGAGTCCATGAGTGAGGGAGGCCGCGCAGAAGCCGCCGTTGCGGCCCGAGGCGGCCCAGCCCGCCTCGCGGCCCTCCACCAGCACCACATCCCGCTGCGGGTCGCGCTCCTTGGCGATGAGCGCGGTCCACAGTCCGCTGTAGCCGCCGCCGACGACCAGCAGGTCGCAGGTCTCGGTGCCGGTGAGGGCGGGCTCGGGGTGGGGCTTGCCGGGGTCCTCCAGCCAGTACGGGACCGGCTGTGCTTCGGAAAGAGACTTCGTCCAACGGGTCATGGCGCTTGGGGCCATGATTTCAACTCCCTACCAGTGCATTACACGGAGCGGTTTAGAGCTCTTAGGCCTTCTGGCGGTTTCGGCGGTTTCCGATCGCCATGGAGACCAGGACGAACAGTACGGCGACGATGAACATCGTCGTACCGATGACATTGATCTGAACGGGCGTTCCGCGCTGCGCCGATCCCCAGACGAACATGGGGAAGGTGACGGTCGAACCCGCGTTGAAATTGGTGATGATGAAATCGTCGAAGGAGAGCGCGAAGGCGAGCAGCGCGCCCGCGGCGATTCCGGGGGCCGCGATGGGCAGGGTGACGCGCAGGAAGGTCTGCACGGGCCCGGCGTAGAGATCCTGGGCCGCCTGCTCCAGGCGCGGGTCCATCGACATCACGCGCGCCTTGACCGCGGTGACGACGAAGCTGAGGCAGAACATGATGTGCGCGATCAGGATCGTCCAGAAGCCGAGCTGCGCGCCCATGTTGAGGAAGAGGGTGAGCAGCGAGGCCGCCATGACGACCTCCGGCATCGCCATCGGCAGGAAGATCAGCGAGTTCACGGCACCGCGGGCGCGGAAGCGGTAGCGCACCAGCGCGAAGGCGATCATCGTGCCGAGGACGGTGGCGCCGAGCGTCGCCCACACCGCGATCTGGAGGCTGAGCGACAGCGAGCCGCACATGTCGGCGACACCGCACGGATCCTTCCAGGCGTCCATGGAGAACTGCTGCCACTGGTAGTTGAAACGCCCCTTCGGTTTGTTGAAGGAGAACACCGTGACGATGATGTTCGGCAGGAGGAGATAACCGAGCGTCAGCAGTCCCGCGAGAACCACGAGATGGCGCCTGAGCCAGCGTACGAAGGCCATTTAAACCAGATCCTCCGTCCCGGACCGGCGAATGTAGACCGTGACCATGATGAGGATCGCGGCCATGAGGATGAACGAGAGCGCCGCGGCCGTCGGATAGTCGAGGATCCGCAGGAACTGCGTCTGGATGACGTTTCCGACCATGCGGGTGTCGGTGGAGCCGAGCAGATCGGCGTTCACGTAGTCACCGGCCGCCGGGATGAAGGTCAGCAGCGTGCCGGAGACCACACCCGGCATCGACAGCCGGAAGGTGACCTTCCGGAAGGTCGTGAAGGGCTTGGCGTACAGGTCGCCCGCCGCCTCGTGGAGGCGTCCGTCGATGCGCTCCAACGACGTGTACAGCGGCAGGATCATGAACGGCAGGAAGTTGTACGTCAGACCGCACACCACCGCGAGCGGTGTGGCGAGGACGCGGTCGCCCTGGGTCCAGCCGAGCCAGTTGGTGACGTCGAGGACGTGCAGGGTGTTGAGGGCGCCGACGACCGGTCCGCTGTCCGCGAGGATCGTCTTCCAGGCCAGGGTGCGGATCAGGAAGCTGGTGAAGAACGGGGCGATCACCAGGATCATGATCAGGTTGCGCCAGCGGCCCGCGCGGAAGGCGATGAGGTATGCGAGCGGGTAGCCGAGCAGCAGGCACAGCAGCGTCGAGGCGGCCGCGTAGAGGACCGAGCGGAGGAACTGCGGCCAGTACTCGCTCAGCGCGTCCCAGTAGGTCGCGAAGTGCCAGGTGACCTTGTAGCCCTGCTCCAGGGAGCCCGTCTGCACGGAGGTGGACGCCTGGTAGACCATCGGCAGCGCGAAGAAGACGACCAGCCAGAGGATGCCGGGCAGCAGCAGCCAGTACGGCGTGAGGCGGCCCCGTTTACGCGGGGGCTTGGTCTCGGGGGCGGTGGGCGCGAGGGGCGGGGGCGCCTCGGTGACGGCGGTCATCAGGCGGCCGCCCCCTCTTCCGACTCCACGGTCTCCACGCCGGCGTCGATGTCCTGCGCCGCGTCCAGACCGAAGGTGTGCGCCGGGTTCCAGTGCAGAACGACCTCGGCACCGGGCACCAGGCGGGGGTCGCGGTCGATGTTCTGGGCGTAGACCTCGAACTCGGGGCAGACGGGACAGTCGATGACGTACTGGGTGGAGACGCCGATGAAGCTGGAGTCGGCAATCCTGCCGGTGATGCGGTTGCGGCCGTCGGGGATCGCGCCCGCGTCGTCGGCGTGGGTGAGGGAGATCTTCTCCGGGCGGACACCGACCAGCACCTTGCCGCCGGTCCTCGTCGGCGCGGAGCACCGGGCCTCGGCCAGCGAGAGCTTGCCGCCGCCCGCCCTGAGGATGATCTCGTCGCCGCGCTTGGCGTCCACCTCGGCCTCGATCAGGTTGGAGGTGCCGAGGAAGTTGGCGACGAACGTGGTCTGCGGGTTCTCGTAGAGGTCGGTGGGCGAGCCGAGCTGTTCGACCCGGCCCGCGTTCATCACGGCGACCGTGTCGGCCATGGTCATGGCCTCCTCCTGGTCGTGCGTGACATGGATGAAGGTGATGCCGACCTCGGTCTGGATGCGCTTGAGCTCCAGCTGCATCTGCCGGCGCAGCTTCAGGTCCAGGGCGCCGAGCGGCTCGTCGAGGAGGAGCACCCTGGGGTGGTTGATCAGCGCGCGGGCCACGGCCACACGCTGCTGCTGGCCGCCGGAGAGCTGGTGCGGCTTCTTGCGCGCCTGCTCGCCGAGCTGCACCAGCTCCAGCATCTCCTCGACCTGCTTCTTCACCGACTTGATGCCGCGCCGGCGCAGACCGAAGGCGACGTTCTCGAAGATGTCCAGGTGCGGGAAGAGGGCGTAGGACTGGAAGACCGTGTTCACCGGCCGCTTGTACGGCGGCAGATGCGTCACCGCCTGGTCGCCGAGGCGCACGGCGCCCGTGGTGGGCTCCTCCAGGCCGGCGATCATGCGCAGGGTGGTGGTCTTGCCGCACCCGGAGGCGCCGAGCAGGGCGAAGAAGGAGCCCTGCGGCACGGTCAGGTCCAGCGGGTGCACGGCCGTGAAGGAGCCGTAGGTCTTGCTGATCCCCGAGAGGCGGACATCGCCGCTGTTGTCTGTCGTCATCTTCGTCACGCCCCTGTGAGCTTCGCGAACTTCTCTTCGTAGGCCGTGTCTTCCTTCTGCGTCAGCGAGCGGAAGGGGTGCGACTTCGCGGCCATGGCCTTGTCGGGAATGATCAGCGGATTGTCCGCCGCCGTCTTGTCGATCTTCGCGAGGTAGGGCCTCACCCCGTCCACGGGACTGACGTAGTTGACGTAGCCGGCGAGCGCGGCGGCCTGCTCGGGCTCGTAGTAGAAGTCGATGAGCCGCTCGGCGTTCGTCTTGTGGCGCGCCTTGTTGGGGACCAGCATGTTGTCCGTCGACGTGATGTAGCCGCTGTCCGGGATGATGAAGTCGACGTCCGGGCTGTCCGCCTTGAGCTGGACGATGTCACCGCTCCAGGCCACACAGGCGGCCAGGTCGCCCTTGGTGAGGTCGGAGGTGTAGTCGTTGCCGGTGAAGCGGCGGATCTGGCCCTTGTCGACGGCCTTCTGCAGACGGGCTATCACCGCGTCGAAGTCGTCGTCGGTGAACGTCGCCGGGTCCTTGCCCATGTCCAGCAGCGTCATGCCGACGCTGTCGCGCATCTCGGAGAGGAAGCCCACGCGGCCCTTGAGCCTGGGGTTGTCGAGCAGGTCGGAGACCGACTTCACCTCGATGCCGTCGAGCGCCTTCTTGTTGTAGGCGATGACGGTCGCGATGCCCTGCCAGGGATAGGAGTACGCGCGCCCCGGATCCCAGTCGGGGCTGCGGAACTGCGCCGACAGGTTCGCGTAGGCGTGCGGCAGGTTCGCGGGGTCCAGCTTCTGCGCCCAGCCCAGCCGGATCACCCGGGCGGCCAGCCAGTCCGTGAGGACCACGACGTCGCGGCCGGTGTCCTGGCCCGCGGCGAGCTGCGGCTTGATCTTGCCGAAGAACTCGTTGTTGTCGTTGATGTCCTCGGTGTACTTGACCTCGATGCCGGTCCGCTTGGCGAACGTCTCCAGCGTCGGGTGGTGCTTGCCGCTGTCGTCGACGTCGATGTACTCGGGCCAGTTGGAGAAATTGACGACCTTCTCCTTGGCCGAGTGGTCCTCGGCGGACATGCCGCCCGGGGTCTTGCCGGCCGCGGGGATACCGCAGGCGGTCAACGCCCCGAGTCCGCCGGCCGCGAGCGCGCCGCCCGCGGTGGCCCGCAGCAGCGAACGGCGGGTGAGGGAGGCCCTGCCGTTGCGGAAACTGCGCCGCATGGCGGCCACTTGGGCCGGGGAGAGGCGGTCGGGCTCGTACTGCTCCATGCGCGTGGTGCCCTTTCGGGAAGATGGGCCGGGTGAGCGGCCGGGTAAGGTCTATCGGTCCCCGAAGATCGTGCGGTGCCAGTCCTTGCGGGCCACCGCCGTGTTGTCGAACATGACGTGCTTGATCTGCGTGTACTCCTCGAACGAATACGCGGACATATCCTTGCCGAAGCCGGACGCCCGGTATCCGCCGTGCGGCATCTCGCTGATGATCGGGATGTGGTCGTTGACCCAGACGCAGCCCGCCTTGATCTCGCGGGTGGCGCGGTTCGCCCGGTAGACGTCCCGGCTCCAGGCGGAGGCGGCGAGGCCGTAGGGGGTGTCGTTGGCGAGCCGGATGCCGTCGTCGTCGGAGTCGAAGGGCAGGACCACCAGGACCGGACCGAAGATCTCGGACTGGACGACCTCGCTGTCCTGCGCGGCGTCGGCGATCAGGGTGGGCCGGTAGTAGGCGCCCTTGGCGAGGTCGGCCCCCGGCACCTCGCCGCCGGTGACCACGCGCGCGTAGGAGCGCGCCCGGTCCACGAAGGCGGCCACCCGGTCCCGCTGGACGTGCGAGATCAGCGGGCCCAGATCGGTCCCCGGTGCGAACGGGTCGCCGAGCCGGACGCTCTCCATTAGGGCGGCCGTCCGGGAGACGAACTCCTCGTAGAGGGGCCGTTGCACGTACGCGCGCGTGGCGGCCGTGCAGTCCTGCCCGGTGTTGATGAGCGAGCCCGCGACGGCGCCGTGCGCGGCGGCCTCCAGGTCGGCGTCGTCGAAGACGACGAAGGGCGCCTTGCCGCCCAGTTCCAGGTGGAGCCGCTTGACGGTGGCGGTGGCGATCTCGGCCACCCGCCGGCCGACGGCGGTGGAACCGGTGAACGAGGTCATGGCGACGTCCGGATGGCCGATGAGGTGCTCGCCGGCCTCCCTTCCGGTTCCGGTGACGATGTTGATCACACCGTCCGGGATGCCCGCCTCGGTGGCGGCCCGGGCGAACAGCAGCGAGGTCAGCGGGGTCAGCTCGGCGGGCTTCAGCACGATGGTGTTGCCCGCGGCGATCGCCGGAAGGATCTTCCAGGCGGCCATCTGAAGGGGGTAGTTCCAGGGCGCGATGGAGCCGACGACACCGATGGCCTCGCGGCGGACGTAGGAGGTGTGGTCGCCGGAGTACTCACCGGCCGACTGCCCCTGCAGATGCCGGGAGGCACCGGCGAAGAAGGCGGTGTTGTCGATCGTGCCCGGTACGTCGAACTCCCGGGTCAGCTTCAGGGGTTTGCCGCACTGGAGGGACTCGAAGCGGGCGAGGTCCTCGGCCTGTTCGGCGAGGACGGCGGCGAAGCGGTGCAGCGCGTCGGAGCGCTCGCCCGGCGTCGCGCCGGCCCACTCGGGGAAGGCGGCGCGGGCGGCGGCCACGGCGCGGTCGACGTCCTCGGCACCGGCCAGTTCATAGGTGTACACCTCGTCGCCCGTGGCCGGGTCGACCACCGCGTGCGTACGGCCCGACGTGCCCCTGGCCGGCCGGCCCGCGATGTACTGCGCACCGTCCGCGAAACGTGTCCGTAGGTCGTCCCGCGTCCTTTGGCGGGCGTCGGCGCCGTCGGTGCCGCCCGGGTTGTGCATAGCGCTCTCCTCCGCCGCCGGCCCGCGTCCACGCGGAGGCTGGCGTAGCTCCGGCTCGATTTGAGTGCCGATCCTGACAGAGCAAATGGACTCCAACAAGTGATTCCGTTGTTGCCTTTTGGTTACGCGACGGAATCCTTCGACCAGGTGTCGAGTGCCGACGAAAAAGGAAAGACGGAGTGTCCGTGGTGCCTGCCAGACTCGGCTGGCATGGAGAAGATCGATTCCCGGGAAGCCCTGGTCAGGGCGGTCCACGCGGGGACGAGCGTCAAGTATCTGCATTTCTGGGGCCACCGGCCGCGCGGGGACGGACGGATCGGGACGAACTGTCTGAGCCAGTGGTGGCCGTCGCCGTTCACCGTGGACGGCGTGGAGTACGCGACGGCAGAACACTGGATGATGGCATCCAAGGCACGTCTCTTCGGCGACGCGGACGCGGAACGCACGGCCCTCGACGCACCGAACCCCGCGCTCGCCAAGCGGGCGGGCCGGCTGGTGCGCGGCTTCGACGAGACGACCTGGGCACGGGAGCGGTTCGCGATCGTGGTCGAGGGCAGCGTCCACAAGTTCGCGGCGCACGCCGAACTGCGGACGTTCCTGCTGGGCACGGGCGACCGGGTGCTGGTCGAGGCGAGCCCGGTGGACTGCGTGTGGGGCATCGGACTCGCCGCGGCCGACGAGGCCGCGGCGGATCCGGAGCGCTGGCGCGGACCGAATCTGCTGGGGTTCGCGCTGATGGAGGCACGGGAGCGGCTGCGGGCACGATCGTGATCGGGCTCGGCGGTCATCGGACACACCGGTGACAAGGAAGGGGCGGCCCGACGGGCCGCCCCTGCTACGACGCGAGTCCCGTGGCCGGGACTCGGGCCCCGTTCAGAAGGTGCTGGACGCGCCCACCCAGCTCGCGAAGAGCGCGAAGCCGAGCAGCGGCAGCACCACCGTCGCCACGATCCCGCAGACCAGTCCGGCGGTCGCCGCGCCCTTGTTGGTGGCCTCGCCGCGCTTGGCCTTCCCCCGGCCGACCGCGCCGAAGATGATGGCGAGGATGCCGAGGATGATCCCGAAGAACCACAGGAAGAAGGTCAGGCTGCAGACCAGGCCGATGATGCCCAGCACCAGCCCCGTGGTGCCCATGCCGTTGCTCGGCTGGGCGGACAGGGCGTAGCCGGCCGCCACGGGGGGCGCGGCCGGGTAGGGCGAGCCCGGCTGGGGGTGTCCGTACCCCGGGCCGGACTGCGGGTATCCGTAACCGGGCGTCTGCTGCGGCGGTTGCTGCGGCGGCCCGAAGCCACCGGCCCCCGGGCTGGTGTCGGACATGAGTGGTCTCCCCTCCGTTGGTGGTCAAGGCATGGTAATGGCCCTGCCAACCGTGCTGAACACCCAGCCGTGGAAGGGAGTCGGGCCCGGCGGGTCAGCCGTGGAACTGCACGGGTGCCGAGGTCCTGAGCCCGTTGTCTCCGGCGTAGGGATCATTGGAGACCGAGGGGTTGTTGAGCGCGACACTGATCCCGATGACCAGCAGCACGATCACGGCCACCCCGAGGACGACGCCGACGATGCCGAGGATGAATCCCGCGAGGGCCTGTCCGCGGTTGTCGGCCTCTCCCGCCTCCGCCCGCTTGCGGCCCTTGATCCCGAAGACCACCGCGAGGATGCCGAGGACCACGGAGACCACGCCGTACAGGCAGAAGAGGCACACCGAGAGGATGCCCAGCACCATGGCGGCGACCCCGAACCCGTTGCGCGGGGGCGCCGGCATCCCGGTCCAGCCGTAGCCGGCATAGCCCGGGGGCACCGGGTAGCCGTAGCCGGCCGGGGTGGCGTACGCGGACGCGGCGGGGTCCGCCGGCGCGATCGGCGGCGGCGGAACGGGAAAGCCCCCCTCACCCGGCCCCGGGACGCCCGCCGCACCGGACCCGGGCGGGGCGAACCCGCCCGCCGGCGGCATCGCCCCGCCCGCCGCCAGCCGGTCGTGGAAGTACGGCGGGGGCCCGCCCACCGGGGGCTCACCGGGCCGCGGTGGTCCGGCGGGCGGCTTGTCCATCGGCACCTTCCGCTCCGGCGGTGCCCATGGATCGCCCGCACCCGCTGCGGCGTCCTGTCCCGGATGTGCTTCGTCGGCCACGGCCAGCCCCCTACGTTCTCGGACCGACATGCTAAGGCCCGGCCCCCGCCGGTGCTCCGGCCGCCCCCCGCACGGGCAGTCCGGGCGTGCGCTCACGGCCTTCGCGCCCACCCCCTCACACGCGAACGACTCTCCCGCCTCCCCCCTCGCGCACAAACAGCTCTCCCGCCCGCCCCCTCCGTACGAACGACTCCCCCACCCGCCCCGCACGGCCGCGAGCGGGCGGCCCGTGGCACGGGAGCCGGACCGTATGCCTAGGATCGTCCCCGAGTCACCGATCAGCCGATCATCCGCGTCCCGCCCTCACCCGGCAGCGGGGTGCCGTTCCCGGGGAGGAACCTTGACCGACCACCGCGACTTTGGTGCCGTGCGCGACCTGCACGCCTTCATCGCCGGACTACCCAAGGCCGAACTGCACGTGCACCACGTCGGCTCCGCCTCCCCCCGCATCGTCGCGGAACTGGCCGCGCGCCACCCCGACTCCACGGTGCCCACCGACCCCGAGGCCCTGGCGGACTACTTCACCTTCACGGACTTCGCCCACTTCATCGAGGTGTACCTGTCCGTCGTCGACCTCATCCGGACCCCCGAGGACGTGCGTCTGCTGACGTACGAGGTCGCCCGGGACATGGCCCGGCAGCAGGTCCGCTACGCCGAGCTGACCATCACCCCCTTCTCCTCCACCCGGCGCGGCATCGACGAGCGCGCGTTCATGGACGCGATCGAGGACGCCCGCAAGGCGGCGGAGGCGGAGTTCGGGACCGTGCTGCGCTGGTGCTTCGACATCCCCGGCGAGGCGGGCCTTGAGTCCGCGGAGGAGACGGCCCGGCTGGCCACCGACGACCGGCTGCGCCCCGAGGGGCTCATCTCGTTCGGACTCGGCGGACCCGAGATCGGCGTCCCCCGGCCGCAGTTCAAGCCGTACTTCGACCGGGCCATCGCGGCCGGCCTCCGCTCCGTGCCGCACGCGGGCGAGACGACCGGCCCGCAGACGGTCTGGGACGCCCTCCTCGAGCTGCGCGCCGAGCGCATCGGGCACGGCACCAGTTCCGCCCAGGACCCCAGGCTGCTCGCGCACCTCGCCGAGCACCGCATCCCGCTGGAGGTCTGCCCGACCTCCAACATCGCCACGCGCGCCGTCCGCACGCTCGACGAGCATCCCCTCAGGGAGTTCGTGCAGGCCGGTGTCCTCGTGACCATCAACTCGGACGACCCGCCGATGTTCGGCACGGACCTCAACAACGAGTACGCCGTCGCCGCGCGGCTGCTGGACCTCGACGAGCGGGGGGTCGCCGGCCTCGCCAGGAACGCGGTGGAGGCGTCCTTCCTCGACGACGCCGGCAAGGAGAAGCTGACGGCCGAGATCGACGCCTACACCACGGCCTGGCTCGCACCCTGAGCACACCGCCACAATGAGCCCCATGCGTACCGTGACCGCCGTGGCCCATCGCGGCGACCCCTACCGCCACCGCGAGAACACGATCGGCTCGCTGCGTTCCGCGCTCCAACGGGGCGCGGACGCGATCGAGATCGACGTACGGCTCACCCGGGACGGCGTTCCCGTCCTGCTGCACGACGCGACACTGAAGCGGCTGTGGGAGCGGGACCGGCCGCTCGCCGCGCTCTTGGCCGCCGAGGTGCACGGGCTGACAGCGGGCGGCGTGCCGACCCTGGCGGAGGCGCTGGGCGCGACCGACGGAAGCCGGGTGATGATCGACCTGCCGGGCGCGCCCTCGGCCCGGGCCGTGCGCCGGGTCGTGGACGTGGTCCGGGAGTGCGGCGCCCGGGAACGGGCGTACTACTGCGCGGGGGCGCAGACCATGCTGGCGGTCCGGGCCGCCGACCCCTCGGCGGAGATCGCCCTGACCTGGACGACGCTCGCCCCGCCCCGGCCCGCCGTGCTGGACGCGGTGCGCCCGCGCTGGCTCAACTACCGTTTCTCCCTGGTGAGCGCGGAGCTGGCGGCCCAGGTGCACCGGGGCGGCCTGCTGCTGTCCGTGTGGACCCCCGACACCCGCCGCGCGATGCGGCGCCTTCTCGGGCTGGGCGTGGACTCGATCACGACGAACCGCCTCGACGCGCTGCACGCGGTGCGCGGCCACTGACGCCACGCCCTCCGGGGCCCGGGCGGTCGAACGTGAACGTGGCCGTGCGCCACGCGTTCACCCGCTGACAGCCCCGGCGCGAGGGGTCCAGGACGCCGGTGCCGTCAGCCCCTCCAGCCGTTTGATCTTCTTCCGCACCACGGCGAGCGGGATCACGCCGAAGACCCCGAACGACATGTCGATCAGCGACCACCAGACGGGAATCCCGCGGATCGGTCCGCAGATCAGGGCGAGCGGGACGATGCCCGCGCAGGCGATCATCCCGAACTCGACGACCCAGATGTTGCGGACGGGATCCCGATACGGCCCGTAGAAGGCGACCGCGATCACCAGGTGGGCGAACGCCAGCCAGTCCGTGCCGTACAGCACGAAGGGGTACCGGGCGTCGGTGGCGTCGATCCCCTGGCGTACCCGCTCGATCCAGTCCATGAGGGCGGGCAGGTGCCGCGGCACCGACAGGGACGTCAGCAGATCCTCGGCCCAGCGCAGTTCGTGCACCAGGGGGAAGGCCGTGGCACCGCTGAGCACGAGGCAGACGACGAAGAGGACCAACCAGGCGCGAATGCCCTTCAGGAGGGCGGCTCTGTCGCTCATGGCAGGAGCGTACCGGTGAGTTGAACACGTTCAAAAGTGGGGGTGCGAGCTCTACGACCGGGGGCCGCGCCCGGACTTGGGGACGCCCCCGCTCGCGCCCGCCGACGGCTCGCCCGGTGCCGGGGTCGGTATCGCCGACGGCCCGCGGGTGGGGGTCGCCGGACTGCTCGGGGCGCGGGACGCGCCGGCCCGGGGCCTGCTGCCGGCCGTGGGGCGCGCGGGCTCGGACGGCTTCGGCACCGAGGGGGACGCCGACGGGGTGGCCGGCAGCGTACGGCCACTCGCGGGCGGCGGCGCGAGCGGGACCACGGGGGACGCGGGCCCTTCGGGTGTCGTCAGACGCAGCGGCAGCGCGACGAGGACGGCGACGACGCAGGTCACGCCGGCCCCCGCCGCGGCCCGCAGCACACGGCGGCGGGCCGCGGCACGGCGGATCGCCCCGTACCGGCCGGGGGGCGGGCCGAGGTGCTCGGAAGGGGGCCGGAGGATCACCGCGAGGGGGTCGTGGGGTTCGAACTCCGGGCCGTCGTCAAGGCGTGTGGTCAAGGCTTCTCCTCAGATGGACGCGGAGCAGTTCCCGGGCCGCGTGGAGATCGGCCTTGACGGTTCCTTCCTTGCGCCCGGTCAGTGCGGACACCTCCCGGATCGGCATGTCAGCGTAGTAGTGCAGCAGGATCGGGACACGCAGTCGTTCCGGCAGCGACTGCACGAGCAGGCGTACCGACGGATCGGCCTGCTCGCTGTGGGGGCGGACGGCCGCCTCCGAGGTGACCCGGTGCACGGCCCGGCGCTCGCGCTCCAGCTTGCGCCAGTGGTCCCGGACGAGGTTGGCCGCGGTGACGTAGAGGAAGCCGCGGGGCTCCTCCACCGACGTCCAGCGGGCCCAGAGCCGGGTGAACGCCTCCGAGGCGATCTCGTGCGCCGTCTCGTCGTCGTCGACGAGACGGCGGCACCAGCCGGCAAGGCGCGGGTAGAGGGCGGCGAACAGCTCGGACGCCGCCCTCTCACGGGACCGTTTCAACGCTCTCCAGGGTCGTTCGGGCACTCGTGGGGAAGGACCCCGGGCCGTCGGTGTACGTTCCGCCGCCCCGGGATCCGTGACCTCGGGTCAGGGGTGGGGGGACGTCGGCGTGGCGCTCAGCGCGGCGAAGACGATCACGTTGTCGAGGTACCCGTCGCCGGTACGGGGGCCGCCGCAGGTGATGAGCCGCAGCTCCGGGCGGCGCACGTCGCCGTAGACGTCGCCGGTGGGGAAGTCCGCCTTGGCGACCACGCGGACGCCGCGGACGGCGAACACCGCCACCGTGCCGTTCTCCAGGCGCGTCTCGATCCGGTCGCCCCGGCGCAGCCGCGCGAGACGGCGGAACACCCCGTCCCCGTAGGCGCCGACCGTGACATGGCCCAGGATGACCGACGGGCCGACCTGGCCGGGCGTCGGCGAGTGCCGGTACCAGCCCGCCCGGTCGTGCGCCGTGACCGGTGGCACCTGCACCGTGCCGTCCGGCGCCAGCCCCAGCCGCATCACCGGGGTGTCGACCCCGATGGCCGGGATCCGCAGCCGGACCGGTACCGAACGCACGAGGGGCCGCGCCGACTTCACAGAGGCCGGCGCGGGCGGTGGCGCGCTGCCGGAGCCCGGGGCCGTGGACCGGTGCGGCGAGGGGCCGCCGCAGCCCACCAGCAGGGCGGCCGTCGCCGCGGCGGCGAAGGCGCGCCTAAAGAGGGGGCTCATGCCCCGGTCGCCCGCCGGCGGCGTACGACGAAGACCGCCGCGCCGCCCGCGGCCAGCACCGCGGCGGCGCCCCCGCCGATGAGTCCGCCCTCGGTCCCGGAGTCCGAGGACGAGGCCGTCACCCCCGTGTCGGGCGCGCCCTTCGGCACGACGGAGACCTGGCCCCCGCCCGACGGCCGGGTGGGGACGGCGCTCGGCACCGCGGAGGCCTTGCCCGGCGCCCTGGTGGGGGCGGCGCTCGGCACCGCGGAGGCCCTGCTCGGAGCCTTGCTGGGCGAGGCGCTGGGTGCCGGGGAGACGGTGGCGGAGGGGCGGCTGGGGACCGGGCTGGGGGTCGCCCCGTGGGCGAACGCGGGCACGGTGCCCGCCAGGACGGCGGTGCAGGCGAGTGCCGTGCCGCACAGGAGGGTTCGGCGCATGGAGTCGCTCTCTTTCGTCGGCCCGCCCGATCTCGGCGGGCTGGCGTACGGATCGAGCGGAGAGACGAGGCAGCGACGGAGGGGGTTGTAAAGAGAAGGCAAAGACGCGTGGAGGCCGTCCTTCCGGATCACGGCCCGCACACGGGTGCGGCGACCACGCGGCGCGCCTTCCCCTCAGCCCGCCCGGGGTCGTCGGCCCCGATCCCCGTCGACGGCACCGGTGCCCGCGCGATCGACCGCGGCACCGCTGCCGAGCCGGCTGCCCCGGGGACCGTTCGGCCCCCTGCGGGAGACCATGTGCCCCCTCCCCACCGGCCTCGCCGCGTTCCATCCTGGAGAAGGCAGGATCAGCGGACACTCTGCCGGGAGAAGGCGGTCGCCATGATGTGGTACGGCGGTTGGGGCGGTTGGCTGGTCATGGTCGTGATCATGGTCTCGTTCTGGGCGCTGCTCATCGCCGGGCTCCTCGCCCTCGTTCTCCACTCCCACCGCACCCACCCGGGTCAGCGGCCCGACGCGGTCCCGTCCGCCTCCGGCGGGTCCGGATGGGGCGGCAGCCGGCAGGCCGAGGATCTGCTGGCGGAGCGCTTCGCCCGCGGGGAGATCGACGAGGACGAGTACAGACGGCGCCTCACGGTACTGCGAGAGCACCGGTGAAGGGCGACGCCCCGGTCGGCCGGTCGGCCGCGCCGCCCCGATAGGGGCCCGCACACCGGGCTGCCCGCGCCGCGCCGGGATCGGAATCAGCCTCCGGGCGACGCCGCAGCCGGACCGACACAGCGGCGCGCACACAGCGCTAGGGAACGGCGACCGCCGTCCTGGGTGCGGCGGCCAGTCGGAGGCCGACCTCCACGAGGGCCCAGCCGACGCGGATGCGGAGGCCCTGGGGGCGCCTGACCGAAGCGGCGAGACGGTACGCCTCGGCCTCGGCACGGAGTTCGGCGGCGCGGACACGGTGCAGGGTGAGGTGGGTCTCGGGGTGCATCGGGCGGTGGCCTCTCATTCCGTGGTGAGGGGGAATGCGTGGGTGTGGATGCGTACCTGAGCGGTGTCGGCGTCGTCTTCACCGGCAGCCCGGTCGCGGTAGGTGTCGACGAGCGCGTGCATCTTCTCGACGAGCTCGCGGGTGAGTTCGGGAGTCAGTCGTAGCGTCGCGCTGCTCATGTCCCAGGTGCGGTTCCACTCGTCCGACCATGCCTGGCGGTTGCCGAGCCAGGACGACAGTTCCCGGGCGTGGGTGGTCGCGACCTCGTGCAGGTACATGTCGGCGGCCCCGCGTACCTCCGGATTGGCGTCCGTGAGCAGGGCGTCGTCGAAGCGCAGGCCCTTGTGGACCGCCTTCCACCACCGCTCGCGGCCCTTGCCCCGCTCGGGGGCGTCCTCGATGAAGCCATGGGCGGCGAGCTGTCGCAGGTGGTAGCTGGTGGCGCCGCTCGACTCACCCAGTTTTTCGGCGAGTTGGGAGGCGGTGGCCGGGCCGCCGAAGCGCAGCGCGTCCAGCAGCCGCATGCGCAGCGGGTGAGCGAGGCCGCGCAGCGAGCGGGCGTCGAGACTACGGACCTTGGGGTCCGGATCCTGCGGTTCGTCCATGCCTGCAAAAGTACCCATGCGAAGGAACCGTTGCAACTCTTTCTTTGCAACGATTCCTTTGTAAGGCGCTTGGCGACATCTGCGGGAAGGTCAGAGATGAACTCGGTGCCGGTCGGCCCTCTCCTGCGCCGACCGGAAATCCTCGTCGCATCCCTTCCGTCGGCCCCTCACAGCCCCACGATCTTGTTCCAGCGCTTCGCGAACTCCACTCGCTCCGTCGACGTGACGTCCCGTGCGATCGCCAGGTGGCGGCGCATCGTCGCGTCCGGGAAGATCAACGGGTTCTCGGCGAGGGCGGCGGTGTCCTCGTCCTTGGCGGCGGCCAGGACGTCCCGGGCGGCGGGGACGGGGCAGACGTAGTTCACCCAGGCGGCGAGCGTCGCGGCGACCTCCGGCTGGTAGTAGTAGTCGACCAGCCGCTCGGCGTTCGCCTTGTGGCGGGCCCGGTTGGGGATCATCAGGGACTCCGCCCAGAGTTCGGCGCCCTCCTCGGGGACGACGAAGCGGATGTCCGGGTTGTCCGCCTGGAGCTGGATCACATCGCCGGAGTACGCCTGGCAGGCCAGCACATCCCCGCTGACCAGGTCCTTGGTGTAGTCGTTCCCGGTGAACCGGCGGATCTGGCCGCTGCGGACGTGCCCCTCGACCTGGTCGCAGACCCGGTGGAAGTCGTCGGCGGTCCACCGGGTGATGTCCACCCCGTTGCCCTGCATCAGCAGCGCGATCGCCTCGTCCAGTCCGGAGAGCAGGGTGACCCGGCCCTTGAGGTCGCCCGCCCACAGGTCCCGCACCTGCCGGATCTCGCGGCCGAGCTTGCGGCGGTTGTACGCGATGCCGGTGATGCCGGACTGCCAGGGCACCGTGAACTTCCGCCCCGGGTCGAAGGCGGGCGAGCGCAGGAGGGGATCGAGGTGGCGCGTCACCTGCGGCTGCCGGGCCCGGTCCATCTCCTGCACCCAGCCAAGACGTACGAACCGCGCGCACATCCAGTCGCTGATGACGATCAGATCGCGGCCGGTCTGCTGATGGTTCATCAGGGCCGGGCTGATCTTGCCGAAGAACTCGTCGTTGTCGTTGATCTCCTCGACGTAGTCGACCGCGATGCCGGTGCGCTTCTCGAACGCCTCCAACGTCGGCCGCCGGCTCGGGTTGTTGTCGTCCGTGTCGATGTACAGCGGCCAGTTCGCCCAGGTCAGCCGCCTGTCCCGGGCGGACAGGTCGGTGGCGGGCCGGTCGCCGGGTGCCACGTAGGCGGCGGGCACGCCACAGCCGGCGAGCGCGCCGAGAACCGCGCCCCCGCCCAGGGAGCGCAGAAGGGAACGGCGGGAGAGCACGGGAGTCATCGGTATCCGGGGCATCCCGGCAGCATGCCGCCCCCCTTGCCGGCCGGACAATCGACGCCGCGTCGAGCGCCCCCGCGGGAACCCGACACCCTGTCAATCGGCAGGCGGTGACCGGCGGGCGGTGCCGGGGTTCCGCGCCGCGGCCCGGTCCCGCCCGCGCCGCACGGAGCGCGCCCACGCGAAGGCCCCGCACGGGACAACTCCCGTGCGGGGCCGGGCACCTGCCGTAGGGGCGCCTACGCCTGCGAGCGCTCGCGACGGGCACGCGTGCGACCGCTCACGCGTGGCTACGCGTACGAGCGCTCGCAAACGGCACGCGTGCGACCGCTCGCGCGCGGCCACCCGTACGCGCGCGTGGCTCCTCGCGCCCGTCCAGGCGTCCTTACACGTCCAGCGACGTCATCACGTGCTTGATGCGCGTGTAGTCCTCGAAGCCGTACGCCGACAGGTCCTTGCCGTAGCCGGACTTCTTGAAGCCGCCGTGCGGCATCTCCGCGACCAGCGGGATGTGCGTGTTGATCCACACACAGCCGAAGTCGAGCGCCTTGGACAGCCGCATCGCACGCGCGTGGTCCTTGGTCCACACCGAGGACGCGAGGGCGTAGTCGACTCCGTTGGCCCACTCCACGGCCTGCGCCTCGTCCGTGAAGGACTGGACGGTGATGACCGGGCCGAAGACCTCGTTCTGGATGATCTCGTCGTCCTGCTTGAGGCCCGAGACGACGGTCGGCGCGTAGAAGTAGCCCTTGTCGCCGACCTGGTGGCCGCCGGTCTCGACCTTGGCGTGCGCGGGCAGGCGCTCGATGAAGCCGGAGACCTGCTTGAGCTGGTTCGGGTTGTTGAGGGGCCCGTAGAGCACCTCCTCGTCGTCCGGCCGGCCCGTCTTCGTCTCGGCGGCGGCCTTGGCGAGCGCGGCCACGAACTCGTCGTGGATGGACTCCTGGACGAGGACACGGGTGGCGGCCGTGCAGTCCTGGCCGGCGTTGAAGTAGCCCGCCGCCGAGATGCCCTCGACCGCCGTGGCGATGTCGGTGTCGTCGAAGACGACGACCGGCGCCTTGCCGCCCAGCTCCAGGTGGACGCGCTTGAGGTCATGGGAGGCCGACTCCGCGACGGACATGCCGGCGCGGACCGAACCGGTGATGGACGCCATCGCCGGGGTCGGGTGCTCGACCATCATGCGGCCGGTGTCGCGGTCGCCGCAGAGGACGTTGAAGACGCCCTTGGGCAGGATCGAGCCGATGATGTCGGCCATCAGGACCGTGGACGCCGGGGTGGTGTCCGACGGCTTCAGCACGACCGTGTTGCCCGCCGCGATCGCCGGGGCGAACTTCCACACGGCCATCATCATCGGGTAGTTCCACGGCGCCACCTGCGCGCAGACGCCGACCGGCTCACGGCGAATGATCGAGGTCATCCCCTCCATGTACTCGCCGGCCGAGCGGCCCTCGAGCATCCGGGCCGCGCCCGCGAAGAAGCGGATCTGGTCGACCATCGGCGGAATCTCCTCCGACCTGGTCAGCCCGACCGGCTTGCCGGTGTTCTCGACCTCGGCCGCGATCAGTTCCTCGGCGCGCTCCTCGAAGGCGTCAGCGATCCTGAGGAGGGCCTTCTGACGCTCGGCGGGGGTGGTGTCGCGCCATGCCGGGAAGGCCGCGGCGGCGGCCGCCATCGCGGCGTCGACGTCCGCCTGCCCGGACAGCGGGGCGGTCGCGTACGCCTCGCCGGTCGAGGGGTTGACCACCTCGGTGGTCCGCCCGTCGGCGGCGTCGCGGAATTCGCCGTCGATGTAGTTGCGCAGACGGCGCAGCTCGGTGCTCACTGCGGGCCCTCCAAGTTCGGGTGTCCAATCGCTGAGACGTCCACCCTAATCCGTACCCCCACGTTTTCAACAGCCCCAGTCCCGCTCTCGCTGCGAAATCCGCAGGCTTCCATCACGGAAACGACGAATTTCATTGATTGAGCCTTGCGAAACTGTCGAGACGTCGTGCAGAGTGAGGTCGTGGCCAGTCGAAGCGCAGACCAGAGGGACTCCCGCGAGTCCAGGAACGGCACCCCCCAGCTGGACGCCGTTTCCCTCGCCATCGTCGAACAGCTCCAGGAGGACGGCCGCCGGCCGTACGCCGCGATCGGCAAGGCCGTCGGCCTGTCCGAGGCGGCCGTGCGCCAGCGCGTCCAGAAACTGCTCGACCAGGGCGTGATGCAGATCGTCGCCGTCACGGACCCGCTCACCGTGGGTTTCCGCCGACAGGCGATGGTCGGGATCAACGTCGAGGGCGATGTGGAGTCGGTCGCCGACGTGCTGACCGCCATGTCCGAGTGCGAGTACGTGGTGATGACCGCAGGCTCGTTCGACCTGATGGTGGAGATCGTCTGCGAGGACGACGACCACCTGCTGGACGTCATCAACAAACGCATCCGGGCTCTCCCCGGAGTGCGCTCCACCGAGAGCTTCGTCTACCTCAAGCTCAAGAAGCAGACCTACATGTGGGGAACCCGATAGCCGTGAGCACCAAGGACCTCAGCAAGACCGCGTACGACCACCTGTGGATGCACTTCACCCGCATGTCCTCGTACGAGAACGCGCCCGTGCCGACCATCGTGCGAGGCGAGGGCACCTACATCTACGACGACAAGGGCAAGCGCTACCTCGACGGTCTCGCCGGTCTGTTCGTGGTCCAGGCGGGCCACGGCCGCACCGAGCTGGCTGAGACGGCGTTCAAGCAGGCGCAGGAGCTGGCGTTCTTCCCTGTGTGGTCCTACGCCCACCCGAAGGCCGTGGAGCTGGCGGAGCGCCTCGCCCACCACGCGCCCGGCGACCTGAACAAGGTCTTCTTCACCACCGGCGGCGGCGAGGCGGTGGAGACCGCCTGGAAGCTGGCCAAGCAGTACTTCAAGCTGGTCGGCAAGCCCACCAAGTACAAGGTCATCTCGCGTGCGGTCGCCTACCACGGCACCCCGCAGGGCGCCCTGTCCATCACCGGCCTGCCGGGCCTGAAGGCCCCCTTCGAGCCGCTGGTCCCGGGCGCCCACAAGGTGCCGAACACCAACATCTACCGCGCCCCGATCCACGGCGACGACCCGGAGGCCTTCGGCCGCTGGGCCGCCGACCAGATCGAGCAGCAGATCCTCTTCGAGGGCCCGGAGACGGTGGCCGCGGTCTTCCTGGAGCCGGTGCAGAACGCCGGCGGCTGCTTCCCGCCGCCGCCCGGCTACTTCCAGCGGGTCCGCGAGATCTGCGACCAGTACGACGTGCTGCTCGTGTCGGACGAGGTCATCTGCGCCTTCGGCCGCCTCGGCACGATGTTCGCGTGCGACAAGTTCGACTACGTCCCGGACATGATCACCTGCGCCAAGGGCATGACCTCGGGCTACTCCCCGATCGGCGCGTGCATCGTCTCCGACCGCCTGGCGGAGCCCTTCTACAAGGGTGACAACACCTTCCTGCACGGCTACACCTTCGGCGGCCACCCGGTGTCGGCCGCGGTGGGCCTCGCCAACCTCGACCTGTTCGAGCGCGAGAACCTCAACCAGCACGTGCTCGACAACGAGGGCGCGTTCCTGTCCACGCTGCAGAAGCTGCACGACCTGCCGATCGTCGGCGACGTCCGCGGCAACGGCTTCTTCTACGGCATCGAGCTGGTCAAGGACAAGAACACCAAGGAGTCCTTCAACGACGAGGAGACCGAGCGCGTCCTGTACGGCTTCCTCTCCAAGGCGCTGTTCGACAACGGCCTGTACTGCCGGGCCGACGACCGCGGCGACCCGGTCGTCCAGCTCGCCCCGCCGCTGATCTCCAACCAGGAGACGTTCGACGAGATCGAGCAGATCCTGCGCGCGACGCTGACGGAGGCGTGGACCAAGCTCTGAGCCCCCCGAGGTTCCGATCGCCCGGCTGGATGATTCATCCTTCTGGATGATCAACCAACGGCCCCGTGCCGCCCGTTCGAGTGAGAAACGGCGGTCCGGGGCCGTTGCTGTTCCTGGCTCCCGGTGCCGTCTGCCTAGCGTGCGAAGTGACCGATCGGTCCCGCCTTCGTTCCCCCGAACGGGTTCCCCGGACGGGGATCGGCACGGGAAAACGGATCTGAACCGAGGTGTACGCGATGGTGGCCCCGCCGGAGAACGACCTGCTCTGGGCACACGCCCTGCACTTCCAGCACCCTGGCTCGCCCGCGCTCTGCGGTGTCTCCGTGGGGGTGCGGGAGGGCGAGATCCTGGCCGTCACCGGCCCGCGCGGCAGCGGCAAGACGACCCTCCTGCAGTGCCTGGCGGGGCTGCTGCCCGCCCAGCGGGGCGAGGTCTGGTTCAACAGCACGCCGGTGCACACCATGGGCTCGCTCAGCAGGGAACGACTGCACCGCGACCGCTTCGGCTGGATCGACCCGGTGCCGCTGCTCGTGCCCGAACTGAACGTCTGGGAGAACGCCGCCCTGCCGCTGATGCTGCGCGGCGCCGGCCGCCGCCGGGCCAAGTCCGCCGCCCTGGAGTGGCTGGACCGGCTCGACATCGGCGGCTGCGCCCGCAAGCGCCCGGACGGACTGGCGGGGGCCGAGCGGCAGCGGCTCGCCGTCGCGCGGGCGCTCGCCGCGGGCCCGACCGTGCTCTTCGCGGACGAGCCGACCGCCACCCTGCACCGCTTCGAGGGCGCCCAGGTGCTGCGTACGCTCACCTCGGCGGCCCGCTCGCACGGCATCACGGTCGTCCTGGCCACGCTGCACCCGGACGTCGCGGCCCTCGCCGACCGCACGGTGTCCCTGCTGGACGGGCGGCGCGTGACCACGGTCGAGCTGCCGCCGGTCCCGGAGGCGGAGACGGAAGGCCGGGCCGCGTGCTCGCTCTCCGTCTAGCCCGCGGGGCCCACCCCCTGGTCCAGCTCTGCCGGCTGCTGGTCGCAGCGGCCTCGGCCGGCACGGGCCTGCTGCTGCTGTGCACGCTCGGGTACGCGCTGGCGCACCCGGACGCGCCGGCCGGTTCGGTGCTGCGGCTGGTCTGGTGCGCCGTGCCGATGACCGCCACGGTGTACCTCGCGGTCGCCGTCGCCCGTACGGACCCCGGCACCCGCCCCCGGTCCGGTCTCGCCGCCATCGGCCTCGGCCCCGCCCGGCTGATGGCCCTGTCGGCACTGACCACGGCCCTGTCGACCGCGCTCGGTTCGCTGCTGGCGCTGCTGGCCTTCCTGCATCTGCGCGGGGATCTGCCCGGAACGCCGTTCGACGGCGCGGCGGCCGGGTTCCTCGCCGCGGATCTGCCGCTGCCGCTGCCCGCGACGCTCACCCTGCTCACGCTGGTACCGCTCGCGGCCTCCATGGCGAGCGCGGTGGCCCTGCGGCCGAAGGACGCGGGGCGGCGCCGTGCCGGACGCCGCAACGCCCCGCCGGCCGCCTCCGGCGCGGACGCCGCCCCCGGGGAACAGGCCGACGGCGCGGCGGACGAGGTCCCGGTGCCCGGCCTGGCCCCCGAGGCCGGGCCCGCGCCCGGCGGACTGTCCTGGGGCGTGGCCGCGGTCGCCACGGGGCTCGCCGTGGAGGCGCACGCCAGTGGCTCGGGCGGGGCATCGCGCTTCCCGCTGCCCGGCGGGATCGCGGGCGGGCCCGCCGGGGTTCTGGCGGGCTGGGCGCTGACCGCGCTGGGGCTGGCACTGGCCGGGCCCGCCGTCGCCCACCTGTGCGGACGGCTGCTGGAGGTCGCGCGTCCGGGGGCGGTACGGCTGCTCGCGGGGCGCGGTCTGCAGCGGGAGGCGGGGCGGATCGGGAGGCCGCTCGGCGTGGTGTGCGCGGTGGCCTCGGGGGCGTACGCCATGACAGCGCCGTACGCCGGCGCGCGTCTCTCCTTCGGGCCGCTCACCACGCTCGGTGCGCTGCTGGTGGCGGGGTGCGCGCTGGCGACGCTGGCGACGGCGGCGGTCGAGGCGCGGCAGACGCGCGCCGGCACGGTGGCCGCGCTGGTGCGGCTGGGCGCGCCCGCCACCCTGCTGCGCGGGGCGGCGCTGCTGCGGGTGGGTGCCCTGGCCGTGGTGTTCGTGCCGCTGACGTGGGCGGTCGCGGATCTGGCGGCGATGCCGCTGAGGGGCTGAGCGGTCCCGGGACGCGTTCTTCGAAAAATCAGGGCAGCACACCGATGAGCACCGATGAGTTTCGCCGCGGCCCGCGGTCTCTTCTTCCGTACGGGTCGCCACACGGACGGTCCAGACCCGTGCGGACCGCCACACGGACGGTCCGGACCCGTACGGACCACCACATCACCGAAAGAGACCGCTCATGTACCAGCAGATGATCTTCGTGAACCTGCCCGTCGTCGACGTCGAGGCGTCGAAGAAGTTCTTCACCGAGCTGGGCTACACGATCAACCCGCAGTTCACCGCGGACGACAGCGCCTGCGTCGTCATCAGCGACACGATCATCGCGATGCTGCTCAGCAAGCAGCACTACGCCGACTTCACCAAGAAGGAGATCGCGGACGCCACGAGGACCAGCGAGGTACTGCTGTGCCTCAGCGCCGAGAGCCGGGAGAAGGTCGACGCGTTGGTGGACCGGGCGCTCGCGGCGGGCGGCTCGGTCAGCGGGGAGCCGCAGGACCACGGCTTCATGTACGGCCGCTCCTTCGACGACCTCGACGGCCACACCTGGGAGGTCATGTGGATGGACCCCGCGGCCGTCCAGAGCTGAACCCGCCGAGGTGAACGGGGCGCCACTGCGGGGGGAGTCGAGGTGATCCGGCGGCTTCTCAAACGTCCCGGCTGTTAATGACCCGGCAAAGTCGGGTGTCATGCCGGACATCGGCGTTGACAGCGCTCAGCCGCCGCTTATAAACCTGTGAGCCTCGTGGGGACAGTGTTGTCGCAGCAACGTCCCCAGAACCCCCCGCAGTTGCGCATCACGTGAAGGGCAATCGTGTCCATATCCTCCCGCACCGCACGATCAGTGCGCATCCTCGGCGTCGCCTCCGCCACCGCCGCGCTCGCGCTCGGCGCCGCAGGAAACGCGCTCGCCTGCAGCATCGGTGACTTCTCCGCCGTCGCGTCCTGCGACGGCAACGGGAAGGGCATCATCACCGTCACGGACACGGACTCCTCCGGCAAGGAGGCGACCGTCACGGTCTACCTCGAGTCGAACGGCGCCGACGTGAAGAAGGTCGGCGAGCAGACAGTCACCGGCGCCAAGGAGGGTGCGATCGTCACCTTCTCCGAGGACTGGGCGCCGACCGCCCGGTACCGCATCCACGTCAACGCCAACGGCGGCCGGGTCGACCAGGACATCTCGTCGGGCCTGACCACGCCGGACAAGGCCTGCACCACCTCGGAGACCACCGCTCCGGCCACCACTCCCCCGGCCTCGGCCGTCCCGAAGCCGTCGGCCACGCCGAGCGCGTCGGCCACCCCGTCGGAGTCGGGCGGCACGGCCCCCGGCGCCGCCGGGGGCAACGCCCCCTCGCCCGCGGCCGGCAGCTCCAACCTGGCCGAGACCGGTGCCAGCTCCAGCACGCCCTTGATCGCCGGTATCGCCGGCGGCCTGGTCGTCATCGGCGGCCTCGCGGTCTTCTTCGGTATGCGCCGTCGCGGCGCGTCGAAGAGCAACTGACGTACGCGGCACGAGCGCAGAACCAACGGCCCGCCCCTTGCCGGGGGCGGGCCGTTGTGCGTGCCGGGACGGGTGGCCGGCGCCCGCCTACACGCCGGACGCGCCCCCGAGTACGACGACCTCGGCGGCGTCGAACACGACCCCGGTCACGTCCCCGGGTTCCGGTGCCGCCCGCAGCGGACAGGCCGCCTCCAGCGCGGGTGCCTGCTCGGGCTGGAGGCGTACGGCGACATGGGTGCCGCGGAAGGTGCGTGCGGTCACGGTGCAGCGCAGTCCCTCGGAGACGGGCACGAGCCGTACGCCGGCGGGCCGTACGAGCACGGCGCGCGGCCCCTGCGGGGAACCCTCGGGGACGGGGAGCTTGCCCCACGGAGTGTCCGCGGCCTCCCCGGAGACGGCCGCCTGCACCACGTTGTCGAAGCCGAGGAAGCGTGCCACGAACGCGTCCGCGGGCCGCTGCCAGACCTCAAGGGGCGTACCGGACTGGGCGATCCGTCCCTCGCGCATCACGACGACCCGGTCCGCGAGCGCGAAGGCCTCCCCCTGGTCGTGGGTGACCGCGAGCACGGTCGTGCCCAACCGGCCGAACAGCTCACGGAGTTCGACCACCAGACGCTCGCGCAGCGACCTGTCGAGCTGGCCCAGGGGCTCGTCC
The DNA here is from genome assembly GCF_053595355.1 of Streptomyces sp. NPDC002513. Taxonomy (NCBI): domain Bacteria; kingdom Bacillati; phylum Actinomycetota; class Actinomycetes; order Kitasatosporales; family Streptomycetaceae; genus Streptomyces; species Streptomyces sp. NPDC002513. The sequence goes on along the minus strand of NZ_JBSFXK010000029.1, from coordinate 7,264 downwards.
AGCATCAGCAGCCGGGGCCGGGGGGCGAGCGCGCGGGCGAGCGCGACCCGCTGCTGCTCACCGCCGGAGAGCGCGGCGACAGCCCGTCCGGCCGCCCCGGGCAGCCCGACGAGGTCCAGCAACTCGACCACGCGCACGTCCCGTTCGGCGCGCGAGGCGCCCTGCATCCGGAGCCCGAAGGCGACGTTCCCGCCCACGTCGCGCTGCGGGAAGAGCTGGTGGTCCTGGAACATCAGCCCCACCCCGCGCCGGTGCGCGGGCACCCCGGCCAGATCGCGGCCGTCGAGGACCACCCGCCCGGAGTTCAGCGGTTGCAGCCCGGCCACGGTGCGCAGCAGCGTCGACTTGCCGCCGCCGCTGGGCCCGAGCACGCACACCACCTCGTGCTCGGCGACCTGGAGGTCCACTTCGTCGAGCACGGTGCTCGCCCCGAAGCGCACGGTCGCCTGTTCAAGTCCGAGCATCGTCAGAACTCCCCCGTCCGATCGGTCCGCAGCCTCTCCAGGACCAGCAGCGACACCGCGCACACCACCATCAGGATCGTCGAAAGGGCCATCGCCTGGCCGTAGTTGAGGTCGCCGGGCCGCGCGAGCAGCCGCGCCACCGCGACGGGCAGCGTGGGGTTGTCGGGCCGGGCGATGAACACGGTCGCCCCGAACTCGCCCAGCGACACCGCGAACGCGAACCCTGCCGCGATCAGCAGCGCCCGCCGCACGATCGGCAGGTCGACCTCACGCCACACCCGCCACGGCGAGGCCCCGAGTACGGCCGCCGCCTCCCGCAGCCGCTCGTCCACGGCGCGCAGCACGGGCAGCATCGTACGGACGACGAAGGGGGCGCCCACCAGCGCCTGCGCGAGCGGCACCAGGATCCAGGAACCGCGCAGATCCAGCGGCGGCCGGTCGAGCGAGATCAGGAACCCGAAGCCGACGGTCACGGCGGACACGCCCAGCGGCAGCATCAGCAGCGCGTCCAGGCCGCGGACCAGGCGGCCGGCGTCCCGGCGGGCGAGGGCGGCGGCGGCGAGCGAGCCGATCAGCACGGCGATGAGGGTGGCGACGACGGCGTAGGTGAGGGAGGTGCCGACGGCGCTCACTGGGGCGACGAGGAAGGTCCCGCCGTCCGTGTGCGTCAGGGCCTCGTAGTACGCGAATCCGGGCGCGTCGAGCGACCGGCCGACGAGCACGGCCAGCGGCAGGACGAGCAGGACGGCGACGGTGACGAGGACCGAGCCGAGCAGCGCCCACTGGCCCGCCCCGCGCGGTCTGCGCGCCGTGCGGGACGCGTCGACGAGCCGGAGCGCGCTCTCCCGGCGGCGCACGGTCCAGGCGTGCACGACGAGGATCGCGCCCACCGCCAGGAACTGCACGATCGTCAGCACGGCGGCCGTGGACAGGTCGAAGATCTCCGAGGTCTGCCGGTAGATCTCCACCTCCAGGGTGGAGAAGGTGGGGCCGCCCAGGATCTGCACCACACCGAACGAGGTGAAGGTGAACAGGAAGACCATGAGGGCGGCGGCGGCCACGGCCGGAGCCAGGGCGGGCAGCGTGACCGTCCGCCAGGCGGCGGCGCGGGAGGCGCCGAGCACCCGTGCGGCCTCCTCCTGGCGCGGGTCGAGCTGCGCCCACAGGCCGCCGACCGTGCGGACGACGACCGCGTAGTTGAAGAAGACATGCGCGAGCAGGATGGCCCACACGGTCGTGTCGAGCCGGACGCCCCACAGGTCGTCGAGGAGTCCGCCGCGGCCGACGAGCGCCAGGAACGCCGTGCCGACGACCACCGTGGGCAGCACGAACGGGACGGTGACGACCGCGCGGAGCACCTGCTTGCCGGGGAAGTCCAGGCGGGCGAAGACATAGGCGCCGGGCATCGCCACCAGCAGGGTGAGCGCGGTGGAGGCGAGCGCCTGCCAGGTCGTGAACCACAGCACATGCAGGATGTCGGGCTGTGCGAGCACGTCCGCCAGGCGCCGAAGGCGCCAGACCCCGTCGACGCGCAGACCGCGCGTGACGATCGCGGCGACGGGGTAGGCGAAGAAGACCGCGAAGAACGCGACGGGCAGGGCCATCAGCCCGAACCGCGCCGCGCCGCCCCGTCCTCTCGGGGCTACTTCAGTACGAGCGAGGTCCACGACCTGACCCACTGGTCACGGTTGGCGGCTATCTGGGCCGGGGCCATGGTCTCGGGGTTCTTGGCCGCGGGCCCGAACTCGGTGAACTCGGCGGGCACCCGCGCCCCCTGCACGACCGGGTAGACGAACATGTTCAGCGGCATGTCCTCCTGGAACCTCCTGCTGATCAGGAAGTCGAGGAACGCCTTGGCGCCCTGGGGGTTGTGAGCGTTGCTCAGCAGGCCCGCGAACTCGATCTGGCGGAAGCAGGTGCCGGTCGCGACGCCGGTCGGCGCGGTCGTGGGCCGCGGCGTGGCGTAGACGACCTCGGCGGGCGGCGAGGAGGCGTAGGAGACGACGAGCGGCCGGTCGCCGCCCGCCTTGCGGCCCGCGGCCGAACCGGAGAACTCCTGCTCGTACGCCTGCTCCCAGCCGTCGACCACCTTCACGCCGTTGTCCTTGAGCTTCTTCCAGTAGCCCTGCCAGCCTCCCCCGCTTCCGGCTCCGCCCGAGCGGGAGGTGCCCCCGTCGCCGTACCGGGCGGCGGTGCCGAGCAGGAAGCCGAGGCCCGGCGAGGACGTGGCGGCGTTCTCGGTGACGAGGAGGTTCCGGTACGCCGGCTTGGTGAGGTCGTCGAAGGAGGCCGGCGGGGCGAGCTTGTGGTCGGCGAAGTACTTCTTGTCGTAGTTGACGCAGATGTCGCCGTAGTCGATCGGGGTGACCCGGTGCTTGTCGCGGTCCAGCTGGTACTGCGCGCCGACCCGGTCCAGCCCCTTGGCCGCGTACGGCTGGAACAGGCCGTTGTCCAGCGCCCGGGACAGCAGGGTGTTGTCGACGCCGAAGAAGACGTCGCCCTGCGGGTTGTCCTTGGTGAGGATCGCCTTGTTGACGGCCTGGCCCGCGTCGCCGTCGGTGAGGACCTTGACGCGGTAGCCGGACTCCTTCTCGAACGCCGCGATGACGCTCTTGGAGGCGGCCCATGAGTCGTGGCTGACGAGGGTCACGGTCTTGGGATCGCCGCCGCTCGCGCCGGTGGAGCCGGACGATCCGCACGCGGACAGCGTGACCAGGCCCAGCCCGGCGGCGACGGCCGCGAACTGCCTGCGGGTGATGCTCACTGAAGTCCTCCTGGAGGTGACCAGGAAGAGACGCGGCCCCGCCCGGGAGCCCCGAAGGGTCCCGGGCAGGGCGCAACAGCTCGAGTGAAGACCGAACTCCCTACCCAGAATGACCTGGGCGAGGTTCAGAGGGTCTGCGGGCTGTCCCGCACTCTCAGCGCTGCGGCGCTCCCCTGTCGGAATATGAAGATATGAATGAAGTATGGACAGTAAGGACGACGAGATACGAACGTCCTTCAGACTACCGCTCAGCGGCCGCCAGCTGGCCACATGCTCCGTCGATCTCCTGGCCCCGGGTGTCCCGGATGGTCACCGGCACCCCATGGGCGGCGATCGCCTCGACGAACGCCTTCTCGTCCTCGGGCCGCGACGCCGTCCACTGGGAGCCGGGCGTCGGGTTGAGCGGGATCAGATTGACGTGCACGGGCCTGCCCTTGAGCAGCCGGCCGAGCCGGTCGCCGCGCCACGCCTGGTCGTTGATGTCCCGGATCAGGGCGTACTCGATGGACAGCCGGCGCCCGGACTTCTCGGCGTACTCGAACCCGGCGTCGAGGACCTCGCGCACCTTCCACCGCGTGTTGACCGGCACGAGGGTGTCCCGCAGTTCGTCGTCCGGCGCGTGCAGCGAGATGGCGAGGCGGCACTTGAAGCCCTCGTCGGCGAAGCGGTGGACGGCAGGCACCAGCCCGACGGTCGACACGGTGATCCCGCGCTGCGAGAGGCCGAGCCCGTCCGGCGCGGGGTCGGTGAGGGCGCGGATGGCGCCGACGACGCGCTTGTAGTTGGCGAGAGGCTCGCCCATGCCCATGAAGACGATGTTGGACAGCCGTGCCGGGCCGCCGGGGATCTCGCCGTCGCGCAGGGCCCGCATGCCGTCCACGATCTGGTGCACGATCTCCGCGGTGGACAGGTTGCGGTCGAGGCCGGCCTGACCGGTGGCGCAGAAGGGGCAGTTCATACCGCAGCCCGCCTGGGAGCTGATGCACATGGTGACCCGGTCGGGGTAGCGCATGAGCACGGACTCCACGAGCGTCCCGTCGAAGAGCCGCCACAGCGTCTTGCGGGTGGTGTCCTCGTCGGTCGACAGATGCCGGACGACCGACATCAGCTCCGGGAGCAGCGCCTCCTGGAGCCTGGCGCGCGAGGCGGCGGGGATGTCGGTCCACTGCTCCGGGTCGTGCGAGTACCGCGCGAAGTAGTGCTGCGAGAGCTGCTTGGCGCGGAACGGCTTCTCACCGATCGCGGCGACCGCCTCCTTGCGCTCGGCGGGCGTGAGATCGGCGAGATGCCGCGGCGGGGTCTTGGCTCCGCGCGGCGCGACAAAGGTGAGTTCTCCGGGTGCAGGCATAACACGTCCAGTGTGGCAGATCATCGCCGGGTCCCCAGGCCAGAGCGGGGTGGGGGTGGTCACCCGCGGGCGCCGCCTCTCAGCGTTGGTCGGCCTCGCACGGCCCAGGGACGGCCCAGGAGTCAGCCAGCCCCCGCCCGGCCGTGCCCAGGCAGCGGCGTTTCCTCCCGTCACTCCAGCTGCACGGGAGCGACCGGGAGCTGTTCCCTGTAGGGCCATGTGAAGGTGCGATCGGGTTCGAGGTGGGCGTCCCCCCAGTGGATGGCATGGATGCCGTCTTCGGCGTTGGCCGTGAAGAACACACAGACCAGCCTGGTGGAAGCTCCCAGCTCCTCGAACGCTTCGTGCAGCCCCAGGTACTCCTCGGTCGCCAAGTCCTCGTCGACGTCGAATAGACCTTCCGGAGGCTGCGGCCCGTGCTCCCGGAACAGCCGGTGCCGAGTGGGCGACGCGTTCGCGGGCAGTCGGGCTCGGTACAGGGGCCTCGGCCTGTCCGCGTACCGGAACGGGAAGAGTGCGTGATCGTTGATCACCGCATACTCGTATCCGCGCACGTCTCGCACGGCTTCCCCCAGCTCCCGCGCCGTCTCCGCCAGGTTCTCGCGCACCACTCCCGCAAGGGCGACGCCGTACGGACTCCGCTTCTTCAGTCCTGCGGCGAGGTGCGCGGCATGAGCCTTCTCGTGCGCCTTGGCCAGTTGCACCGGAACCGCAGCGGCAAGCGCGCCGGCATGCCGCCCAAACCGCTCGACGGCCCAGGCCGACGGCCCCACCGGATAGCCACCCAACACCGACATGCAGTGCTCCCCTCCCCCGGCCCCTCCTCTGAACTGTGTGTCACGTACACGAGGGCGGCACAAGGGGGCGATCTGGCCAGGACAGCCACGCATGATCACCGCTCGGAACAGCCACAACTGATCACCGGGGGCCGTGATCTGTGCCCGCCCAAACGATCAGCGTCCTGACCTGATGCTCAGCCGTCGGCAGTTGTCGACGGGGGGCGCGTACGAAATTGCAGCCGTGAAGCAGGAAGCGGTAGGCAAGCGTGGTCGCAGGCACCCGTACGTCACGCCGGGCGGCTGGTCACTTGTGTAGCTGCCGACGCTTGGGCCTCCGCCGCAAGGGCGTTGTCCCCGTTTAAGTGAGCGCTGGCGGCGGCCGTGAAGATCGCCACGCTACGGTTGAAGGCGTAGTCGGCCTCTTCGGGATCGGGCAGCGCAAATGTGCCGGATGTCGACGAAGTGTTCTGGATCGCCGTGTCCGCATCCTTCTGGTTTTGGCGGGCCCGGTCCATGGCTGCGATGACGAGCTGGCTGATGTGCTTCGGGCCTTACAGATGCACCGACATGGCGGCATCCTGCATGGGCCTGATGTCGACGGCGGCTCGGATGCCAGCCGCGAGGCGGTGCGCTGCTTCGGCGCTCTCCGGAGAGGTCGAGTTGGTTGTATCCCTGGTGACCAGCTCCACGCACCGTCGCCAGTCCATTTGATCAGCGAAGGAGACGGCGGCGGATAGGAATGCGGCGTAGGCGTCGCGTTGGTGTTGGCGACGTACGGCGTCCACGGTGCCTCGCCCCTGGGCTCGACCGGCGGCGTATGCGGTGACGGCCGCAAGGACTGCAGTCGGGGTGGTTATGAGAGCGGCGATGACGGCAGGGTCCATGCCGTGATCCTGCCGGATGTGCCGAGCCGCCGACGGTGTATCCGGTTGGTGACCGTTGGCAACCACTCTGGTTCGGCTCGGCTCGCTGCTGTAGTAGACACTCAGACGAGCTCGGTTGTGCCCCAGCACAGCGAGGTTCAGGTCAGCCATGGTGGGGGTACGAAGCTCGCATCTACTCATTCGTACCAGCTCCATTCCAACTGGCGTCCGAACCCTCCAGCGGGAGCGCCAGAGGTGAGCAAAACACGACCTTCCGGCACGCTGTCCGGCCCGCTACAGCAGACCCGCTGGCCTGCTTCAAAAACCTGGTGTACGACGGGCGAGGCACGCGCATACTGGCGACATGAACATCGCAACTGAGGATGGACATAGACTCCTCGCATACATCAGTGCCGCAACTCGACGCGGAGCAATCCTCAGCGCGGATAACCTGGAAGCCTATGCCAGGGCTCCTTTCAGGCGCATGCGAAGCAATTCAACGATCCAAGACTTCGTGAGCACTTTTAGTGCCGCCCTGGGCGGGAAAAGTGAGCCCCTTGAGACTTGGACGCAGTATCTAGAGCGAGTTGGATGGATCAAGGTCGCTTGTGAGTCGGTGAAACTCACACCACTGGGTCACGCGATTCTCGCCGATCTCTCCGCACCCAAACTGGACGTGGCGAATGAGGACGCCTCCGCGGTGATCCTGGACCCGTCTGATCCATTCGCATACGTGCGGGTAATCGGAGCACTTTCCGACATCGGAGAGGGTCTCCTGGTCGACCCGTACTTCCGATTCGACCAGCTTGAGACGGTGGTCGAACACACCCAGATCAGGAGGATCCTGACGAGCAAGAAGATCGGCGCACCGGCGATCTCCCAGCTAGCGCTGGCCTTGGCTGTCTACGACGCAACGTCGCTTCCGTAGTGTGATCTTGGTCGGGTAGGGTCCTGATCTTGTGGCGAGTGGGCACATAGCTGGTGAGACATACCCCGAGCGGACACGGATGGGGCTGCTGTCGCGGACCTTTACGCCGGAGTTGGTG
>NZ_JBSFXK010000028.1:7792-87373 GCF_053595355.1 Streptomyces sp. NPDC002513 | reverse complement strand
CCCCGCCTCGGCCGATCAGCACCCCGCGCCACCAAACGCAGCACCCCCGGCTACCGCACCCTCCGCCCCGACGAGCCACCCACCAGCCGCGTCACCCACGACATCCACATCCACCGCCTCGACCCCGAGGAGAAGATCAACGCCGAGCTGCAAAAGGCCGCTTAGGAAGCGACGTTGGTCTACGACGAGCCTCAACGCCCCGAAGTACGTGTCGCGAACGAGCTTCACGACAGGTTCGCCATTTCGGAGGGCGACAAGGTCATCGCCATCGGGACTTCCTTGAATTCTGTCGGGAAGAATCTGAGCGTTGTCGTCCCGCTTGCAAGCATTGCTGGCAACGCAATTAGGCACAGTCATGAAGACCTGTGGACAAATGCAACGGTATTGGAGCCGAAGAAGCCCACGCCCCCGGTGGCGGCGACCCAGGAACCCAGCACGACACAGTCGGATCAACACTGAGGTCGGCGTAACGGCTTTGGGCTGGAGCTGATTTGGCGCGAGTGATCATGGCCAATTACGCTAGGCTGGTCCGCCAGCGTCACCTGGAACAGGTCGTCAGTTCCGACAAGCCGTGGGCGGTGCCGTTTGTGGTGCAGTTGGTCGGCGAGTACGTCTTGGAGATCCTGGAGGCCATTCAGCGCGGCCTCTCCGTCCTGGACTCAAACGGCTCTGCCCACCGGCCGCTGTACGGAGACTTCATCGCCCGGAATCCGGCGTTCTTCGCTCGGACCGAGCGCCGGGTGGTGAGCTACTGGTCCTGCTACTACCGGTGGAGGTTTCCCGTGTTCCGCACGTACCCGGGATGCCATCTGCTGGACCTGCTGCGGGCTGCCGCAACCGACTACACGGGCAGACCATGGCCCCGCCATACACCTACTGGGCTCATGGCGTAGACCGCTTCCTGAGATGAACACCGCCACTGTCACCCGCGAGCGCGAGGTTGTGCAGATGGGCGGGGCCGAGCATTGCGTGGTGGAGCCGTCGGCCGTACGAGGTGCTCGGTGCGGGAGGCCCGCCGCCCTGTGGGCGACGGGCCTCCCGACCGGAAAAGCACGATCGGCGACGTGCGGAACGACGGGTCAGCCGGTCCCGACGAAGAGCACGAGCAGCAGCCATACCACCGGCGCCGTCGGCAGGAGGGAGTCCAGGCGGTCCATGATGCCGCCGTGGCCCGGCAGCAGCGTGCCCATGTCCTTGATGCCGAGGTCGCGCTTGATCATGGACTCGCCCAGATCGCCCAGCGTGGCGCTGGCGGCGACGGCGAGACCCAGCAGCAGGCCCTGCCACCACGAACCGCCGTCGATCAGATACTGCATGCACAGCGCGCCCGCCCCCATGGCGAAGGCCACTGCCCCGATCAGGCCCTCGCGGGTCTTTCCGGGGCTGATGCGCGGAGCGAGCTTGTGGCTGCCGAATCGCCAGCCGACGGCGTAGGCGCCCGTGTCGCTGACGACCGTCAGCAGCAGGAAGGTCAGGACGCGCTGCGGACCGTCGTCGGCCGTCAGCATCATGGCGACGAACGTGGCCAGGAACGGCACGTAGAACGCCGCGAAGACACCCGCCGTGACGTCCTTGAGATAGCCGTCCGGTGGTTCCGTCATACGCCAGACCAGGACCGCGAGTGCGGTGAGTGCCATCGCCACCCAGGCGCCCTCGGCACCCCGCACATAGCCGACCACGACCATCGCCGCACCGCCGACCGCGAGCGGTGCGAGGGGCGCCTTGATGCCCTTGCGCTCCTCCAGCCGCTTCGTCAGCTCCCACAGGCCCACCACGACGGCGACCGCCACGACGCCGACGAACACGGCCTTGACGATGAACAACGACACGACGATCACGACGCCGAGCCCGACACCGACTCCTATGGCCGCGCCCAGGTCACGGCCCGCGCTCTTCTTCTGCGGTGCGGGCGCCGGCTGCTGGGCGTCGGGCATGGGCTCCGGATTCTGCGAGGCCGCCCAAGGGGACGGCACCTGCGGCGTGTCGTCGCGGAACAAGGGGCCCCTCGGTCGAGCAGCCCCCCGGTCGTCATCCTGGTCTCCGCCTTGTGCGGGCACGTCGGGCACGATGGGCATGGGGCGAGTCTGCTGGGCGTCATGCGCATCGTACGCGGGACCCGCCGGGCCGGTCCGCTGGACCGGTCCGGCGTCGCTGGGCCCCCAGTACCCGGCCTGTGGCGGCGCCCCCCAGGAAGAGTCGTTCATCAGACCTCGAGGAGCTCCGCTTCCTTGTGCTTGAGCAGCTCGTCCACCTGCGCGACGTACTTCGCGGTGGTGTCGTCGAGCTCCTTCTCCGCACGGCGGCCCTCGTCCTCGCCGACCTCGCCGTCCTTGACGAGCTTGTCGATGGCGTCCTTGGCCTTGCGGCGGACCGAGCGGATCGCGACCTTGGCGTCCTCGCCCTTGCCCTTGGCGACCTTGATGTACTCGCGGCGGCGCTCCTCGGTGAGCTCGGGGAACACCACGCGGATGATGTTGCCGTCATTGCTCGGGTTGACGCCCAGATCGGAGTCGCGGATCGCCTGCTCGATGTTGCGCAGCGCGCTCTTGTCGAACGGCGTCACCACGGCCATGCGCGGCTCCGGTACCGAGAACGAGGCCAGCTGGTTGATCGGCGTCGGTGCGCCGTAGTAGTCGGCCACGATCTTGTTGAACATCGCCGGGTGCGCACGACCGGTGCGGATCGCGGCGAAGTCCTCCTTGGCGACCACGACGGCCTTCTCCATCTTCTCCTCGGCCTCGAGGAGGGTCTCTTCGATCACCACTTGCTCCTGCGTGTCTTGAGTAGGCCCGGCAGCTGTCACTCGTCGGTCCGCGGCCGGCTGCGTCGCGTCTTCTTCCTGCACGGTTCCGGACCGGCAGGTCATTGTCCATCCCCCGGTCAGGGTCCGCCCGGACGGGCGCCCCGGACCGGTCGGCGTCCGGTCAGCCCCGGCTGCCTTGGTCTCCCACGAGTGTGCCGATCTTCTCACCCTTGACGGCCCGTGCGATATTGCCCTCCGCCAGCATCTCGAAGACAAGGATGGGCAGCTTGTTGTCCCGGCACAGCGTGATGGCGGTCATGTCGGCGACCTTGAGGTCGCGGGTGATGACCTCGCCGTAGCTGAGCGAGTCGAACTTGACGGCCTCAGGGTTGGTCTTCGGGTCGGAGTCGTACACCCCGTCCACGCCGTTCTTGCCCATGAGCAGCGCCTCGGCGTCGATCTCCAGGGCGCGCTGGGCGGCGGTCGTGTCGGTCGAGAAGTACGGCATGCCCATACCGGCGCCGAAGATGACCACGCGGCCCTTCTCCAGGTGGCGCACGGCACGCAGCGGAATGTACGGCTCGGCGACCTGGCCCATGGTGATGGCGGTCTGCACGCGCGAGTCGATGCCCTCCTTCTCCAGGAAGTCCTGGAGGGCGAGGCAGTTCATGACCGTGCCGAGCATGCCCATGTAGTCGGAGCGGGCCCGGTCCATGCCGCGCTGCTGGAGTTCGGCGCCGCGGAAGAAGTTGCCGCCGCCGATGACGACGGCGATCTGAGATCCGTCGCGCACCACGGCCGCGATCTCACGGGCGATGGCGTGCACCACGTCCGGGTCGACACCGAGTCCGGTGCCTCCGGAGAACGCCTCACCGGACAGTTTCAGCAGAAACCGGCCGCGTACTTTGCCGTCGTCGCTCTTCTCGGCCTTGGTGGTCATGGAGATCCCGCCTCTTTCACGTGTTGCACATACGAAAGAAGGCCATTGCCGATGGGGCGTGTTTCGCATCCCATACGCGGCAATGGCCTCCTCGTCATATCTGCGTCCGCCACGCGCGCGTGCGGGTCGGCACACACGCCTGCCACGGACGACTGCTTTCGGCGTTCGACCCTATACGGGTCTCCCGTCGATCGCGGTACGGACTCAGATGCCGACCTTGATGCGCACGAAGCGCTTCAGGGTGACACCCGCCTCGTCCAGAACCTTCTGGACGGACTTCTTGTTGTCGATCGCGAACGGCTGGCCGAGCAGCGTGGCGTCCTTGAAGAAGCCGTTCAGACGACCCTCGACGATCTTGGCGATCGCGGCCTCGGGCTTACCCTCGGCGCGGGTGGTCTCCTCGGCGATGCGGCGCTCGGACTCGACGACGTCGGCCGGGACGTCCTCCTGGGAGAGGTACTTCGGCGCGAAGGCGGCGATGTGCTGGGCAACGCCCCGGGCGATCTCGGCGTTCGGCTTGTCCAGCTCGACGAGGACACCGATCTGCGGCGGCAGGTCGGGCATCGTGCGGTGCATGTACGCCGCCACGTAACCGTCGGCGAACTGCGCGAAGCGGTCCAGGACGATCTTCTCGCCGAGGGTGGCGTTGGCCTCGTCCACGAACGCCTGGACGGTCTTGCCGGGCTCGATCTCGGAGCCGAGCAGGGCCTCGAGGTCGGCCGGGGAGGTCTTGGCGACGTGCTCGGCGATCGTCTGGGCGACGGCCTGGAACTTCTCGCCCTTGGCGACGAAGTCGGTCTCGCACTTCAGCTCGACGAGGACACCGGAGGAGTTGTCGTCAGCGATGATGGAGACCACGGCGCCGTTCTCGGCGGAGCGGCCCTCGCGCTTGGCGACGCCCTTCTGGCCCTTGATACGGAGCGCCTCGACGGCCTTTTCGACGTTGCCCTCGGCCTCGTCCAGCGCCTTCTTGCAGTCCATCATGCCGGCGCCGGTCAGCTCACGGAGCTTCTTGACGTCGGCGGCGGTGTAGTTCGCCATGATCTGTGAATCTCTTCTCGGAGTTCGAAGTCTCGAAGTCGGCGGCCACCGCGGGTCCTGCGGCCGGCCGCCGAAGATCTACGGGCTACGAAGATCTACGGGCTACGAAGATCTATGGGCTTCGGGTGAACGGCGGGTGGCGCGGTCGGCGCCCCCCGCCCTCACATCAGCCGAACGGCCCTGAGGTCAGGCCTGCTCGCCCTCGGCAGCCGGGGTCTCGACGGCCGGCGCCTCAGCGGCAGCAGCCTCAGCGGCCGGGGTCTCGACGGCCGGGGTCTCGGCGGCAGCGGCCTCAGCCGGAGCGGCCTCCTCGGTCTCAGCCTTCTTCTCACCCTCGAGCAGGTCGCGCTCCCACTCGGCGAGCGGCTCGCCCGCGGCCTTCTCGCCCTTGCCCTCGGCGGCGACGCCGGAACGGGAGATGAGGCCCTCGGCGACGGCGTCGGCGATCACACGGGTGAGCAGGGTGACGGAGCGGATCGCGTCGTCGTTGCCCGGGATCTTGTAGTCGACCTCGTCGGGGTCGCAGTTGGTGTCGAGGATGGCGACAACCGGGATGTTGAGCTTGCGGGCCTCGCCGACCGCGATGTGCTCCTTCTTGGTGTCCACGATCCAGACGGCGCTCGGCACCTTCTGCATCTCGCGGATACCACCGAGGGTCTTCTCCAGCTTGGCCTTCTCACGGGAGAGGACCAGGAGCTCCTTCTTGGTCAGACCGGAGGCGGCGACGTCCTCGAAGTCGATCTGCTCGAGCTCCTTGAGGCGCTGCAGACGCTTGTAGACGGTCGAGAAGTTGGTGAGCATGCCGCCCAGCCAGCGCTGGTTCACGTACGGCATGCCGACGCGGGTGGCCTGCTCGGCGATGGCCTCCTGCGCCTGCTTCTTCGTGCCGACGAACATGACGGTGCCGCCGTGGGCGACGGTCTCCTTGACGAACTCGTAGGCGCGGTCGATGTACGACAGCGACTGGAGCAGGTCGATGATGTAGATGCCGTTGCGCTCGGTGAAGATGAAGCGCTTCATCTTCGGGTTCCAGCGACGGGTCTGGTGACCGAAGTGGACGCCGCTCTCCAGCAGCTCCCGCATCGTGACGACGGCCATGGCCGTTCTCCTTGAGTTTTCTCGGTTGTGCCGCGGGCGCCGGATGGCACTCGCGCCTGACGCCCGCGATGCGCCGTGCCACGAAGGACCGAGGAGCGCTGACACCGGCTGATGACGGCCTGGTGTCGGGGCGTGCGAAGTCGAACCGGTGACCCGGATCGCCACAAGAAGTGTACGGGACCGGCGGAGCGGCGGGTGACGCCGCTGTCCACAACCGGCCGGTCGTCCACATATCCAGCCATGATCGCCCGATGTGCGGGACCGTACTCGCATGCGAGCTGAACGAGGTACACGGTGGTGGCCCGCGGCGCTGCTGCTGGCCGCGGCGGGCGCGACGGCCCCCATCGCACGGGTGGGGCCGGAGACCTCCGTGGCGTGGGCGGGCGCGACGCACCGCCCGGATGCGGCCACGGCGGACGCACCGGCCCCCGACCGGTCGGTACCGGCCGTCGCCCGTCTGTGGCCGGTGGGTGTCCACCCCCTGGTCCTACGGGGCTGGGAGCCGCCGGCGACACCCTACGGGCCGGGGCACCGGGGCGTGGACCTGGCGGCGGCTCCAGGCGATGCGGTGCGGGCAGTGGCGGCCGGGCGGGTCGCCTTCGCGGGACGGGTCGCGGGCCGGGGCGTGGTGTCGGTGGACCTGGCGGGCACGGGCGAGCCGCCGTTGCGGACGACCTACGAGCCGGTGCGGGCATCGGTGCGCGCGGGCGACACGGTCCGGCCGGGCGAGGTGCTCGGGGCACTGGAACCGCCGGCCGCGGCCGCCCACTGCGCGGGACCGTGCCTGCACTGGGGGCTGCTCAGAGGGGAGACGTATCTGGATCCGCTCTCCCTGCTGCCCCCCTGGCTGCTGCACGCGGGACCGTCCCGGCTGCTGCGGGTGGAGGGGGTGCCGTTGCCGTAGGCGGGGGCGGGGTGGGGGGCGGGAGGGGCGGGGGGGAAGCCCCCGGAGGGGAGGCTCAGCCCCGGACGCCCCGCAGGGCCATGGCGACCGCCGCCTCCGTGATGGCGGCCGGGTCCTCCGCGGCGCCCAGCTCGATGCGCCGCACCGCCGCGTCGACCACGCCCTGGAGCAGCATCGCCGTGAGCCGGGGCTCGTGGTGTCCCATGGCGCCGAGCGTGCCGGCGAGCATCGTCACGAGCCCGCCGTGCGCCGCCCGGATCTTCTCGCGTGCGCCGGCGTCCAGTTCGCTCGCCGAGATGGCGACGACGGCCCGGTGGCGCCGGTCTCCCACCAGCGCGAGCTGCTGGCGCACATACGCCTCGATCGTCGCCTCGGGGCCGTCCGCCGCCGCCATGGCCGCCTCGACCTCCGCCGCCCAGAGGGGGAAGTCGACCGCGCACAGTTCCTCGACGACGGCGGCGCGGGAGCGGAAGTACTCGTACACGGAGGAGCGCGCGAGGCCCGTGCGCTCGGCGAGGGCCGGGAACGTCAGGGCCTCCGTACCGCCCTCGGACAGGAGGGATCGTGCCGCGTCCAGCAGGGCGGCTCGCTGCATCGACCGGTGCTCGGCCACGGAGGCCGCTCGAATCCTTGGCACGTCAACCACTGTACGGACGGAGTGCCGCCCGCGGGAGCCGCTCACCTGTGCGCGCCGCCGGCCTGGGCCACTTGTGCTCCGTGCGCCGGTCCCGGGCTCCGCGCGCCCGGCGCACCCCACCGGTCCGGGCCCCTGCGCCCGCCGGGGCACTGCCGCGCCGGGCCGCCGTCCCGGGTCAGCGTCCGAAGCCGGCCAGCTTGGCCCGGAGCTGGAGGACGGACTTCGTGTGGATCTGGCTGACCCGGCTCTCGGTCACGCCGAGCACATTGCCGATCTCGGCGAGCGTGAGCCCTTCGTAGTAGTAGAGCGTCACCACGGTCTTCTCCCGCTCGGGGAGCGTGTTGATCGCCCGCGCGAGGAACCGTCGCAGTTCCCGGTCCTCGGCCACCTCCACCGGATTGTCCGCGGCGGTGTCCTCGAGGGTGTCCATCAGGCTGAGCCGGTCGCCGCCCTCGCCGCCGACGTGCAGCAGTTCCTCCAGGGCCACCACGTTCGCCAGCGACAGCTGGCTGAAGACGGCGTGCAGTTCCTCGACGCCGATGCCCATCTCGGCCGCCACCTCCCCCTCGGACGGGGTCCGTCGCAGCCGCGCCTCCAGGGTGGCGTACGCCCGCTCGACGCTGCGCGCCTTCTGCCGCACCGACCGGGGGATCCAGTCCAGCGCCCGCAGCTCGTCGATCATCGCGCCACGGATCCGCGTGATCGCGTACGTCTCGAACTTGATCTCCCGGTCGATGTCGAACTTCTCGATCGCGTCGATCAGCCCGAAGACCCCGGAGGACACGAAGTCCGCCTGTTCCACATTGGCCGGCAGGCCTACGCTCACCCGTCCCGCCACGTACTTCACCAACGGCGAGTAGTGCAGGATCAGCTGCTCCCGCAACCGCTCGTCCCCCGTCTCCTTGTACGACCGCCACAATTCGTCGAGCGTCGAGGGAGCGGGCGGGCGCACGCTGCCGCCGTCACGGGCGGCTGGGGGATGCGCCGCCCGGTCGGACCCGGAGGTGTGCTGGGGCATTCGTCGCCTTGTGCCGTTCTGCCGTGGACTGGGGATGGCTGGGTGAGCTGTCGGTCTGATGTCGAGATGCCTTCTGAGTCGGGATCCTCGTGAGCGTAGCGTGACTGTGGTGTCGCAGTGTGCGAAGGGTGGGGCGTCACCCGTGCGCGGAGGGGTCTGGTGGGGCCCCCACCGCGGCCGCGGTCGTCGCCCTGCGTGATCGCTGGAAAGGGTCAACTGGTGGAATTGCCAAGGGCGTCGGGGGGTCGCCCGGACGGCCGAACACGCTCGGTCAACGCTGACCGTGATCTTGTCGGACCGAGGTCACCGCCTGGCGTGTCAACTTCCAGCCATCGCCGTGTCGTTCGACGAATCCAAGTGATCGGAGTTCGTACAGTCTCCCTACCGCGTCGTCCTCGGTGGTCTGCGCACCGCACGCGACCTCGCCCGCCGACGCCGTACCGCGCCCGGGCAGCGCTGCCAGGACGCGCCGGGCGGCCGGTTCCAGCAGGTCCCGGGGGAGCACCGGGCCGCGCCGGTCCGGCGCCAGCTCGCCGATGTCGCCGACGAGGTCGATGACGTCGGCGGCATCCGTGACCAGCACCGCCTCGCCGCGCAGCAGTTCGTGGACCCCTGCGGACAGCCCGCTGGTGGCCGGTCCGGGCACCCCCATGGTGAAGCGGCCCAGCCGCTGCGCCGCACGCGCCGTGACCAGCGAGCCGCTGCGATGGGCGGCCTCGACGACCACGGTGCCGCGGGTGAGCGCCGCGATGACCCGGTTGCGCACGAGGAATCTGCTGGGTGTCGGATGCTCTCCGGGCGGCAGTTCCCCGATGACGAGCCCCTGCTCGGTGATCCTGGTGATCAGGCCGGTGTGGCCGCGCGGATAGGGCCGGTCGACTCCGCAGGCCAGCACGGCGACGGTGGCGCCTGCGGCCCCGAGCGCTCCGCGGTGTGCCGCGCCGTCGATGCCGTAGGCGCCGCCCGACACCACGACCCAGCCGCGCTCCGCGAGGCCGGCGGCGAGGGTGGCCGCCATATGGGCGCCGTACTCGGTGCAGGCGCGGGCGCCGACGACGGCGACGGACCGCAGGGCCCACAGCCGCAGACCGGGCCGCCCGCGCACCCACAGCCCGACGGGCCGGGCGTCCCCGAGGTCGTCGAGCTGCGCCGGCCATTCGGCGCCGCCGGGGCACAGGAACCGCACGCCCGCCTCCCGGGCCGCCGCCCAGTCCTGCTCCGGCTCGGCGCGCCGGGCCCGCGCCAGCAGCCCCGCCCATCGCTTCTCGGACACGCCCGGCAGCCGCGGCCCCGCGTCCCGCAGCCGCCGTACCACCTCTTCGACCCCGAACTCCCGTATCCACCGCCCCGCCACCTCGTCGCCGGGCTCGACGACCCGGGTGAGGAAGATCCGGGCGAGGTCCGGGGCGCCGTCGGCGCTCATGCCGGCGTCCCGAGGGCCATCGGCACACCCCGTGGAACCCCGGTGCGCAGTTG
Source organism: Streptomyces sp. NPDC002513 (assembly GCF_053595355.1). Taxonomy (NCBI): domain Bacteria; kingdom Bacillati; phylum Actinomycetota; class Actinomycetes; order Kitasatosporales; family Streptomycetaceae; genus Streptomyces; species Streptomyces sp. NPDC002513. Next base: position 77,516 of record NZ_JBSFXK010000028.1, on the reverse strand, counting down.
CAGGGCCAGCGTGACGTCCGCGGCGTCCGGCCGGGCGTGGCCGACGAGGTCCGCGACGGTCCAGGCGACCCGCAGCACGCGGTCCAGCCCCCGGGCCGTCAGCACTCCGCGCTCCAGGCTGCGCTCGGCCACGTCCATGGCGCCGCTCGCGGCGTGCCAGCGGTTGCGCAGCTCCCGGCCCGGCACGTCGCTGTTGGTCCGCCAGGGGGTGCCCGCCAGCCGTGCCGCGGCCCTTTCCCGGGCCGCGCGCACCCGGTCGGCCACCGTCGCGGTGGATACACCGCGGGAGCCGCGCCGGGTGAGTTCGGCGCGGGTGACCGGATCCACCTCGACGCGGAGGTCGACGCGGTCCAGGAGCGGACCGGAGAGCCGGGCCTGATAGCGGCGGATCGCCGAGGGCGGGCACTCGCACTGGGTGTCGCGTAAGGAGAAGCGGCCGCAGGGGCACGGGTTGGCGGCGAGGAGCATCAGGAACTTCGCGGGGAAGCGTACGACGCCCGCGCTGCGTGCGATCACGACGTGTCCCGCTTCCAGGGGCTGGCGCAGCGCGTCGAGGGCCTGGCCGCTGAACTCGGGTGTCTCGTCCAGAAAAAGGATCCCCCGGTGGGAGAGCGACACGGCGCCGGGACGGGCGATGCCGGGGCCGCCGCCCACGAGTGCCTGCATGGTGGCCGAGTGGTGCGGGGCGCAGTAGGGGGCGGTGTCGATCAGGGGCTTGCCCGGGGGGAGCAGTCCGGCCACCGAGTGCACGGCGGTGACCTCCAGCGACTCCTGTCGGGTGAGTCTCGGCAGGACGGCGGGCAGCCGTTCCGCCAGCATCGTCTTCCCGGCGCCGGGCGGTCCTTCGAGGAGCAGGTGGTGTCCGCCGGCCGCCGCCACCTCGACCGCCGTGCGGGCGGAGATCTGGCCGACGACGTCGGCCAGATCGTGGTCGTGGTCGTGTACGGCGCCGATGCTGTGCATGCCCGTGGCCGCGCCGGTGCCCGGGACGCGCAGTCCGGCGAGGAGCGGATCGGGGCGGCCCTGCTCGTCCGGCTCTTCCTCGGGCACGGGTTCGTCCGCGAGGACGGCGATCAGCTGGCGCAGGGTGCGGACGCCGAGCACGGACACTCCGGGGACCAGCGAGGCCTCGGCGGCGGCGCACTCGGGGACCACCACCTGTTCGTAGCCCGCGTCCGCCGCGGCCAGTACGGCCGGGAGGATGCCCCGTACGGGCCGGATCCGTCCGTCCAGGCCCAGTTCGCCGATCATCACGATGTCGGCGAGGACGCGTGGGTCGATACGCTCGGAGGCGCCGAGCACCGCGCAGGCGACGGCGAGGTCGAACCCGCTGCCGGCTTTCGGCACCGATGCGGGACTCAGTCCCACGGTGAGTTTCTTGGACGGCCAGGACGCGCCGGAGTTGACCACTGCCGCCCGGACCCGGTCCCGGCTCTCGGTCAGGCTCTTGTCCGGGAGGCCCACGAGGGTGAACGCCGCCACGCCGGGTTCGAGGTCCGCCTGGACCTCGACCACGACGCCTTCGACGCCGACCAGGGCCACGGAGCAGGTGCGTGCGAAGCCCATCACGCCACCCCCCGCGCGTGTTCGACCACGGCGGCGCCGCGCTCGGGCAGCAGGACCCCGACGACGTCGACGCGCACCCCGCCGGGCGGTGCCCCGCCGTGGCTCTGGATCCAGCGTTCGGCGAGGCCGCGCAGCCGGTCCGTCTTGGCCGGGGTGACGGCGGCCATGGGGTGCTCGAAGGAGCCGCCCCTGCGGGTCTTCACCTCGCAGACCACGAGCACGTCGCCGTCTCTGGCGACGATGTCGATCTCACCGCTGCGGCCGCAGCGCCAGTTGCGCTCCAGGACCGTCATCCCGGCCTCGGACAGCCGCCGGGCGGCCAGTTCCTCGCCGTACCTGCCCAGGGCACTGCGTGCCTGATGTGTGTTCATGTCGGCACCTCCTCCGGCGCCAACCGTCACGCATCAGGCTTCCCGCTGTGGATCTTGGTGGACAGAGCGGTGGTTGTGGACAACTCCGTCACCCCGGCGGGTGAGGGGGTGCCGTCGGTCACCCGCCGGGCAGCTCCAGATCGGTCTTGTTCAGCTCCTCGATGTTCACATCCTTGAACGTGAGGACGCGTACCTGCTTCACGAAACGTGCGGGCCGGTACATGTCCCACACCCAGGCGTCCGCCATGGACACCTCGAAGAACACCTCGCCCTGGACCGAGTGCACCTGCATCTCGTAGTCGTTGGTGAGGTAGAAGCGCCGCTCGGTCTCGATCACGTATTTGAACAGACCGACGACATCGCGGTACTCCCGGTAGAGCTTCAGCTCCATCTCGGTCTCGTACTTCTCGAGGTCCTCGGCGCTCATGGCATGTTCCCCTTCAGCCGTGCGGTCCCCCCATTGTGCGCCAGTCCCGTGTGCCCCTAGACGATTTCGGTGGCGAGGACCTCGGGACTGGCCGGGGGACCTTCGTCGAGCAGCCTGCGCAGCAGCTCGGCGAGTCTCGTCGGATACACCGTCTCATGCGACTGGGCCAGTTCTCGGCACGTCCACCACCGTGCTCCGGTGACACTGCGCTTTTCCAGCTCCGTCAAGGCCTGCGCGGCCGTGACCGTCTGGGTCGTGCGGGCCAGGTAGTACCACTCGTCCTGGTTCCAGCGGCGGCCCGCGAACGGGAAGGAGCACATCCGCCGCCACAGCACCGGTCCCAGCTCGACATCCGTGATGCCGGTCTCCTCGGCCAGCTCGCGCAGCGCGGCCTGCTCACGGGTCTCGTCGCCCTCCACGCCGCCTCCGGGCGTGAACCACCAGTCGTCGGCCGGGTCGTCCGGCTCGTGCCCGTGCAGCAGCAGGATGCGGTCCGTGGGGTCGAGGAGCACCACCCGGGCCACCTTCCGCGACCCGCCCTCGTCCCGGTGCCCCGCGCCGTCCTCGTCCTCGACCTCGTCCGCAGACGGCTCGTACCGTTCGTCCGGGGAGGGGAGGGACGGCGGCGGCGCCTCAGCGGACACCGGCCGGCTCCGTCCGTACCGCGCTGCCCCGCCTGCGGGCCGCGCGATGGGCGATCGGCCCGTACGCCCCGCCCGCCAGCACCAGCACCGCGCCCGCCACGATCGCGGCGAGGATCAGCCGCAGCGGCCCCGGCGAGGAGAGGGGACCCAGTTCCTCGAAGCCCGTCGGGCGGGCCAGCATGCCGTTCATCGGCCACACCACGGCGTCCACGCGGGCGTCCACGGCGGCGCGCGCCACCGTGCCGCTGAAGGCCTCCGTCAGGTGGGCCGTGGAGTCCAGGGAGCCGCTGCGCTCGTCGCCGAGCAGGAACAGCCGGTCCTTGGGGACGGTGATCGTGGGGATCTGCTTGAGTTCGGCGACCTGGCCCTTGGCCAGGTACGTCTCGTGGATCTCCTTGCCGTCGACGGTGAGCCTGCCGTCGGTGCAGCAGGCGACGGTGTCGCCGCCGACCGCCACGACCCGCTTGACCATCGGCATGTCGCCCCAGCTCTTCTGCCGGAAGACGACGACGTCGCCGCGCCGGATGTCCACGCTGTCGACGCGCTGGGCGAGGACCCGGTCACCGGCGGCGATGGTGGGCGACATGGACTCGGTCGGCACGGTGTAGGGCCTGTAGACGATCGCGCCCCAGGCGAACCCGCCGACGAAGAGCACACAGCCGAGGGCCACGGCCAGCCCCGACAGCGTGCTGCCGAGCCGTCCGCGGCCCTCTCCCGTACGACCAGTCCCGCTCATCCCAGTGCTCCCCAGGTCGGAGAATCGACCCTCGCGGCCGCCCGGGGCCGCGGAAGATCGGCGATCTGGGACGGCACCCTACCCGGCGGTACCGCTGCCGGGAACCCGAGGGTTTCCGGCGGTAAGCCGCGTGGTGAGGCGACGCCGGCGCCACAGGACCAGCGGGAGCGCGCCGCTCAGACCGAGGGCCGCGGGAGCGGTCACGTCCAGCCCCTGCTCGAAGGTGTCCGGGATCGGGAGCGTGTTCCAGCGGGTGGGTGGCCAGGCGACCACGATCGCACGGCCCACGACGTTCCCCACGGGCACGAAGCCCTGGTACTTGTCCTGCTGGTGGTAGCGGGAGTCCAGCGAGTTCTGGCGGTGGTCGCCCATGACCCAGATTTTGCCCGGGGGAACCGTGACCTTGAACTGGCCGCCCTGGTCGTCGACGGTGCACGGGGTGTTGCCCGGGTACACATAGGGCTCGTTCAGCGCTTTGCCGTTGACCAGCAGGGGGCCGGTGTTCCTGCACTCGATGGTGTCGCCGGCGACACCGATGACCCGCTTGATGAGGTCCTTCTCCTCCGCGGACGGCATCAGACCGATCCAGCTCAGAGCGGTCTGGAGGGCGTTCGGGTTCGGGGTGGGCTCGCCGGCCAGCCAGTTGTCCGGGTCGTGGAAGACGACGACCTCGCCGCGCGAGGGCTGGGAGCCGAACCACGGGGTCAGCTTGTCCACGAGGACCCGGTCGCCCTGCTGGAGGGTGTTCTGCATCGAGTCCGAGGGGATCGAGAACGCCTGCACCAGAAACGTCTTGATCAGCAGCGCGAGGACCAGCGCGATGCCGATGAGGAGCGGAAGTTCCTTCCAGAAGGAGCGCTGCGTCGGCGTCCGGGGGGTCTGTCCGCCGCCGTCGTGTGCGCCATCGCCGTCCGAGGGGTCGCCGCCGGAGCCGTTGTGGTCGTCCGCGGCCGGGTCAGCCGTATCGTCGGGTCGCTGCGGCCTCTCCTCGGGACCTTCGTGTCCGGATCGTGCGCCGACCGCCAAATCCCCCACATCCACTCCTCACTCCGTACCGCCGCCGGCGCCTGAATCGGCGCAGGCCCGCCACTCCCATAACGAGCGGGAGTTCCGCAGGGCTCGGGAGGGGGATCAATCCATATCGATCCGCGGAGGCCAGCCTATGCGACGGACCGAGCGCGGTGGCCGACCCGCTCGGCACGGACGCGTAAGTGTCCGGTTCTTTCAGGCGCGTCCAGTGCCCGACGGGCCAGGCGATGACCACGGCGCGGCCGACGACGGACTTCTCCGAGACCGTGCCGCTGAACTTCTCCGTGCGGTGATAACGCGAGTCGGCCGAGTTGGCCCGGTGATCTCCCATGACCCACAGCCGTCCCGGGGGCACCGTCACCGAGAAGGAGAAGTCCGAAGGTTTGTTTTCCGGGTGAATGTACGGCTCGTTCAGAGGCGTGCCGTTCACGGTGACGCGACCCTGGGCGTCACAGCACTTGACGGTGTCTCCACCGACCGCGACGACCCGCTTGATCAGGTCCCTGTCGTTGTCGGAGGGCAGCAGACCGATCCAGGTGAGCCCTTCCTTGACCTGCTTGATGACGACCGGGTCGTTGTTCTTGGTCGTCTTCTCGCCCGCGAGCCAGTCGCCGGGATCCCGGAAGACGACGACGTCGCCTCGCTGCGGTGTGGAGCCGAACCACGGGGTCAGCTTGTCCACGAGGACGCGGTCGCCGATCTGGATCGTGTTCTCCATGGAGCCCGACGGGATCACGAAGGCCTGCACCAGGAAGGTCTTCAGGACCAGCGCTATGAGGACGGCGACGCCGACGAGGAGCGGTATCTCCCTGACCGCGGAACGCCTGCGCTTGCGCTTGACCTTGCGCTGGAGCTTGCGCCGCTCGGCACGGCTGCGCCCGGTGGGGCCGCTGACGGCGGCGCGTCGCACACCGGTGGGCAGCAGGTTCTGCGCGACGGGGTCGGATGGCAGACCGCGCGGTTTTCCGCGGTTACCCATGGGCACCGTCCGCGGCCTCGCGCGCGTCCGCCGCCGCGGCGGGCACGCGCGCGTAGGAGTCGGGACGGGACAGGCGCCGGAAGTCCGCGGAGGGCCAGATCACCCAGTCCGCCCTGCCGATCACGGCGCCGAGCGGGATCATGCCGCCGCCCGGCGAGCCCAGGTGGTCGCGGGAGTCGCTGGAGGCACTGCGGTGGTCGCCGAGCACGAAGAGCGTGCCGGCGGGCACGACGACGTCGAAGGGGACGTCGGACGGGCTGTTCCCGGGGTACAGAAACGACGACTCGTCGACCGACCGGCCGTTCACCTCGAGCCTTCCCTCCCTGTCGCAGCAGACCACATGGTCTCCCCCCACACCGACCACCCGCTTGATGTAGTCGGCGCTCCCGAAGTATCCGGTGCCGTCGAACACGACGACATCTCCCCGCTGCGGTGTCGAACCGAAACGGTACGCCAACTTGTTTACGAGCACGCGGTCCCCGACCCTCAATCCGCGCTCCATGGAACCGCTGGGGATGTCGAAGGGCTGGATGACCCAGGTGCCGAGGGTGAACAGGAAGAGCAGACAGACCAGGACGGTCAGGGTGATCCGTCCGCCGGGCAGCCGGTCGGTGATCCGGGACAGCAAAGCGGAGCGCGACCCTTCCTCCGCACCCGGTGTGTCCGAGGTCTCCTCGGAGTCGGCGGGGTGGGAGGAGCGGTCGCGCTCCGTGTGCTGTGCTTCGGTGTCCATCGGGGCCAGATGCTATCCGGCCCCGATGTGGGCCCCGGGAGGCGCTCAGTTCTCGCGCTTCTCCTTGATCTTCGCCGCCTTGCCGCGCAGCTCGCGCAGGTAGTACAGCTTGGCGCGGCGCACGTCACCCTTGGTGATCAGCTCGATCTTCTCGACGATCGGGGTGTGCACCGGGAAGGTGCGCTCGACGCCGACGGAGAAGGAGACCTTGCGGACCGTGAAGGTCTCGCGCACGCCGGCGCCCTGGCGGCGGATCACCACGCCCTTGAACTGCTGCACACGGGAGCGGTTGCCCTCGATGACGCGGACGTGGACGTTGACCGTGTCACCGGGGCGGAAGGCCGGGAGGTCGCTGCGCAGCGACGCGGCGTCGACGGAGTCGAGCAGGTGAGACATTTCGTCTGCTTTCTTCGCCCATGCCACAGGTCATCGGCGGGAAGTAGTTTTTCGGTAAGAAAGTCGCCGTCCGGGTCGGGGCGGGCGCCGTGTCCCCCTGTGGCAGGGACGCGCGCCGGACCGCGGACAACAGCGGCCTATTCTTCCACGGCCCTGGTCCTGCGCCAAAATCGGCCGTGCGGCGCGCCCTCCGGGTCCGGCGCCCAGCCCAGGATGGAGAGCATCTCGCGGTCCTTCTTGTCGAAGGCGGAGGGCTCGCAGCGCTCGATCAGATCGGGCCGGTTGGCCGCCGTGCGTCTCAGGGCCTCGTCCCGGCGCCAGCGGGCGATCCTGCCGTGGTGGCCGCTGAGCAGCACGTCCGGGATCTCGCGTCCGCGCCACAGTGGCGGCTTGGTGTAGACGGGTCCCTCCAGGAGGTTCGCCATCGCGCCGGGCGCGAAGGAGTCGTCCTGGTGGGACTCGGCGTTGCCGAGGACTCCGGGCAGTAGCCGGGCCACCGCTTCCGTGATGACGAGGACGGCCGCCTCGCCGCCGGCGAGGACGTAGTCGCCGATGGACACCTCGTACACGGGTATCCGGGTCGCGTACTCGTCGATGACGCGGCGGTCGATGCCCTCGTAGCGGGCGGGCGTGAAGACCAGCCAGGGGCGCTCGGAGAGCTCGACGGCCAGTTGCTGGGTGAAGGGGCGGCCGCTGGGAGTGGGGACGATCAGCGCCGGGGCGTGGGAGCCGGACTCGTAGCCGTCGGCGAGGACGGAGTCCAGGGCGTCGCCCCAGGGCTCCGTCTTCATCACCATGCCGGGGCCGCCGCCGTACGGGGTGTCGTCGACGGTGTTGTGCCGGTCGTACGTCCAGGACCGCAGGTCGTGCAGGTGCACCTTGAGCTGTCCGCGCGCGCGTGCCTTGCCGACGAGGGAGACGTTCAGCGGTTCCAGGTACTCGGGGAAGATCGTGACGACGTCGAGCCGCATCACGCCTCGTCTCGCGGGGACGCGATCTCGGCCCTGTCGTCGATCAGCCCCGGCGGCGGGTCGATGACCGCACGCTGTTCCTGAAGGTCGATCTCGGTGACGATCTCGGTGACGAACGGGATCATGACCTCGGTCCCGTCCGCGCGCGCCACCACGAACAGGTCCTGCGAGGGCAGGTGCGAGACCTCCGTGATGCGGCCCACCTCCACGCCGTCCTGGGTGACGACGTCGAGGTCGATCAACTGGTGGTCGTAGTACTCGTCCTCGCCCTCGGGGAGTTCGTCCGGGTCGACCTCGGCGATCAGGAGGGTGTTGCGGAGGGCCTCGGCGGCGTTGCGATCGCTCACGCCTTCGAACCGCAGGAGCAGGTTGCCGCTGTGCACCCGGCCGGTTGCGATGGTGAGCGGCCCCACGGAGGCGGGATCGGTGGCGAGCACGGCGCCGGGCGCGAGCCGCAGCTCCGGCTCGTCGGTACGTACCTCCACGGTGACCTCGCCCTTGATGCCGTGGGCGCGGCCGATCCGTGCTACTACCAGCTGCACTTGTGAAGATCTCCTGTCGTAACGACTGCGGGCCGGGGACGGCCCAGTGGCCCTCCCCGGCCCGCGCCGGTGCTGCGTTGCGTTCAGCGGACGTGGTCCACGTCGACGAGGTCGACGCGGACACCGCGGCCGCCGATGGCGCCCACGACGGTGCGCAGGGCGCGTGCGGTGCGGCCGTTGCGGCCGATCACCTTGCCGAGGTCGTCCGGGTGGACCCGGACCTCGAGCACTTGCCCGCGGCGCAGGGTGCGCGAGGCCACCTGCACATCGTCGGGGTTGTCGACGATGCCCTTCACGAGGTGCTCGAGAGCCTCCTCGAGCATGCTCAGGCCTCGGTCGACTCGGCCGGAGCGGACTCGGCCGGGGCCTCGTCCTTCTTCTCGGCCTTCTTCTTCTGGGTGATCGCCTCGCCCTTGCCCTCGTCCTCGCCGCTGACGGCCTCGAACGTCGGACGGGTGGCCTTGGGCTCGGCCACCAGCAGCGGCGCCGGGGCGGGCTCGCCCTTGAACTTCTGCCAGTCGCCGGTCTTCTTCAGGATGGCGAGCACGGGCTCGGTCGGCTGGGCGCCGACACCGAGCCAGTACGCCGCACGCTCGGCGTCGACCTCGATGACCGACGGGTTGTACGTCGGGTGGTACTTGCCGATCTCCTCGATGGCCCGGCCGTCACGGCGGGTACGGGAGTCGGCGACGACGATGCGGTAGTGAGGCGAACGGATCTTGCCCAGACGCTTCAGCTTGATCTTGACTGCCACGGGAGTGGGTTCTCCTGGATTTGACGTGGTGGGGCACAACGGGATGCCGCGTGGGGTTGCGGTACCCGAGTGGCCCGATGGACGCGTCAGCCGGAGGAGAGAGGGGTCCTGTGCGGCTGTCGAGTACAGCTAGCCATTGTGCCACACCTCGCGGGGCGCCCCGAGCCGAGGGGGGCGGTGGGCGCGTGTGCGGGCATGCCGAAGGCGCACCCGGCGCCGGGCCCCCGGGCATGGGTCACGCCGCCCGGCGCTCACTGGGTGCCGTCGTCACCGCGGACGTAGCCGAGCACGGCTGCCACGAGCAGCCGTCCGGTCAGCTCGCCGCCGCCCCCACGGGCTCGGGGATGCGGAACGGCTTGCCACAGCCGCCGCACACGATCGGGGCCTGGGCCAGCACCGACGGAACGACACGGACGTTGCGGCCGCAGTCGCAGACCGCCTTGACCCGGACGCCGCCTCCGGAGGAACCGTGCCGTGCGGCCGGTCCCCGGAAGGTGCGGGCCGTGTCCTCGGCCGTCGCCGCCGTGTGGGCCTTCAGTGCGCGCTGGAGCCGCTCCATGGTGGGGCGGTAGCGCCGTTTCGCCTCGGGGCTGAGCGTCACCAGTGAGAAGCCGCTGCTCGGGTGCGGCTCCTCGGGGTGGTCCAGGCCCAGCTCCTCGGCGATCGCGAGGAATCTGCGGTTGTGGTAGCGGCCGGCCCGGGAGGTGTCGCGTACTCCGCGGGCGGCAGCGATGCCGTGGACTGCTTCATGGAGCAGTCGCTCGAAGGAGAGTGCGTGCCCGCAAGCGGACGACGACTCTCCGATCAGGGACTCCGGCGCGGCGAGATCCGGCAGGTCGGGGTGGTGCCGTTGAATGTCGGCCCACGCCTGTGCCAGCTCTGCGGCGAGAACAGGTGGTGTCGTGCTCACGTAATGAGAACGAGCCTGGAGGCTCCCATGTTCCTATTCCGGGGCATCCCAAATAATTTGCACGTACCCGTCAGTTGCGACTGATGTGTCCCGACGAGGGCGGGTGCGCTGATCTGCCCAGAAGCCTCACAGCTCCTACCAAGCCGGTGCGTAGTGACGCGTACGCCCCGGCGCGTAGACGAAGTCCGCGCGCCGGGGCGCCTGGGCCCTGCGGATGCGCAAGAGGCGTTCAGGTCGCTCTCCCCCGTACCTCAGTGAGCGCGGTACTTCAGTAAGCGCGCGCGACGACCGCGACGTTACCCGGCGCGTCGTCGGCCTCGGGAACCGACCCGTCCTCGGCCACCAGACACCGCACGGTCACCGCGTGCGTGGCGAGCCTGGTCTCGCCGTCCTCGCCGAGCGCCGCCCACGGGATGCGCGCCCAGCCGCCGGCGCTCGCCGCCTCGACGGCCTCCTCGATCGTCGACACCTCCGCCGTCCGGGATACGCGGCGCTCACGGGACTGCGCCAGCAGCAGATCCTGGTCCTCGTCGAGGATCCCGGGGAGAACGCTCGCGAGCTGGTCGATCGCCACCGGCTCCTTGCCCCCGGGGATGCGGCGGACCAGCATCGCCGTGCCGTTCGCCAGGTCACGGGGACCGATCTCGACCCGCACCGGCACACCCTTGAGTTCCCAGTCGACGGCACGGCGGCCGAAGGGGGTGTCGGTGTGATCGTCCACCTGGACGCGCAGACCGGCCGCCCTGAGCCGGTCGCCGATCTCTCGGACCTCGGCCAGAACCGAGGCGTCGTCCTTGATCGCGAGAACGACGACCTGGATGTGCGCGAGGCGCGGCGGGAGGCGGAGTCCGTCGTCGTCGCCGTGCGCCATCACCAGGGCGCCGATCATCCGTGTCGTCGAGCCCCAGGAAGTCTGCCAGACCAGCTCCTGCCTGCCTTCCCGCGACAGATACCGCGTGTGGAAGGCCTTGGCGAAGTTCTGGCCGAGTTCGTGGCTGGTGGCCATCTGCAGGGCCTTGCCGTCACCCATCATGGCTTCCAGGGTGAGGGTGTTGATGGCGCCCGCGAAGCGCTCCTTGACCGTCTTGCGGCCGGGGACGACGTCCATCGCGAGGACGTTCCGCAGGAAGTCCTCGTAGACCCCCCGGTGGATGCGGGCGGCGAAGTCGCGCGCCTCCTCGTAGGTGGCGTGCGCGGTGTGCCCCTCCTGCCACAGGAACTCGGAGGTGCGCAAAAAGAGCCGCGGCCGCAGCTCCCAACGCACCACGTTCGCCCACTGGTTGATCAGCAGCGGCAGATCCCGGTAGCTCTGGATCCACTTGGAGAAGTACTCGTTGACGATGGTCTCGGAGGTGGGGCGGACGACCGCGGGCTCCTCCAGTTCCTTGCCGCCGCCGTGCGTGACCACCGCGAGTTCGGGCGCGAAGCCCTCGACGTGGTCGGCCTCCCTGGTGAGATACGACTGCGGGATCAGCAGCGGGAAGTACGCGTTCTGGGTGCCCGTCCCCTTGATGCGGGCGTCCATCTCCGCCTGCATCCGCTCCCACAGTCCGTACCCGTACGGTCGGATGACCATGGTGCCGCGCACCGGCCCGTTGTCGGCCAGTTCGGCCTTGCCGATCAGGTCCTGGTACCAGCGCGGGAAGTCGTCCGCCCGGGGTGTGAGAACGGGTGTTTTCGCCATGGCGCGATGGTACGGGGACATCTCGCGGCACCGTGAACCATTTGTCACCCAGGGTGGTCCGGGGGCGCACGGACGGCTCACAAGGAGTGCGCCACACCCCCTGGACGCCACGACGGGCGCGGAGTTACCTGGCATACGGAGGGGGGACGGGGACAGTGCGCGCGCACGTCACGGGGGCCACGGAACCGAACAGAGCGACATCCGACGGCGATTGGGGCGCTTTCGATGACATCTACGCTCGCGGACCAGCACCTTCCCCACGCGGGGGCGGCTGCCCGCGTGAACCGGCGTGCACGCGCGCGTGACTGGGCCGAGATACAGGAGCGCATGCTCGTCCCGCTCTACGAGGCCGTCTACGACCGGCTGGAGGTGGGCTCCGGAACACGGCTGCTGGCCCTCGGGTGCGGTACCGGCCTCGCCCTGTTGCTGGCCGCCTCCCGGGGCGCCGAGGTCACCGGTGTCGACCGCGGCGCGGACGAACGGCTGGCGCTCGCGCGTGAGCGGCTGCGCCCCCCGGGACGGGGCGCACGCGCGCGTGCCGGCGCCCGGATCGTCGACGGCTCCCCCCGGGACGCGGCACCCGCGCCCGGATCGCCGGCGTACACCCTGGTGACCGCGTTCGGGCCGGCCGGACACGCGGCCGGCGACCGCGGGGACCTCGGGGAACAGCTCGCGGCGGCGACACCGCTCGCCCGGCGCGGGACCCCCGTGGTGCTCGCCGGCTGGGGTCCGCTGGAGCGGTGCAGCACCGCGTCCGTGCTCCGCGTCGCGGCCAGGCCGGCCGGCCCCGGAGCGGAGGCGGGCCGCCCGCGCCCCGCCGGGCGCGACGGACTGGAGGAGACCGCGGAGCGTGCGGGCCTCAGACCGGACGGATCGGGGCGGGTCGCCTGTCCCTTCGGGTACGCCGACATGGACAGCGCGGTGCGGGGGATGCTGTCGACGGGGCTCTTCGACGCGGCGATCGAGGCGACGGACCCGGAGCAGGTCGAGAAGGAGCTGACGGAAGCCCTCCACCCGCACCGGCGGGCGGACGGAACGGTGTGGATGCCGAACGTGTTCCGCTATCTGATCGCACGTGTCCCCTAGCGGGACCGGTTCCCGGGTGAGGACCGGGCCTGTCCGGGGCGCGGAGGCCGGGGCCCCTGGCCCCGGGAGCGGTCAGTCGTCCTTGCGCACCCTCAGCACCCCGGCGATCCGGTACGCCTCCGCCTCCTCCAACGTCTCGTTGACCAGCAGCGCCTCGGCCAGCGCGTCCAACTGGCCCCTGTGGTCCTGGAGTTTGCGGCACGCCTCCGCGTAGCACTCGTCCACGATGCGCCGCATCTCGATCTCGATGACGTCCAGCGTCTGCGGCGCGGCCGCCAGGCCGTAGGCCTGCTGCGCGTCGCTCGGCAGCGCCGACAGCCGGCCCACCCGCTCGCTCATGCCCCAGCGGGCGACCATGCCGCGGGCGATGGCGGTGACCTGTTCGAGGTCGTTCTCGGAGCCCGTGGTGATCACCTCGTAGACCACCCGCTCCGCCGCCATGCCGCCGAGGGCGCCGATGATACGGCCGCGCAGGTACTCCTCCGTGTACGCGTACTTGTCGGACTCGGGGGTCGACAGCGTCACTCCGAGCGCCCGGCCGCGCGGCACGATCGTGATCTTGCGCACCGGGTCGGCGCCCGGCTGCAGCATGCCCAGCAGGGCGTGCCCGCTCTCGTGGTACGCGGTCCTGCGGCGCTCCTCCTCCGGCATCACCAGCGACCGTTCGGCGCCCAGCTGCACCTTCTCCAGTGCCTGCGAGAAGTCCGTCTGCGTCACCCGGTCCTGCTTCCGTTTGACCGCCAGCAGGGCCGCCTCGTTGGCGAGGTTGGCCAGCTCGGCACCGGTCATGCCCGGGGTCGTACGGGCTACCTGGGCCAGGTCCACGTCCGGGGCGAGCGGGATGTCCCGGCTGTGGATCCTGAGGATCGCCTCGCGCCCGGCGCGGTCCGGCGGCAGGACGTGGACCACGCGGTCGAAGCGGCCGGGCCGGGTCAGCGCCGGATCCAGGACGTCGGCGCGGTTCGTCGCCGCGATGACGATCACGCCCTCGGAACCGGTGAAGCCGTCCATCTCGGTGAGGATCTGGTTGAGCGTCTGCTCACGCTCGTCATGACCGCTCACCGAGGCGCCGGCGCCACGCGCCCGCCCGATCGTGTCGATCTCGTCGATGAAGATGATCGACGGGGCCACCTTGCGGGCCTCGGCGAACAGCTCGCGCACACGGGAGGCGCCGACGCCCACGATCATCTCGATGAACTCCGAGGCGGAGGCGGAGAAGAACGGCACGTCCGCCTCGCCCGCCACCGCCCGCGCCAGCAGCGTCTTGCCGGTGCCCGGCGGACCCGTGAGCAGCACCCCGCGCGGTGGTTTCGCGCCCATCCGGCGATAGGCGTCGGGGTGCTCCAGGAAGTCGACGACGTCGTCCAGCTCGCCCTTGACCTCGTCGATGCCGGCCACGTCGGCGAACGTGGTGCGCCGGATGCCCGGCCGCAGTTCCACCGGTCTGGGCGGTGTCTTGCGGCCGAGCATGCCGCCCGGGCCGGTCAGGCCCGCCCCGATCCGCCGGGCGAAGAAGACCCACAGGGCCACCAGGATCACCAGCGGCGCGAGGGAGAGCAGCAGATTGGACAGGAAGCTGCGCTCCTGCACCACCGGCTGGGCGGTCACCGTCACCCGGTGCTTGTTCAGGTTCTGCCAGAGCTTGTCGTCCGCGAAGGCGGGGCGCTGGGTCTTGAACTTGGTGTACGTGCCGCCGCCGTGAGGCTTGGCCTGGGCCTGCTTGAGCTGCCCCTGGATGGCATCGCCCTTGGAGTAGATCGTGTTGACGTTGCCGTCACCGACCTGCCGGCTGAACTCCGTGTACGAGATCGTCGGCTCGTTGCCGCGGTTGTAGGAGGACACCGCGACATAGGCGACGAGGAAGACGACCACCGCGGCGACGACCAGGCCCCACCAGCCGCCGCGCGGCCTCCTGCCCCCCGGCCACCTGGCCGGCTCCTCCGGCGTGCCTTCGGTGCGCCACGGTTTCTCCGGGGTCTCGCGTGGTGGCGCGCCATTGCTCATACATCGGACGGTACGGCAACCGGGGGACCCCGGCACGCGCTGAGGGCGCCCCCGGGAGGGGGCGCCCTCGGTGTCGTGGCGTACGAACCGTCGCGTGGGCCGGCCGGTGAACCCGGGTCAGCCCATGAACTTCTTGAACTCGTCGGGCAGCTCGAAGTCCTGACCGGCCTGCTGCGGCAGACCGAAGGCGCCCGGGCCCTGGGCCGCGGCGGCGCGGCGCGCGGCCTCCTCCTGCTCCTGCTCCTTGCGCTTCATCGGGTTGCCGGAGCGCTGCTTGCCCTTGGCCTTCTTCGGCTGCTTCTTCGTCCGGCCGGGACCGCCGCCCATCCCGGGGATGCCCGGCATGCCGGGCATCCCGCCGCCCTGGGCCATGCGGGACATCATCTTGCGGGCCTCGAAGAACCGCTCGACGAGGTTCTTGACCGCGCTGACCTCGACACCGGAACCCTTGGCGATACGGGCGCGGCGCGAGCCGTTGATGATCGTCGGGTCCTGGCGCTCGCCCGGGGTCATCGATTTGATGATCGCGGCCGTGCGGTCCACGTCCCGCTCGTCGAGGTTGTTGATCTGCTCCTTGATCTGGCCCATGCCCGGGAGCATGCCGAGGAGCTTGGAGATCGACCCCATCTTCCTGACCTGTTCCATCTGGGACAGGAAGTCGTCCAGGGTGAAGTCCTGGCCCTTCTTGGACGCCAGCTTGGAGGCCATCTTCTCGGCCTCTTCCTGGCTGAACGTCCGCTCCGCCTGCTCGATCAGGGTGAGCAGGTCACCCATGTCGAGGATGCGGGAGGCCATCCGGTCCGGGTGGAAGGCGTCGAAGTCGTCGAGTTTCTCGCCGTTCGACGCGAACATGATCGGCTTGCCGGTGACCGAGGCGATCGACAGGGCCGCACCACCGCGGGCGTCGCCGTCGAGCTTGGAGAGGACCACACCGTCGAAGCCGACGCCGTCGCGGAACGCCTCCGCGGTGTTGACGGCGTCCTGACCGATCATCGCGTCGACGACGAACAGGATCTCGTCGGGCTGTACGGCGTCGCGGATGTCCGCGGCCTGCTGCATCATGTCCTGGTCGATGCCGAGGCGGCCCGCGGTGTCCACGATCACGATGTCGTGGACCTTGGTCTTCGCGTGGTCGATCGAGTCCTTGGCGACCTTGACCGGGTCGCCGACGCCGTTGCCCGGCTCCGGCGCGTAGACGGCCACGCCCGCGCGCTCGGCGACGACGCTGAGCTGGTTCACCGCGTTGGGGCGCTGGAGGTCGGCGGCCACCAGGAGCGGGGAGTGGCCCTGCTCCTTCAGCCACCGGCCGAGCTTGCCCGCGAGCGTGGTCTTACCGGCACCCTGCAGACCCGCGAGCATGATCACGGTCGGGGGCTGCTTGGCGAAGCGCAGCCGGCGGGTCTCGCCGCCGAGGATCGTGACCAGCTCGTCGTTGACGATCTTGAGGACCTGCTGGGCCGGGTTCAGGGCCTTGGAGACCTCGGCGCCGAGGGCGCGCTCCTTGACGTTCTTGATGAAGGTCCGGACGACCGGCAGGGCCACGTCGGCTTCGAGGAGCGCGATACGGATGTCGCGCGCGGTGGCGTCGATGTCCGCCTCGCTCAGCCTGCCTTTTCCGCGGAGGCTCTTGAAAGTCGCGCTAAGGCGGTCGGAGAGAGTGTCGAACACGGCGGCGTCGGTCCTCAGGGGTCGGGGTCGTTTCGGACTGCCCTCCAGGGTATCCGGACCCGCGAGCAAATCGTCCCCGCCCGCCGGAGCCGTCGGCCGGGGGCACACCCCGCGCAGGTCACGCCCGCAGTGTCTCCTCCAGTGTCCGCGCCACCGAGGCCGCCTCCGCCCCCGGCAACGGATCACCCGTCCCACCGGTCACGTAGAAGGCGTCCACGGCGTTGGAACCCAGCGTCGACACATGCGCGCTGCGCACCCGCACGCCCGCCTTCTCCAGCGCGCGTCCGATCCGGAACAGCAGCCCCGGCACGTCGTGCGCCCGTACCTCGATCACCGTGGCGTGCCGGGAGGCCGCCGGGGCGACGGTCACCCGCGGCGGGGGTGCCACCACGCCCCGGCGGCGCGGGTAGGCCGCGTCCCGCTCGGCGAGGCGCGCCGCGATGTCCAGGGAGCCGTCCAGGGCCCGTACGAGGTCGGCGCGCAGCCGTGCGGCCTGCGGCAGCGAGCCGTACTCCGCCGCGACCCGCCAGTCGAGCAGCAGGACCGAGCCGTCGTGGACGCCGTCGGGCAGTTCCAGGGTGCGCAGCTCCGCGGTGCGGACGGTGAGGCGGTGCAGGGCCAGGACGCCCGCCACCGCGGGCAGCACACCGGGCTGGTCGGGTACGGCGACGAGCAGCTCCACGCCGAGGGGTTCCGGCTCGCCGCCCGCGTCCTTTGCGGGCGGCTCGGTCTGCGCGCGCAGCGCGAGCACGGGGCCGTTCGTGCGGCACGCCTCGATGGCGAGCCGTTCCTGTTCGGCGGTGGGCGCGGCGGCCTCCGGGTCGGCGGGCTCGTCTCCGGCGAGCAGCGCCGAGACCCGCTTGACCAGGTCGGTCACCAGTGCGCCCCGCCAGGACGACCAGGCGGCGGGCCCGGTGGCCAGTGCGTCCGCCTCGGTCAGCGCGTGCAGCAGTTCGAGGGTGTGCGGTGAGCCGACGGCCTCGGCGACCGAGCGCACGGTGACCGGGTCCTCCAGGTCGCGCCGGGTCGCCGTCTCCACCAGCAGCAGATGGTGGCGGACCAGGGTGGCGAGCACGGCGACGTCGTCCCGGTCGAAGCCGATGCGGCCGGCCACGTCCCGGGCGATGATCTCGCCCGCCACGGAGTGGTCGCCGGGCCAGCCCTTGCCGATGTCGTGCAGCAGCGCGGCGACCAGGAGGAGGTCGGGCCGGCCGACCCGGCGGGTCAGTGCGGAGGCGCGCACGGCCGTCTCGATCAGGTGCCGGTCGACGGTCCACAGGTGCACGGCGTTGCGCTGCGGGCGGCAGCGCACGCGCTCCCAGTCGGGCAGCAGCCGGGTGATGAGCCCCTCGGCCTCCAGGGCCTCCCAGACCTCGATGGCCGGGCGGCCGGAACCGAGCAGGGTCACGAGCTGTTCGCGGGCCTCGGCGGGCCAGGGCGTGGGCAGCGGGCGCACGGCGCCGGCCATGCGCCGTACGGCGTGCAGGGAGAGCGGGAGGCCGGCTTGCGCGGCGGCCGCGGCCGCGCGCAGCGGGAGCACGGGGTCGCGTTCGGGGCGCGCGGTCCGGGCGAGCACCGCTTCGCCGTCCTGTTCCACCACGCCTTCGGCCAGCGGGGACCGCTCGGCTACGGGCTTCGGGCCGCCCAGCATGGCGCGCAGCCGGGGCCGGGCGCCGCGGGAGCGCAGTACGCGCCCCACCTCGCGCCAGGTCACATCGCTGGCGTACGAGATCACCCGCGCCGCCTCGTACACCTGGCGCAGCAGTGTGTCGGCGTCCAGCAGGTCCAGCTCGGCGGCGACCTGGTCCTGTTCCTGGAGGGCGAGCCGGTCGGTGGCGCGTCCGGTGGTCAGATGCAGCGCGTCCCGTACGTCCAGGAGCCTGCGCCGGGCGTCCGCGAGCCCCTCGCGCGGGGCGTCGGCGAGCCAGGAGGCGGCCACCGCGCGCAGGGCCGTGGCGTCGCGCAGTCCGCCCCGGGCCTCCTTGAGGTCCGGTTCCAGGAGGTACTGCAGCTCGCCCTGGCGGGCGGCCCGCTCGGCGCACAGGTCGTGGAGTTCGGGGAGCCGTTTCGGCGCCTGGTTGCGCCAGTCGGCGAGTACGGCCGTCCTCAGGCCCGCGGTCAGCGCCGGATCGCCCGCGAGGTGCCGGGCGTCCAGCAGGCCGAGCTGCACCTTGAGGTCCTCGCCCGCGGTCTTGCGGGCCTGTGCGGGGGTGCGGACGGAGTGGTCGAGGGCGAGGCCGAGGTCCCAGACGGGGTACCAGACGCGGTCGGCCAGCGCGGCGATGGCCTTGCCGTCGCCGCCGTCGTGCAGCAGGAGCAGATCGAGGTCGCTGCGGGGGGACAGCTCGCCGCGGCCGTAGCCGCCGACGGCGACCAGGGACACCCCGCGCAGTCCCTCGGCGCCGGCGGTGAACAGCCCGGCGAGCCAGCTGTCCGTCAGTTCGGCCAGGGCGGCACGGCGCGGCGGCCCGGACCACGCCCCCTCGGTGAGGAGGCGCAGACGGGCCGCCGCGTAGCCGCCGGGTCCCAAGCCCTCTGCTTCCATGTGTCCGTCCGTACCCGTCACCCGGCGACTCCTGTTCCGTTGGTGCTCGGAGCTCTTACAACGCGTCGGGTCCGCGCTCGCCGGTCCGGACCCGGACGGCCGTCTCGACCGGGATGGACCAGACCTTGCCGTCTCCGATCTTGCCGGTGCGGGCCGCCTTGACGATGAGATCGATCAGTTGCTCGGCGTCGTCGTCCTCGGCGAGCACCTCGATACGGATCTTGGGGACGAGGTCGACCGTGTACTCGGCGCCCCGGTAGACCTCGGTGTGTCCCCGCTGCCGGCCGTAGCCGCTCGCCTCGGTGACCGTCAGACCGTGCACCCCGAAGGCCTGGAGGGCCTCTTTGATCTCGTCCAGCCGGTGGGGTTTCACGACGGCGGTGATGAGCTTCATGCGTCCACCTTCCTGCTCTGCGCGGCGGTCGGGGCGGCCGTGGCGGAGGAGGCGATGACGCCGCCGCCCGCGCCGCTGAAGTCGTATGCGGTCTCGGCGTGCTCGGCCTGGTCGATGCCGGAGATCTCCTCGTCCTCGGAGACCCGCATGCCGAGGGTCCGATCGAGGACGAAGGCGAGGATCGCGGAGGCGATCAAAGAGTAGGCGAGGACGGCGAAGACTCCGGCGCACTGCTTCCAGAACTGATCGAGGCCGCCGCCGTAGAAGAGGCCCTTCACGTCGGACTGGCCCCGGCCGCTGGCGAAGAAGCCGATGAGCAGGGAGCCGGCGATGCCGCCGACCATGTGGACGCCGACGACGTCGAGGGAGTCGTCGTAGCCGAACTTGTACTTCAGGCCGACGGCCATGGCGCACAGGACGCCAGCGATCGCGCCGACGGCGATCGCGCCGAGCGGGGAGACCGCGCCGCCGGACGGGGTGATCGCGACCAGACCGGCGACGGCGCCGGAGGCGGCGCCCAGCGTGGTGAACGCGCCGTGGCGGATCTTCTCGTAGGCGAGCCAGGCGAGCATGGCCGCGCCGGTGGCGACCTGGGTGTTGACGAACATCAGCGGGCCGACGCCGTCGTCGTTGCCGAGCCAGGAGCCGGCGTTGAAGCCGAACCAGCCGAACCACAGGAGCCCCGCGCCGAGCATGACCAGCGGGAGGCTGTGCGGACGCATCGGGTCCTTCTTGAAGCCGACGCGCTTGCCGATGACGAGGATCACACCGAGGGCCGCCGCACCGGCGTTGATGTGGACCGCCGTACCGCCGGCGAAGTCGATGACGCCCAGCTCGTAGGCCCAGCCGCCGGTGCCCCAGACCCAGTGGGCGACCGGGAAGTACACGATCGTCACCCACAGCACGAGGAACAGGGACCAGGCGGTGAACTTCACCCGGTCCGCGAGCGCGCCGCTGATCAGGGCGGGCGTGATGATCGCGAACATCAACTGGAAGACGGCGAAGACGAAGACCGGGATGGTGTAGCCGGGCCAGAGGTCCGTCTTGCCGATCCCGCTGAAGCCGACGAAGTCGGAGGTCCAGCCGACGATCGAGCCCTTGTCGTCGCCGAAGGCCATGGAGAAGCCGTAGAGCACCCACAGGATGGTGACGATGCCCAGGCTGATGAAGCTCATCATCAACATGTTCAGGGTGCTCTTGACGCGGACCATTCCTCCGTAGAAGAAGGCCAGGCCGGGCGTCATGAGCATGACCAGGGCGGAGCAGATCAGCATGAAGCCGGTATTGGCGGACGACAGCTTGGGTGCGTCCGCCGCAAGCATGATGGCTGGTGCCATCGGCGTCTCCTCGTCGGTTGGTACGGCCCCGTGCGGGCGAAGCCTGTGAGCGGTCCGGTCATCAGGGGCGGGCCGGTTATGCGCCCTGAGATTGACGCAGCGCGGTTTCGGTCGTTGCCGCTCGATGTTTCGCCGCAGTGACGAAGGTGCCGGGCGTGTTACGCGTTGATGAACGGCCGGAAGTCGGCCCGGTCGATCGTCATCGTGACGCAACCCGGGGTGAAAGGCATCGCGGGAATGACACCGCGGCCGTCCTGCGCGGGAGCCCGGGGCGGTCGACGGGGCCCGCGGGCGTCACGTCCTTTCGGACGGAGAGGCCATGCATCCGGCCGCGACAGCCATCCGATGACCTGGCACGGGGGAGCCGAGTCGGGCAGTTCGGGATGGCGGCCGCGGCCGGGGTCATGGGTGCCCTCCCGGTCCGGTGGACCGGGGGTCAGACCGCCTCGGCGGTCTCGGGCAGATGGGTGGCGAGATGGCCGGTCAGCTCGACGACCTCGGCAAGATCACCGAAATCACGCACGGCCGCGTCGACGGTCTTTCGAATACGAGTGTTGACCCGTTCGGACCGCACTTTTCCGGCGATGCCCAGGGCTTGCCTGACGAGCACCGCGCTCTGTTCCGGCTCGCGCTGGAGGAGGTGCACGGTGGCCATGCCGATCAGATTGAGTGCGTACGACCGCTGGTGATCGCCGTCCCCGGCGAAGCCGTCGACGGCCTTCTGCATCAGTGGCCGGGCGAGGGAGGCGTAGCTGGGGCTGCGGCCCGCGACATAGGCGAGGTCGCGGTAGGAGTGGGAGTTCTCGGCGTGCAGCTCGGGCTCGGAGAAGAAGCGGATCCAGTCGGGCTCGGGCTCGTCGAACTCCTGGACGTCGCCGAAGGTGTCCTCGGCCAGCCGCACGGCCCGCTTGCACTTGCCCGGCTGGCCCATGTTGGCGTACGCCCGGGCCTCCATCGCATACAGCATCGCCTGCGTGCGCGGGCTCGCACAGTCCCGGCTGCCGTACTGGGCGAGGTGGATGAGTTCCAGGGCGTCGTCCGGCCGGCCCAGATGGATCATCTGGCGACTCATGCTGGAGAGGATGTAGGAGCCGAGCGGCTTGTCGCCGGCCTCCTTGGCCGCGTGCAGGGCGAGGACGAAGTACTTCTGCGCGGTGGGCTGCAGTCCCACGTCGTAGCTCATCCAGCCCGCCAGCTGGGCCAGCTCGGCGGCGACCTGGAACAGGCGCCTGGCGGTGTCCTCGGGCTGGGGTTCCTGGAGGAGGTCGGTCACCTCGTGCAGTTGGCCGACGACGGCCTTGCGGCGCAGTCCGCCGCCGCACCGGGCGTCCCACTTGCGGAACATCACGGTGGTCGCCTCGAGGAGGTCGAGCTCGGGCCGGGACAGCCGGCCGCGGGCCCGCCCGGACGGCGTGGGGCCGGGCTCCTCCCGCGGGGCGGCGGGGCCCGGCACGAGCCAGCGCTGCATGGGTTCGATGAGGGACGGGCCCGCGGACAGGGCCAGCGAGGTACCGAGGAAGCCGCGCCGCGCCAGCATCAGGTCGCTGCGCGAGTACTCGCTGATCAACGCCACCGTCTGCGGGCCCGTCCAGGGCAGGTCGACTCCGGACACGGAGGGTGACTGACGGGCCGCGCGCAGTCCCAGATCCTCGATGGAGACCACACAGCCGAAACGCTCGGAGAGCAGCTCCGAGAGGATGCGCGGGATCGGCTCGCGCGGGTTCTCCCCGTCCAGCCAGCGGCGCACCCGGGAGGTGTCCGTGGAGATGTGGCAGGCCCCCAACTGACGGGCCCTTCGGTTGACTTGCCGTGCCAGCTCGCCCTTCGACCAGCCACTGCGCTCGAACCACGAGCCGAGCAGCTCATTGGGGCGCTTCTCAGCGTTCGTCCCGCTTTCGCCGTTGCCGCCCACTGGACGCCCCCATCCCTGAACCCACCTGTGCGCCGTGTGCGCCAAGCCTTACCAGAATGCCGGTGGCCGCGACCCCGCGTCCGGCGGTTCTCGGCCGCCGGACGGGAACCCGGCTTGCCTCCGGCATACCCACGCGTGCACGCGTCCCCAGGAACCGTGCACTCAAAGTAGTCCTACGATCACCCGCCCAACCATGGCGAATCCATAAGCGCCACCATTCGCCACCCCTTTGAATGAACTCGCCGCCACCCGGGCGCGATTCACTTGACACATACCAGCCGGAAGTGGGTGGAGCGATGTATTCACCGGCGCGCGCCAGGAACTCACACCCTGCGGACCACCGGACACGCCCCAGGCAGGGCACGAGGGCGCCGGACGCAGTGTCGCCTCCCGATTCCGGGGCGTAACCACCGGTGTGCCGAACCCGTTGGAGGGAGCATGGGCTTCACGATCGGCGGCACGCGGAGCATCCGCGAAATCCGCCCCGGTGCCCGGCGCCGGGGCCGCTCGTCGGAGTGCCTCGCCGTGGCCGAGTACACGGCACTGTGGGGCTGGGACGTGGTACCGGGCGCGCGGGCGACCGCGGGGGCGTGTTCCTGCGGGGACACGGACTGTGCCGCGCCCGGAGCGCATCCGCTGAGCTTCGCCCCCGTGGTGCGCGCCGGCGCGACGCTCGACGAGGCGGCCGAGACCTGGGCCGAGGTGCCCGGCGCGGCGGTGCTGCTGCCGGTGGGCCGCGCGTTCGACGCGGTCGAGGTCGCCGAGGCGGCGGGGCGCCGCGCCCTGGTCCGGCTGGAGCGCATGGGCATCCCGGTCGGCCCGGTCACGGCGACACCGCAGGGCCGCGCCCAGTTCTTCGTCGCGCCCGGCTCCGCGGCCGAGCTTCCCGCGCTGCTGTACCGGATGGCGTGGGACGACGCGGACCTCGATCTGCACGCCCTGGGCCCGGGGACGCACATCACGGCCCCGCCCTCGGACCGTGGCGGCCTCGGCCCGGTCCGCTGGCTGCGCTCCCCCGCCCTCGACACGGCGACGAGACCACCGGCCGCGCGTCTGCTGATCGGCACACTGGCCCATGTGGCCCACCGCTCCCGGGCATGGGCGGTGTCCGACACCCCCTGAGCCCGTCGACGGCGACAGCGAAGGGCCTTGGCCGCATCCGCACCATGCGGCGGGGGCCCTTCTGTATCCGCACGCGGATCCCGCGCCTGCACGCACATCCCATGGCGTACGCGTGGCGTACGCGCATCCCATGGCGTACGCGCAAGAGACAGCGCCCGTCCCCCACCGCATCGTGGGGGACGGGCGCTGCTCGGTGCGTGCCGGGACCGACGGGTGGCGGTCGCGCTCCGTTAAGTGGTCACTCTCCGATGAGGGCGTCAACGAACGCCTCCGCCTCGAACGGCGCCAGGTCGTCGGGACCCTCGCCGAGACCGATCAGCTTCACCGGGACGTCCAGCTCACGCTGGACCGCGACCACGATGCCGCCCTTGGCCGTGCCGTCCAGCTTGGTGAGCACGATGCCGGTGATGTCCACGACCTCGGCGAAGACGCGCGCCTGGACGAGACCGTTCTGCCCGGTGGTGGCGTCGAGGACCAGCAGCACCTCGTCCAGCGGGGCGTGCTTCTCGACGACACGCTTGACCTTGCCCAGCTCGTCCATGAGGCCGGTCTTGGTGTGCAGGCGCCCCGCCGTGTCGATGAGGACGACGTCGGCGCCGATCTCCTTGGCCTCCTTGACCGCGTCGAAGGCGACGGAGGCGGGGTCCCCGTTCTCCGGGCCGCGCACGATGTGCGCACCGACCCGCTCGCCCCAGGTCTGCAGCTGGTCGGCCGCGGCGGCGCGGAAGGTGTCGGCGGCGCCGAGGACGACGGTGCGGCCGTCGGCCACGAGGACGCGGGCGAGCTTGCCGGTGGTGGTGGTCTTGCCGGTGCCGTTGACACCCACGACCATCACGATGCCGGGCTTGCTGGTCTCGGGCTCGGTGCGGACCGTACGGTCCATGTCGGGGCCGACCAGCTGGAGCAGCTCCTCGCGCAGCAGCCCGCGCAGTTCCCCGGGCGTGCGGGTGCCGAGCACCCGTACCCGCTCGCGCAGCCGCTCGACCAGCTCCTGGGTGGGCTGCACTCCGACATCGGCGGTGAGCAGCGTGTCCTCGATCTCCTCCCAGGTCTCGTCGTCGAGGTGCTCGCGCGACAGGAGCGTGAGCAGCCCCTTGCCGAGTGCGTTCTGCGAGCGGGACAGGCGGGCGCGCAGACGGACGAGACGGCCGGCGGTGGGCTCGGGGATCTCGATGGGGGGCGCCTCGACGGTGGGCGGCTCCTCCACGGCGACGGGAGCGGAGCCCGCCGGAAGATCCACCTCCTCGATCGTCCGGCGCTCCTCGTCGCGCGGTGTCGCGGCCTCGTCGCCGACGTGCGGCTCGGCCGGAGGGGCGGTGATGTCGGGTGCCGTGGGGGGCGCCGGGGGCAGCGGCTTCTTCCTGCGGCTGCCGACGACGAGCCCGAGCACGCCGAGCACGACCACGGCGATGACTACAGCAAGGATGACGAATTCCATAACGGGTCCAGTATGCGCGACGGCCCCGCGGGCCCTTCGGCGGCGGCTCCGGGGCGTGGAGCCCTGATTGTCTGACGATCCATCAGTTACGGTCCTCGCGCCGGTCCCGCCGGCGCAGGCGAAAGGGGCCTCTCCCGTGCCCGTCACGGTCGTACGCTGCGAGCGGGCGCTCCCCCGGCTCGGTGGCTCGCTCCGTGGAGGGCGTGCGCGGATACGCGGAGCGCTGAGCACGGTTCTCCCCTCGGTGCCGGCCAAGGCTCCCGGTGGGCGAACGGGCCGGAGCACACGCACCGCCGCCCGGCTCGGGCAGTGACCGGGCCGGGCGGCGGACGGGGGTCGAGGAGAGAGGCAGCGGGGACTTGGCCTTTCTCCTCGAGTTCGGGGTGGGCGGGTCAGCCCATCTCCTCCAGGGACTTGCCCTTCGTCTCCTTCACGAACTTCAGGACGAACGGGATGGAGAGCGCGGCGAAGACCGCGTAGATCACGTAGGTCCCGGAGAGGCTCCAGTCGGCCAGCGACGGGAAGCTCGCGGTGATCGCCCAGTTGGCGATCCACTGCGCGGCGGCGGCCACGCCCAGGGCGGCGGCGCGGATCTTGTTCGGGAACATCTCGCCGAGCATGACCCAGACGACCACACCCCAGGACAGGGCGAAGAAGAGGACGAACAGGTGGGCGGCGACCAGGGCGACCCAGCCCTGGGTGCTCGGCAGCTTGCCGTCGACCAGGTGGGACGAGAACGCCCAGGCCTCCAGGGCGAGGCCGACGGCCATGCCGACCGAACCGATGAGGGCGAGCGGCCTGCGGCCGACGCGGTCCACGAAGATGATCGCGATCACGGTGCCGACGATGTTGATGATCGACGTCGTGAACGAGTAGAAGAACGATTGCGTCGGGTCGACGCCGACCGACTGCCACAGGGTCGAGGAGTAGTAGAACGCGACGTTGATGCCGACGAACTGCTGGAAGACCGACAGGCCGATGCCGATCCAGACGATCGGCTTGAAGAAGAAGCCGCCGCCGAGCAGGTCCTTGAAGGTGGACCGGTGCTCGCTCGTCATGGCGTGCTCGATCTCGGCGACGCGGGCGTCCAGGCCGGCGTGGTCGCCCTCGACCTCGGCGAGGATCTCCCGGGCCCGCTCGCGCTTGCCGACGGAGAGCAGGAAGCGCGGGGACTCGGGGATGGCGAGGGAGAGCAGACCGTACAGGACGGCCGGGACGACCATGACGCCGAGCATGACCTGCCAGGCCTCCAGGCCCATCAGCTTGCCGCGCTGGTTGCCGCCGGCGGCGTTGAGCAGCCCCCAGTTGACCAGCTGCGAGATCGCGATGCCGACGACGATGGCCGCCTGCTGGAAGGAGCCGAGCCGGCCACGGTAGGCGGGCGGGGCGACCTCGGCGATGTAGGCGGGGCCGATCACGGAGGCCATGCCGATGGCGAAGCCGCCGATGATGCGCCAGAGGGCGAGGTCCCACAGCGCGAAGGGCAGGGCGGAGCCGACGGCGCTGATGGTGAAGAGGACCGCGGCGATCTGCATACAGCGGATGCGGCCGATGCGGTCGGCTATGCGGCCGGCGGTGGCGGCGCCGATGGCACAGCCGATCAGGGCGATGGCGATGACCTGGGCCAGCGCGGCGGAACCGATGTCGTAGCGGTCCCGGATGGCCTCGACGGCGCCGTTGATCACGGAGCTGTCGTAGCCGAACAGGAAACCGCCCATCGCGGCCGCCGCCGCGATGAAGATGACATGCCCGAGATGATCGGGGTGAGCCGTCCCGGCTCCTGACTGGGGTGCCTGCGCTGTGCTGGTCACGAATAACTCCTCGGGCCACCGGCAACGCTGCCGGGGGTGGGGGGCGAGCCCTTTCAGGCACGACGCCAGCGTCCAAGCACCCGGGGAGCATCGGAGAAGCCGCCGCTCACACCTGTAGGTAAAAGCAACGTTGCAGAGACTATTCCTTCAAGTTCCGAAGTCAAGAGGCCGATCACTACTAGATGTGCCCGAAATGGCCGACCCGATTGGGTTTAGAAGTTGAATCTGCAAGGAGATGCAGGTCAGGACCGGTGTAAGCCCCACCCACCTAGCGGAGCCGCTGGGAGATGACCTTCGACACACCGTCACCCTGCATGGAGACGCCGTACAGCGCGTCCGCGACCTCCATCGTCCGCTTCTGGTGGGTGATCACGATCAGCTGCGAGGCCTCCTGCAGCTCCTGCATGATGCGGATCAGCCGCTGGAGGTTGGTGTCGTCGAGGGCGGCCTCGACCTCGTCCATGACGTAGAACGGGCTGGGCCGGGCCTTGAAGATGGACACGAGCAGCGCGACGGCGGTCAGCGACCGCTCACCGCCGGAGAGCAGGGACAGCCGCTTGACCTTCTTGCCCGGGGGCCGGGCCTCGACGTCGACGCCCGTGGTGAGCATGTTGTCCGGGTCGGTCAGCACGAGCCGCCCGTCGCCGCCGGGGAACAGCCGGCCGAAGACGCCCTCGAACTCACGGGCCGTGTCCCGGTACGCCTCGGTGAAGACCTGTTCGACGCGCTCGTCGACCTCCTTCACCACCTGGAGCAGGTCGGCCCGGGTCTTCTTCAGGTCCTCCAGCTGCTCGCTGAGGAACTTGTGGCGCTCCTCCAGCGCCGCGAACTCCTCCAGCGCGAGCGGGTTCACCTTGCCGAGCTGCTGATAGGCCCGCTCGGCCGCCTTGAGCCGCTTCTCCTGCTCGCCGCGCGCGAACGGGCGCGGCCGGTTACGCGGGTGCCCCGGGTCCTCGGGCAGCTCCTCGCCCTCGGCGGGCGGCGAGGGCGGCACCGGCTGGTCGGGGCCGTACTCGGCGACCAGTCCCGCCGGCTCGACGCCGAGTTCCTCCAGCGCCCTGGACTCCAGCTGCTCGATGCGCAGCCGCTTCTCCGCGCCGAGCACCTCGCCGCGGTGCACGGAGTCGGTGAGCTTGTCCAGCTCGGCCTTGAGCGCGCGGCCCTCGGTGCGGGCGGCTGCGAGCTCCTCCTCGCGCCGTGCCTTGGCGGCCTCGGCGGCGGTGCGCTCGGCCTGCGCCCGGCTCAGGGACACCTCGGCATGGGCGAGGAGCTGCCGGGCACCGGAGGCGACGGCCTCGGCGACGGCCGCCTCGTGGCGCAGCCGGGCCCGCCGCGCTTCGGCACGCGCGCGTGCCTCGCGTTCGGCACGGGCGCCGCGGTCGAGGGAGTCGGCCCGGCCGGCCAGCCCCTTGACCCGCTCCTCGTGGGTACGGACCTGGAGGCGGGCCTCCATCTCGGTCTGCCGCGCGTTCGCGCC
Organism: Streptomyces sp. NPDC002513; assembly: GCF_053595355.1. Taxonomy (NCBI): domain Bacteria; kingdom Bacillati; phylum Actinomycetota; class Actinomycetes; order Kitasatosporales; family Streptomycetaceae; genus Streptomyces; species Streptomyces sp. NPDC002513. The sequence goes on along the minus strand of NZ_JBSFXK010000028.1, from coordinate 48,980 downwards.
GTCGGCGGCGAGCCGGTCGCGTACGGAGGTGTCGGGCTCCTCCTCGACCGGCATCTCCTCGGCGACGGCGAGCCGCTCGGCGAGTTCCTCGACCTCCAGCAGGGCCTTCTCCACCGCCTCCTGCGCGCGGGCCGCGGCGGCGGTGGAACGTTCGGCCTCCCCGGCGGCGGCCCGGGCCTGCCCGGCGAGCCGTCCGAGCTGCTGGGCGACCGCGGACTTCTCCCGCTCGGCCGCCCGCCGCCGCTCCCCCAGCTCCTCCACGAGGGCAGCGCACTCCTTGCGGCGCTCTCCCGCCAGATGCTGCGCCTCGGCCAGCCCCTCGCAGCTCACGGCGAGTTCCTCCAGTTCGGCCGCGGCCTCGTCGACCGAGGCCTGCACCTCGATCAGGCTCGGCGCCCCGGCGGACCCGCCGTGCGCGAAGTGCGCCCCGAGCAGATCACCCTCGGCGGTGACGGCCGTCAGGCCGGGCCGCGCCTCGACGAGTTCCTCGGCGTCCTCCAGGGTGCCGACCACGACGATGCCGCGCAGCAGCCGCCGTACGGCGGGCATCAGCGCGTCGGGACCGCGCACGAGGTCGGCGGCGAAGGGGGGCCCGTCGGGAGGGAACGGCGCACGACCGCCCCGCGCATCGGCATCGGCGCCCGCCCCCGGATCGCCGGACACCCCGGCTCCCGAGGGGTCCGCCGCGCCCGCCCGCGCGCCCGGGCCGTCAGGGATCGGTCGGCGCGCGCCCGGGCCGTCCGGGAGCGGCTCGTCTCCCGGCTCCCCCGGCGGCCCGGCCAGCACCAGGGCCGCCCGTCCCGCGTCCTGCTTGCGCAGCAGCCGGATCGCCTCGGCCGCCGCGGACGGGCTGGTCACCGCGACCGCGTCCGCGGCGGCACCGAAGGCCGCCGCCAGCGCCACCTCGTGCCCGGGGGTCACCGTCAGCAGTTCGGCCGCCGGGCCCAGGAGGCCGGAGAGACGGTCCTTGGCCCCGAGCAGGACGCCCGTTCCGTCCTTGCGGCGCAGGCCCAGGGCGAGCGCCTCGTGGCGGGCCGCGACCGCCGCGCGCTTGCGTTCGGCCGTGGTGGCCGCCTCCCGCGCGGCCGACAGGGCCGCCTCCGCCTCGGCCAGAGTCCGCTTCGCCGTCTCGTGCTGCCCGGTCAGGTCCGCGTCCCCCGCGTCCAGGCCGTCCACCTCGGCCTTGAGGGCCTCGTACTCCTCCTGCGCGGCGACCGCGCGCTCGTGTGCCTCGTCGCGTGTTGCGGCGAGGCGGTCGATCTCGGCCTGGGCGGAGGCCGCGCGGGAACGGGCCGCGCCCACCTTCCCGTTCAGCCGGGCCAGATTCTCGCGGCGGTCGGCGATGGCGCGTGCCGCGTCCTTCAGGCGCCGCTCCTCCAGGGCCAGTTCGCGCTCCAGTTCAGACCGGTGGGCGACGGTGTCCTCCAGCGCGCGCTCGGCCGCTTCCAGGGCGGCCGCCAGCTCGGCCTCCTGCTCGCGGATGCGGGCGGCCTCGCGTTCCATGTCCTCGGGGTCGCGTCCGCGCCGCTCCTCCAGGGGCGCGGAGGTGGCGCTCTTGACCCGGGCGTCGGCCAGCGAGACCGTGCCCCGCACCCGCTCCGCGAGCTGGGACAGCTCGTACCAGGTCTGCTGGGCGCGCCCCAGACGGGGCGTCAGCCGGCGCACCTCGTCCTCCAGGAGCGCCTCGCGCCGGAGCGCCGTCTTCAGTGCGGTCTCGGCGGCTTCCTTGCGTTCCTTGAGCGCGGCCTCGTCCGCGATCTCGGCCTTCAGCGCCTGCCGCATCCCTACGAGGTCGTCGGCGAGCAGGCGCAGCCGGGCGTCCCTCAGGTCGGCCTGGATGACGGCGGCCCGGCGGGCGACCGCGGCCTGCCGCCCCAGCGGCTTGAGTTGGCGGCGCAGCTCGTCGGTCAGGTCCTGGACCCGGGCGAGGTTCGCCTGCATGGCGTCCAGTTTCCTGAGGGCCTTCTCCTTGCGCTTGCGGTGCTTGAGGACCCCCGCGGCCTCCTCGATGAAGGCACGGCGGCCCATGGGGTCGGCGTGCAGCACCGAGTCGAGCTGGCCCTGGCCGACGATCACGTGCATCTCGCGGCCGATGCCGGAGTCGGAGAGGAGTTCCTGGATGTCGAGCAGGCGGCAGGTGTCGCCGTTGATCTGGTACTCGCTGCCGCCGTTGCGGAACATGATCCGCGTGATGGTGACCTCGGAGTACTCGATCGGGAGTGCCCCGTCGGAGTTGTCGATGGTGAGGGACACCTCGGCGCGGCCGAGCGGCGGGCGCCCGGTGGTGCCGGCGAAGATGACGTCCTCCATCTTGCCGCCGCGCAGCGACTTGGCCCCCTGCTCGCCCATGACCCAGCTCAGCGCGTCCACCACATTGGACTTGCCCGAGCCGTTCGGCCCCACCACGCAGGTGATCCCCGGCTCGAAGCGGAGCGTGGTCGCCGAGGCGAACGACTTGAACCCGCGGAGGGTCAGGGCCTTGAGGTGCACGCCGCTGGACTCTACCTTCCGCCGGTATCTCACACTGTGAACCGCGGCACCCCTGCGGTTTCACCGTTGAACGCGCAGGGCACACCATCCGTTAAAGAGGCTGAAAGGGTGTACGGGGGCAAGAAAGAAGGGACGCCTGGGGCGTCCCTTGCAACGCGGATGGCTGAGCGGTTGATACGGGCAGCCAACCACTGCGTGTGCCTCGTGGAGCGATGCAGTGATCAGGTGAGCGCAGGCTCCGCCTGGTGTGCGTCGATGCTCTCCATGATCCTGTCGTGAGAAGCGGCAGCCGTCAGCGCGTCGTTCTCCGCCTGGATCCGTACGAGCTCGGACTCGAGCTCGTGGACGCGCTGCTGGAGCCGTCGCATCTCGGCGAGGAGTCGCGGGTCGGAGCCGCCGACGTAACCGAGAAGCGCCTTTGCCATGATGGATGGTCCTCCACACTGAGTGACCGACCGATGCGGTGTGGGTCGTGAGGGATTCGCACCCGCGGTGCTTGGCAATCTTCAGTTCTTACGCCGTTCTCACATGCCAAACAGCTAAGGTGCGCGGGGCTTTCAGCGTCTCACCAAAAAGTTTGACGGTCAACACGATCACACCCCGCATCGGCGGGCAGCCGGGGGCGCGCGGCCCTCGGCGGGCGGCGCTGCGACTCCTTCGGGGCCCGGAGTGCGTGGCGATCATCCTTGCCGCCGGAGCCTTCCATGGTGCGCCCTTCTTGGCAACCACCTGGGTTTTTCCGCTACGGGCAGGTGCCGGTGGCATGTTCTCCCGCTTCCGCCCGGGGCCCCCGCGGCGCGGGCTCAGCGGATCGCGAAGCCGTCGTAACCGCCGCGGGGCGTGTCCCACATCTCAGTGACGCCATCCACCCTCCCGGGTGTGTCGTCACCCCGGAGCCAGTCCAGCAGGCCCTCGCACTCTCCCCGGGAGCCCTCGGCGACCACCTGGACCCGGCCGTCGTCGAGATTGAGGGCAAAGCCCCTCAGGCCGCCTATCTCCAGCGCCTTGGCCCGGGTGAACCAGCGGAAACCCACACCCTGGACACGTCCGCGTACCCACGCCACGAGCCGTGCGTCGTCGTTCATGGCTGCACGCTAACTGGCCAATGTCCCTCCAGGCACTTCCTCCACTCGCGTCTTGCGGTAGCGTCCCCACTCATATGAATCTGACGTGAAACTCACTCGATCGAGCGATTTTCGATTCAGTAGAGCTGACCGCAAGACTCAGGAAGGCCAGCAGATGGGACGCCACCGACGCTCCGCCGCCGGACGCGCCGCCACCGGCCGCGCACCCAGAGTGACATCGGACCACGAGCCCGCGACGGAGCGCTACGGTCCGGAGAACCTCTACGGCTTCGCCGCGGTCCTGGAGGCCGAACAGCAGGTGGTGGCGCGCTCGCACCGCAGGAAGAAGGCGGCCACCCCGGTGCGCACGGGCCTGCTGGGCGTCTCGGCCGCCGTCGCGCTGGGCACCGCGGCGGTCGCCACGGGCGTGCTGCCCGGCGCCGAGACCTTCACGGTGAGCGGCGATGCCGGCGATGTGCAGGCCGGGGGCACCGGCCCGTCGGGCTACGCCACCGCGCAGGGCGGCACGAGCGGCCCGGCCGACGGCCGCGGCTCGGCGTCCACGAGCCGCGACCACGACCGTGACCGCACTTCCTCGCCGGCCGCGCCGCCCTCGGCCCCGGCGTCCTCGACCGCCGCGACGCGGGGACCCTCGCAGCCGCAGTCGCCGTCCGCGCCGGCGACGACCGCTCCGCCCGCGAAGAAGCACCCGAAGAAGCCCAAGGCCCACGTCCCGCCGCCCAGGTCCGCCCACTCCTCGACCACGGCCGCGGTGCTCGACCTCGTCAACCAGGAGCGGGCCAAGGCGGGCTGCAGCCCGGTGTCCGCGAGCAGCGAGCTGACGAGGCTGGCGCAGGCGTTCAGCGACGACATGGCCGTGCGGGACTTCTTCGACCACACCGACCCGAACGGCAGGGACCCCTGGGACCGGGCCGCCGCTCTCGGCATAACCGACCTGGGCGGCGAGAACATAGCCCGCGGCCAGGCGACCGCCCAGGCCGTGATGGACGCCTGGATGAACAGCCCCGGCCACCGCGCGAACATACTGAACTGCGACTTCAAGACGCTGGGCGTCGGGGTGCACCAGGGCGCCGGCGGCCCCTGGTGGACGCAGGACTTCGGCTACTGACGCCCCCTCCCGGCGCCGCGCGTGCCCCCGCCCGGTCCTCCCGGGCGGGGGCACGGCCGTGTCCGGTGGCTACGCCGCCGCGCGGCCCAGGGCGAACACCCGGGCCGTCTCCGCGACGCGGCGGCCGAGGTGCCGGGCGGTCTCCACGTCGGCCTTGTGGACGGCCTCGGGTCCCTCGTCGACGTTCGTCTGCGCGGCGGCGCCCAGGAAGACGCCGAGGCGGTTGAGGTCGTGCTCGGAGCCGGCGCTGTTGTTCCAGCCCGGGTGGAGTCCGAGGCTGATCCAGTTCATGCCGTGCTGCGCCGCCAGGATCTGGAAGAACTGCAGGGTGTGCAGCTTGTCGCCGCTCTTGGACCCGGAGTTGGTGAAGCCGGCGGCCAGCTTGTCCCTCCAGTCCTGCCCGAACCAGCGCTTCGACGTGGCCTCGGCGAAGGTGTGGAAGGGGGCGGACGCGGTGCCCATGTAGGTCGGCGAGCCGAAGACGATCGCGTCCGAGCCGTCGAGGGTCGCCCACTGCTCCTCGGTGATCTCGTCGACCCTGATCAGGTGCACCTGGGCGCCGGCCTCGGCGGCGCCCTCCCGCACGGCCTCGGCGAGCACGGCGGTGTGGCCGTGGCCGGAGTGGTAGGCGATGGAGACGACAGGGGTGGTCACGTGAGTACTCCTCGTGGGAATGGAAACAACGTCCGCGGGGGACGGGGTCGAGGAGCGCGGCACAGCGGCGGCCCTCGATCGTGCGATACCTCCAGGAAAGCACTAACTTTTAGTTAGCGCAAGCTGTCGGTTAGCGCTGTGCTGGAGTACGCTTCGGCCATGACGACCACGCAGCAGGAGAACCTCCCGTACGACGTGTTCTCCAAGGCGTGCCCGTCGCGGGGCACGCTGGAGCATGTGACGGGGCGCTGGGGGGCGCTCACGCTGGGCGCGCTCCAGGAAGGCTCGCTCCGCTTCAACGAGCTGCGCCGCCGGGTCGACGGGGTGAGCGAGAAGATGCTGTCCCAGACCCTGCACGCGCTGGAGCGCGACGGCCTGGTGCACCGTGACGCCCAGCCGACGAACCCCCCGCGCGTGGACTACGAGCTGACCCCGCTGGGACACGCGGTGGCCGAGCGGCTGCTCGGCCTCATCCACTTCGTGGAGGGACGCATGGACGACGTGCTGGAGGCTCGCCGTCGCTACGACGGCACCCGCACGGGCTGAGGCTCCCCCCAGCGCTCGCGAGCGGTCCTACGGCACCACGGGCGGCGTCGCGCCGCGCGGCGCCCGCTGGCACCTCGGGCAGAAGTGGCTGGACCGGTTCGTCCAGGGGCGGCGGCGCACCGGCGTCGCACAGCGCCGGCAGGGCAGGCCCTCGCGGCCGTACGCGTCCAGCGACCGGTCGAAGTAGCCCGACTCCCCGTTGACGTTGACGTAGAGGCTGTCGAAGCTGGTGCCGCCGACGGTGAGCGCGGCGTTCATCACATCGCGTACGTGGCCGAGGAGTTCGGCGGTGCGCGGGCGAGTGAAGCCGGCCGTGGGGCGCTCGTAGTGGAGGCGGGCGCGCCACAGGGCCTCGTCGGCGTAGATGTTGCCGACACCGCTGATCAGCGACTGGTCGAGCAGGGCCCGCTTGATCGTCGTGCGCTTACGCCGCAGGGCCTCGTGGAAGGCGGCGTCGTCGAAGAGCGGGTCCAGGGGATCGCGGGCGATGTGCCCGATCACGTCGGGCAGCCCGTCGGGGGTGGTGTCGTGCAGCGAGAGCCCGCCGAAGGTGCGCTGGTCGACGAAGCGCAGCTCGGTGCGCAGGCCGTCGTCGAACCGGAGCCGGACACGCAGATGCTTCTCGTCGGCGGCGTCGTGCGGCTGGACGAGGAGCTGGCCGCTCATGCCGAGGTGGGCCAGGATCGCCGCGCCCGTCGTCTCGACCGGGATCCAGAGGTATTTCCCGCGGCGGCTCGGGGTGCCGAGGAGCTGCCCCTTGAGGCGGTGCGCGAAGTCCTCGCCGCCCGCCGTGTGCCGGCGGACGGCGCGCGGGTGCAGCACCTCCACGTCGGCGACGGTCCGGTGGGCGACCCAGCGCTCCAGACCGCGCCGCACAACCTCGACCTCGGGCAGTTCGGGCACGGGGCTCCTCGGGAGGGGTGAACGGGGGCGACGTCCGCAGGGTACCTCGCACCCGGGGCCGGCCGACGGGCCCGAGGGAGCCGCTGCCGAAGAAACGGACCCCGCCCGGCGGCATACGCCGGGCGGGGTCCGGTGAAGGATTCAGGCCGTGGCCGTGTCACCCGACGGGGCCGTGACGGATGCGGCGGCTCCGTCGGGAGAGCCCGACTCGGCCACCGCCTCGGCACGCTCGTCCGCGGCGGCGCGGATGGAGCGCCAGGCCGACTCCGCGGCCTGCTGCTCCGCCTCCTTCTTGCTGCGGCCGGTGCCGGTGCCGTACGAGACGCCTCCGACGCGGGCGGCAGCAGTAAAGGTCTTCTCGTGGTCCGGGCCGGTCTCCGTGACCAGGTACTCGGGCACGCCGAGCCCCTCGGTCGCGGTCAGTTCCTGGAGGCTGGTCTTCCAGTCCAGGCCGGCACCGAGATTCGAGGACTTCTCGATCAGCGGGTCGAACAGGCGGTGCACCAGCTCCGCCGCCGAGTCCAGCCCCTGGTCGAGGTAGACAGCGCCGATCACCGCTTCGAGGGTGTCGGCAAGGATGGACGCCTTGTCCCGGCCGCCCGTGCCCTCCTCGCCCCGGCCGAGCCGGATGAAGGAGCCGAGATCGAGCCCGCGGCCCACCTCCGCCAGCGCACGCGAGTTGACCACCGCGGCCCGCAGCTTGGCCAGCTGGCCTTCGGGCAGGTCGGGGTGGGTGCGGTACAGCGTGTCCGTGACGACGAGGCCGAGAACGGAGTCCCCGAGGAACTCCAGACGCTCGTTCGTCGGCAGACCGCCGTTCTCGTACGCGTACGAACGGTGGGTCAGCGCACGCACCAGAAGGGCGGACTCGACCTTGTAGCCGAGCCGCCCTTCCAGAAGCGTGTGGGACGAGGCTGTGTTGTCCGCCGAACCACCCCCGTTACGACGGGGACTGTTTTTGGCGTCAGACATCAAACCTCTCACCAGCCGATCAGACCTCGAGGACCTGGCGCTTGTTGTAGGTGCCGCACGAGGGGCACGCGATGTGCTGCTGCTTGGGCTCGTGGCAGCGCTCGCACGCAACCAGGGTGGGGACCGCAGCCTTCCACTGCGACCGGCGGTGGCGCGTGTTGCTGCGCGACATCTTCCGCTTCGGAACAGCCACGGCTACTTCTCCTGCTTCTCGTCGACGCCCGCTTCGGCGCCGCTCATCTCGTCCTTATCGCCGGCTTCGTGTGAATCGGCGAGTCCCTGCAGTGCCGCCCAACGGATGTCGACGGCGTCGTGGTGGTGGTCCGAGTCGTCCGCGAGTCGCACTCCGCATTCGGAGCACAGGCCCGCGCAGTCTTCCCGGCACACCGGCTGCATCGGCAGTGCGAGCACCACCGCATCGCGCAGCAGAGGTTCGAGGTCGAAGAGTCCGTCCTCGAGGAAGAACCTGTCCTCGTCGTCCTCGTCGTCGTCGCCCGGCTCCGCGATCACGCGGCCCCGGTCGTCGGCGGCAGGGTACGAGAACAGCTCCTGGAAGTCCGCTTCGAGCTCCAGCTCCAGCGGCTCCAGACACCTTACGCACTCCCCCTCGGCCGATGCACGGGCGGTGCCTGTGACGAGCACCCCTTCCATGACCGACTCGAGCCGGAGTTCCAGCTCCACCGGGGCGCCTTCCGGCACTCCGATGACCCCCTGGATACCGAAGTCCTTGGGGGCGTCGACCGTGCGGGTCAGGCGCTGCAGCGCACCAGGACGCCGCCCCAGCTCGCGCGTGTCGAACACGAGGGGGTTGCGGTGGTCGAGGCGGGCGTTCAGAGCCGTTCCTGCTTTCGGTCTCGAAGTTCAGGGAACGCTGTCCCGTGATGGTCCGGGCAGCGTGGTTCGCGAAGGGTACGCGTGACCGAAGAGCCAGGATACTGGACCTTGCGCTCAGGGCCCAATCCGCTGCACTCGGACGCCCCGGAACCCGCGCGTCCGGCACGCTCAGTGACCGCCGCGCCCCTGTTCGTAGGCCCGGAGCTGCTCGGCGCTGATCATGCTGGTGTCGAAGAGGCTGGTCTCGTCGAGGGTGTTGCCCTGGGGATACCCGTGCCCCTGGCCCTGGTCCTGACCCTGATCGTACGCCGCCTGCTGGTCGTAGGTCCCTGACTGGGGGTAGGCGGCGTACGGGTCGGCCTGCTGGTAGCCGTAGGCGTCCTGCTGGGCGTAGGCCTGCTGGTAGCCGTACTGGTCGGGCTGCGGATACCCGTACGGGTCCTGCTGCTGCGCGTAGGCGGGCTGGTTCTGCTGGGCCGGGGGCCCGGGGGTCCGGGCGGGTGCCGCGGCGGCCTGGGCCGGGATGTCGGAGAGGGCCGCGAGGTCGGCGAGGTAGTCGGCGTCGCTGGAGTGCTGGACGGTCGTCAGGTCGTCGGCGAGGGCGCCGAGGTCGTCGGTGGCGATCCGGCCGTGCAGCTTCTGCCGGCCCTTGCCGACGGCCTCCAGGGTCTTGGCGAGCACGGCTTCGAAGGCGCCGAGCTTGGTGTCCACGTACGCGTCGGCGTCCCGGCGCAGGGTCTCGGGGTCGTGGCTGCGCTCGGGGGCGTCCTCGTCCTCGAAGCCCTGCGCGTCGAGGCCTGGACCGGTGCCGAGGAGTTTCTCGCGGCCGCGGCCGACCGAACCGAGGGTCTTGGTGAGGACGACCTCGAAGTTGGCGAGCTTGGAGTCGACGTAGTCGTCGGCCTCGGCGCGCACCTCCTCGGCCTCCTGACGGGCCTCGGCGAGGATGCGGTCGGCCTCGTTCTGGGAGCGGCGGGCGACCTCCGTGCCGGAGACCAGCGAGCCGCGTTCGGCGTGTGCGCTCTCGATGATCCGCTCGGCCTCCTGACGGGCCCGCTCGACCATCTGCTCCCGGTCGCCGATCACCTCCTGGGCCTGGGCCAGGGAGTCGGGCAGGGCCGCGCGCACCTCTTCGAGCATCGAGAGCAGCTCAGCGCGGTTGATCACGCACGAGGCCGACATGGGCATGGACCGGGCGCCGGAGACCATCGAGACGATCTCGTCGAGCTTCTTCTGCACGTCCACCGTGTGCTCGCCACTCTCTACAGCTGTGTTGGAGACGGACGGGTCGACTGTACGACCACTTCCACCCCGGCCGACACCGGCTGACGGTCCGTCAGGGATCGGCGGGTGCGCGGCGGGTTCGTTCAGTCCTTGCCCAGGCGCCTGCCCAGGGCGTCGAGGACGGCCGGCGGCACCAGGTGGGAGACGTCCCCGCCCCAGGCCGCGACCTCCTTGACGAGCGAGGAGGACAGGAAGCTGTAGGTGGGATTGGTGGGGACGAAGAGGGTCTCCACGCCGGTGAGGCCGTTGTTCATCTGGGCCATCTGCAGCTCGTAGTCGAAGTCGCTGACGGCCCGCAGGCCCTTGACGATGGCGGGGATGTCGCGCTGCTTGCAGAAGTCGACGAGGAGGCCGTGGAAGGACTCCACCACGACGTTGCCGAACTCGGCGGTGACCTCGCGGATGAGATCGATCCGCTCGTCGATCTCGAACAGGCCCTTCTTGGACTGGTTGATCATCACCGCGACGTACACCTCGTCGTACAGCTTGGAGGCACGGGCGATGATGTCGAGGTGTCCATTGGTGATCGGGTCGAACGACCCGGGACAGACGGCACGGCGCACTTGTGATCCCTCGCTCTCCAGTCCGGTCATCGTGCGTCTTCGCACGTAGAGGCGGCGCGACCGTACCAAAACGTCCCTTCCCCGTAACGACGGGCCCGGATCGCCTCGAAGCCGTCCGGCCACCGGAACTCTCCGCCTCTGGTGCTGCGCTCCACGGTGACGAGGGCGTCGGCCGCGAGCCAGCCCCCCGTGCGGAGTGTGAGGAGAATCTCGCGAAGATCGTCGTCGGAGACCGCGTACGGCGGGTCCAGGAAGACGAGGTCGTACGGCTGTTCAGGGGCCGGGGTGCGGATGATCTGTTCCGCTTTGCCCGCCCGCACCTCGGCGCCGGGCAGGCCGAGCGCCCTGACGTTCTCACGGACGATACGGGCGGCGCGGGCGTCGGCCTCCACCAGGAGGGTGTGGCCCGCGCCGCGGGAGAGGGCCTCCAGGCCGACGGCGCCCGAGCCGGCGTACAGGTCGAGGACGTGCTCGCCCTGCAGCGGGCCGCCGAGGAGGGACTGCCAGGTGGAGAAGAGGCCCTCGCGCGCGCGGTCGGAGGTGGGGCGGGTGCCGTTGCCCGGCGGGACGGCCAGGCGGCGTCCGCCGGCCCGGCCGGCGATCACGCGGGTCATCTCTTCGGTCCTTGTCGGTCTGCGGGCCAAAGCCCTGTGCCCAGGGCGGGTGTGCCCCTCCAGTCTCGCAGCCCGGCAGCCGTCCGCGCTCGGTCTCCCCCGGCCATCCCTTTCCCCCTTCGCCGCCTCGCGCGGCTTCTTGTCACCCCCGTGTCACCCCTTGTCGAGGTACTGCTCCCGCTCCTCGTCCAGCAGCGCCTCCAAGGCCGTGCGCAGACCGGGCAGTCGCTGGAGCTCCGGGTCGGCGGCGACCACCGCGGTGGCCTCCTGACGGGCCTCGGCGATGATCTCCTCGTCCTCGATGACCGCGAGCATGCGCAGCGAGGTGCGGGCGCCCGACTGGGCCTGGCCGAGGACGTCGCCCTCCCGCCGCTGTTCCAGGTCGATGCGGGAGAGCTCGAAACCGTCCAGGGTGGAGGCGACCGCGTTCAGGCGCTGCCGCGCCGCGCTCGCCTCCGGCATCTCGGTCACCAGGAGGCACAGGCCGGGCGCCGCGCCCCGGCCCACCCGGCCGCGCAGCTGATGGAGCTGCGACACCCCGAAGCGGTCGGCGTCCATGATCACCATCGCGGTGGCGTTCGGCACGTTGACCCCGACCTCGATGACCGTCGTCGCGACCAGGACATCGGTCGTCCCGGCGGCGAACCGGCGCATCACCGCGTCCTTGTCGTCGGGGTGCATCCGGCCGTGCAGCACCTCGACCCCAAGGCCCTTCAGGGGCCCCTCGGCCAGGTGGTCGGCCACGTCGAGCACGGCGAGCGGGGGCCGCTTCTCCGCCTCGTCCTCGGGCGACTTCCCGGCCTTCTTCGGCTCGCCGGGCTCGTCGGCGTCGTCGCCGATGCGGGGGCAGACGACATACGCCTGATGGCCCTTGGCCACCTCCTCGCGCACCCGCTCCCAGGCGCGCGTCAGGAAGTGCGGCTTGTCGGCGGCCGGCACCACATGGCTGGCGATCGGCGAGCGCCCGGCCGGGAGCTGGTCGAGGACGGAGGTCTCCAGGTCGCCGAAGACGGTCATGGCGACGGTCCGGGGAATCGGCGTGGCGGTCATGACCAGCAGGTGCGGCGGCTGCGTGCCCTTGCCGCGCAGCGCGTCGCGCTGCTCCACCCCGAACCGGTGCTGCTCGTCGACCACGACCAGGCCCAGGTCGTGGAACCGCACCTTGTCCTCGATCAGCGCATGCGTGCCGATCACGATCCCGGCCTCCCCGGTGACGAGATCGAGCAGCGCCTGCCGTCGCCCCGCCGCGCCCATGGAGCCGGTGAGCAGCACCACCTTGGTGCCCTGCTCGGCTCCGCCCAGCATCCCCGCCTCGGCCAGCTCCCCCATCATCTCGACGATCGAGCGGTGGTGCTGCTGGGCGAGCACCTCGGTGGGCGCGAGCAGGGCGGCCTGGCCGCCCGCGTCCACGACGGCGAGCATGGCGCGCAGGGCGACCAGGGTCTTGCCGCTGCCGACCTCGCCCTGGAGCAGGCGGTGCATCGGGTGCTCGGTGGCCAGATCGCCGAAGATCTCCTGGGAGACCTTCCGCTGGCCGTCGGTGAGGGTGAAGGGGAGCTTCTCGTCGAAGGCCGCGAGCAGGCCGTCCGGGGCGGGAACGCGGGGCACCGCCGGAAGCTGGGCGTCCGCGTGGCGGCGGCGGGCCAGGGCGACCTGGAGGACGAACGCCTCGTCCCACTTGAGCCGGGCACGGGCCTCGGCGATGTCCGCCTTGGTGTGCGGGCGGTGGACCTTCAGGAGTGCCTCGGGGAGGGAGACGAGACCCCGGCCCGCGCGCAGGGACTCCGGCAGGGGATCAATGGCCTCCTGGGCGCTCGGCAGGACCGTCTGCACCGACTTGGCGATCTTCCAGGACTCCAGCTTGGCCGTGGCCGGGTAGATCGGGATGAGGGCGCCCGCCCAGCTGTCGACCGTCTCGGCCACGTCGTCGCCGCGCAGCAGCTCGTAGGCGGGGTGGGCCAGTTGAAGCTTGCGGTTGAAGACGGAGACCTTGCCCGCGAACAGCGCGCGTGTGCCCGGCAGGAGTTCCTTGTGGGGCTTGTGCACGCCGTTGCCGAAGAAGACGAGTTGGAGGCGGCCGCTGCCGTCGGTGATCGTGACCTCCAGGCGCTGGCCCTTGCCGCGGGGCGCCTTGGCCGAGGCGAAGGCGTGCAGACGGGCGTCGGCGACCTGGGCGACCACCGTGACGTGCTCGTCCATGGGCAGGTCGGCGAGGTGGGTGAGCTGACCGCGCTCCTCGTATCTGCGCGGGTAGTGGTGGAGGAGGTCCGAGACGGTGTGCAGGCCGAGGTGCTCGGCCATCACCTTCGCGGTGGCGGGGCCGAGCGCCTTCTTCAGCGGTTCTTGCGGTGCGGGCACGAGATCCATTGCACACCACACCACTGACAACGCCGTATAGGTATGGCAAAACCGCTGGTCAGGAAGGTGGGTCGGAGCCTACGATGGCCCATTCTCCCGGCTCGCCCCGCGGTCACCGCCCCACCGGGACCGCCCGACCCCGCGCCGTCGACCGACCCCACTCACGGCGCTGTGACGATGGACTCCCAGACCTCACAGGCATCCCAGGCACCTCAGTCACCCCAGCCGCCTCATACGTTCCAGGTCGACCTGCGCGGTCTGGTGGACCTGCTCTCCCATCACCTCTACTCCAGTCCCAAGGTCTATCTGCGCGAGCTGCTGCAGAACGCCGTGGACGCGATCACCGCCCGCCGCGCCGGGCAACCGGACGCGCCGGCCCGGGTCCGGCTGTACGCGGACGCGGGCGGCCTCCGCGTCGAGGACACGGGTATCGGGCTCACCGAGTCCGATGTGCACAGCCTGCTCGCCACCATCGGGCGCAGCTCCAAGCGCGCCGAGGGCCTGCAGGAGGCCCGTTCCGGCTTCCTCGGACAGTTCGGCATCGGATTGCTGGCCTGCTTCGTCGTCGCCGAGCGCATCCGGGTCGTCAGCCGCAGCGCCCACCGGCCGGACGCGCTCCCCGTCGAGTGGACGGCCGCCGACGACGGGTCGTACGTCGTCCGCACGCTGCCGCCGGACGCCCGGCCCGAACCCGGCACCACAGTGCACCTGGTGGCGCGTCCCGGGGCCGCGGAGTGGCTCTCGGCGGACCGAGTGCGGTCCCTGGCGCGGGACTTCGGGTCGCTGCTGCCCTACGACGTGCGGGTCGACGACGAGCCCATCACGGATCTGCCGGCGCCCTGGGACCGCGCGTACCCCTCCCCCGCCGCCCGGAGGGCGGCCCTGGCGCGCCACTGCCACGGCCTGTTCGGTTTCACCCCGCTGGACTCGATCGACCTGGACGTGCCGGTCGCCGGGGTCCGGGGGGTGGCCTATGTGCTGCCGAGCGCGGTCAGCCCCGCCCAGCGGGCGAGTCACCGGGTGCACCTGAAGGGCATGCTGCTGACGGAGCGGGCCGAACAGCTGCTGCCCGACTGGGCGTTCTTCGTGCGCTGCGTGCTCGACACGGACAGTCTGCGGCCCACGGCCTCGCGCGAGTCGCTGTACGAGGACGAGACCCTGGCGGCCGTGCGCGAGGCCCTCGGGGAGCGCATACGGTCCTGGCTGACGGGACTCGCGGCCGGTGACCCCGAGCGGCTCGCCGCCTTCCTGGCCGTGCACCACCTGGGCGTCAAGTCGCTCGCGCGGCACGACCGGGAGATGCTGCGCACGATGCTGCCGTGGCTCCCCTTCGAGACCACGGACGGACGGCTGTCCCTGGAGGAGTTCGCCCAGCGGCACCCCGTCGTGCACTTCACCCGGACGGTGGAGGAGTACCGCCAGGTCGCGCCGATCGCCTCCGCGCAGGGCGTCGGGGTGGTCAACGGCGGCTACACCTATGACAGCGAGTTGGTCCAGGCGCTGCCGTCGGTGCGTCCGGGGACGGTGGTCGCGGAGCTGGACGCTGACACCGTGACCGCCCACCTGGACGCGGTCGACCCGGCCGAGGAGCTGGCGCTGTCGGGCTTCCTGGCGGCCGCGCGCGCCACGCTCGACCCGCTCGGCTGCGATGTCGTCCTGCGCGCGTTCCATCCCCTGTCCGTGCCCGCCCTGCACCTGGACGACCGGGCGGCCCGCCACGAGCAGGCGCGCGCCGAGGCCGAGGAGCAGGCCGACGACCTGTGGGCGGGGATCCTCGGTTCGCTACGGGGCAGCGCGCCCCGCGCGCGTCTGGTCCTCAACCACCTCAACCCGCTGATCCGCAGGATCGGCTCCCTGGGCGAGGCGGAGCTGATCGGCACCGCCACCGAGTCCCTCTACGGGCAGGCCCTGCTGATGGCTCAGCGCCCGCTGCGGCCGGCGGACTCCGCGCTGCTCAACCGCGCGTTCATCGGCCTGCTCGAATGGGCCACCCACACCGACTCTCCCAAGGAAGGCCCCCGTTGAGCCAGGTCACCGACTTCGATGCGCTGCGCCGGGCGATGGCGGACAACTACGACGAGCCGGAGGGCCCGGCGCGCAACGCGCGCGCGGAGCAGCTGCTCGTGGACGCGGAGAAGCTGAACATCCCGCTGGCCGTGATCGAGGCGCTCGGGCACCAGCTGAAGGTCTACAACTACAGCTCCGAGAAGGACCGGATGTTCGTCCCCTTCGCGCGTCTGCTGCGCATGTGGGACGAGCACCCCGAGGACTTCGACGAGTACGAGACCCACTCGCTGCACTGGGTCTTCAAGTGGATGTCGGCGGGCATGCTGGGCCAGCCGCACATCCCGCTCGCCGCCATGGAGAAGTGGCTCGGCGAGATGGAGCACCGCTACCGGCTGGCCGGGCACTCCGAACGCGCCGTGCGCAGCGCGGAGTTCAGCGTCGCCGCACACATCGGGGACCTGGCGCGCGCCGAACGGGCGTACGCCGCGTGGCTGGCGGCCGACCGCGACACGATGGCCGACTGCCATGCCTGCGAGCTGCACGACCAGGGATGGTGGCAGACACGCAAGGGCGAGGACGAGCAGGCGCTGGAGCTCTGGCGGCCGGTGCTGGATGGTGAGTACGTGTGCGCGCACGAGCCGCACGCCGTGCTGGCCTCCTCGCTGCTGCCGCTGCTGCGGCTGGGCCGTGCGGACGAGGCGCGGGCGCACCATCTGCGCGGGTTCCGGCTCGTGCGGGGCATGGAGAGCATGCGCGGCGCGTACGCGGACCACGTGGAGTTCTGCGCCCTGACCGGCAACGAGGCCCGCGGCCTGGAACTCCTGGCCGAGCGCCCGCAGTACTTCACGGACTCCGGGGAGCCGCGCAGCAAGCTGGACTTCCTGGCCGTGGTGGCGCTGCTGACGGACCGGCTGGTCGCGCTGGGGCTCGGCGACCAGGTGGTGCCGGGCCCGGCGGGCCGTCAGTGGACCGCCCGCGAACTCGCCGCCCACGCGCGCGAGGAGGCGCTGTCGCTCGCCGCCCGCTTCGACGCGCGCAACGGCACGGCCTGCGTCGGTGAGCGCACCCGGGAGCGGATGGACCGCCGTCCGCTGGTGGACCGGCTGCCGCTCGGCGTGCGGACGGTCCGGCCGGCGCCCGCGCCCGCGCCGGTGTCCCCCGCGCCGGCCCCGGAGCGGGACCTTCCGGCGCTGCTCGCCGAGGCGCGACGGCTGTCGGCGGCCCTGCACCCGGACGCCGTGGACGCGTGGGCCGCGGTGGCGCGCGCGGCCGGGGGCCAGGTGCTGGAGCCCCTGGACCAGGCGGAGCTGGTCGACCACGAGGCGATCAGCCGGGGCCCGGAGGGCGTCGAGTCCTTCGAGCGCGCGGCCGCGCTGTACGCGGCGGCGGGCGACCCGGGTGAGGCGCTGGCGGCACGCGCGCGCGCCGCGTTCGTACGCGCCCTGACGGGCGAGGCCGACCGGGCGCTGGAGGAGATCACCGGGCTGCGCGAGGAGGCCCTCGCCCTCTTCCAGGAGGGCGGGACGGGGCCCCGGCAGACGGCGTCCGTCCTGGTGGGGCGCGCCCGCATCCTGATGCACCGGCTGGAGGAGGACGAGGGCTCCGCCGGGGCCGCCGAGGAGTCCGTACGGGAGCTGCTGGCGTTCGCCGGGCCGCACACGGCCGAGGTGCGTCTCGCGTCCCGGACCGCGGAGGCCAGGGCGATGCTCGCCGAGCTGGCGGGGCGCGCCGGGGACGCGGAGGCGGCCGCGGAGCTGCTGGCGCGGGCGGCCGAGGAGTATGTGGCGGCGGGCCTGCCGTGGTTCGCGGTGGAGCACGAGGCGCGGCTGGCCCACCTCGCGCGCCGGCTCGGGGACGCGGAGGGCGCCGAGCGGGCGGCCCGGGCGGCGCTGGAGCACGGCCAGGGGCAGCTGGAGCCGGTCGGGCAGGCGCAGCTGCACCTCGGGCTGGCGGAGGCGCTGGAGGCGTCGGAGCGGTTCGCGGAGGCCGCCGAGCACGCCCTTCAGGCCGCGTACTGGGCCGACGAGGCGGGCGAGGGCCCGACGCTCGGCGCATGGGCGCGACACCGGCTGGGCGGTCTGCTGCTGCGGCAGGGCCGGTTCGCGGAGGCGGCCGAGGTGCTGGAGTCGGCACTGCCCGATCTGACCGCCGAGACACACGGCGACGGCGCGCTCGTGCAGACACAGTGGTGGCTCGGCGACTGCCACACGGAGCTGGGCGAGCACCGCGCCGCCGCCGAACGGTGGTTGCAGGCCGCGGAGATCGCCCGGCACTGGCCGGAACAGCGGGACCACGCCATGCTGGCGCACCTGGCCGCGGAGGCGCTGGGGAACGCGGAGCTGCCGGCGGAGGCGGACCGGGCCTACGCCCGCGCCGCAGACCTGTGGAGCGACCTCGGCAACACCCATGGCCTGGTGCGCGCCCTGCGGGCCCGCGCCTGGCTCGCCGCACGCGAGCAGGCGGATCTGGACGCGGCGCGGGAGCTGATGGCCCAGGCGGCCCGGGTGTGTGCGTCGGGCTCGCCCGAGGACGAGGAGACACGGGCCGGGCTGGCCGCCGAACTCGGGCACACCCACCGCCAGTTCGGCGAGCTGATCGCCGGTTCGGCCGGTGAGGACGCGGACGAGGAGACGCTGCGGGCGGCCTTCGAGGAGGCGCTCGGGCACTTCACGGAGGCCGTCGCGGTCTTCGCGGACCTCGGCCCGGGCGCCCTCGACGCCCGTACCGGCGCCGAGCTGGCCGCGGGCCGGATGGAGGCGGACCTGCGGCGTCCGGACGCGGCGGCGGCACGCGCGCGTGCGGTGCTGTCGGCGTACGAGGGGCACGAGGCGGCGGACGGCGGCGGCGAACCGGCCCGGGCTCGGCGGGCAGAGGCGGAACGGCTGCTGGAGTTCGTCGAGGCGTAGCGGGAGCGGTGACGCCCGTGCCGGGTGCCCGTCGTCGCGGGCGGACACCCGGCTCGCATCGCCTGCCGCTGCCGGGGGCGCCGCGCGGGTGGACGTGCTGCCGCGAACCCGGACGGTGTCACGGCGGGTGGCCGCACTGCCGTGACCCCGGACGGTGTCATTCCACGCCGATGAGCAGCAGCGGCCCCTGTCGGCCGCCCCGGTAGACCACCGTGTCGACGGCCAGGTACGACTCGCGTACCCGGGCCTCCAGATGGGCCGCGACCGACTCCGGGGCCTCGTCGCCCAGGACCAGGGTGACCAGTTCGCCGCCCGCCGCGAGCATGCGGTCCAGGACCGTCCCGGCGATCGCCGTCACGTCCGAGCCGATGACCGCGACATCGCCGTCGATCAGGCCGAGGACGTCCCCGGCCTGGCAGATGCCCGCCATCGTCCAGGACTGCCGTTCGGCGACCGCGACCTCCGCGTACCGGGTCGCCCCCGCCGCCGACGTCATCGCCACGACGTCCTCGTCGAAGCGTCGTTCCGGCTCGTGGACGGCCAGTGCCGCCATCCCCTGCACCGCGGACCGGGTCGGGATCAGCGCCACGCGGACGCCCTCCGTACGGGCCTGCTCGGCCGCCGCGGCCGCGGTGTGGCGCAGCTCCGCGTCGTTGGGCAGCAGCACCACCTCGCGCGCGTGCGCCCGTCGTACCGCCTGCACCAGCTCCCCGCTCGCCGGCGGTTCCCCGGGCCGGGCGAGCACGGTGGTCGCCCCGGCCTCCTGGTACAGCCCGGCCAGACCCTCTCCCGGCACGACCGCCACCACCGCGCGCTGGACCCGCTCGCGCGGCGGGCGTCCGGCCCGCGTGGTGTGCACATCCCCGGCGGCGAAGTGCGTGATCCGGATCCGGTACGGCCGCCCGGCCTCGACACCCGCCTCGACGGCGGCGCCCGCGTCGTCGACGTGCACATGGACGTTCCACAGCCCGTCCCCGCCGACCACGACCAGGGAGTCGCCGAGCGCGTCGAGCCGCTGCCGCAGCCGCGCCACGGCCGGGTCGTCGGCCTCCAGGAGGTAGATCACCTCGTAGGCGGGGCCGCCGTCGTCCGCCGGGGCGCCTGCGCACTCGTCGGCGACGCCCGGGGAATCGGCGTGCACGCGCGCGAGGGCGTCGTCGCCGTGCACGCGCGCGAGAGCCTCATCGCCAGCAGGTACACGCGGGTGGACGTCGCCGCCGTGCACGCGCGCGTGGGCGTCGCCGCCAGGCACACGCGGGTGGGCCGCGCCCGCGTCCCCGCGCGCGTGGGCGTCGCGCCCCGGCCCGTCGGGAACGTGGGGGGTCTCCCCCGTGAACGTCTCCACCAGTGCCGCAAGCACCGCCACCAGGCCCCGGCCACCCGCGTCGACCACCCCGGCGCGCTCCAGGACGGCGAGCTGGCCGGGAGTCGCCGCGAGGGCGGTCCGGGCTCCCTCGTACGCGGCCCGGGCGACGCCGGCGCAGTTCTCCTCCGCGCCCGTGGCCGCGTCCGCGGCGGCCGAGGCGACGGTCAGCACGGTGCCCTCCACGGGGTGGGCGACGGCCTCCCGGGCGGAGTCGGCCGCCCGCCGGAGCGCGAGCCGCAGCCCCTGGGCGTCGGTGTGAGCGCTCTCACCGTCGGCGGCGAGCACCTGGGCCATGCCGCGCAGCAGTTGCGCGAGGATCGTCCCCGAGTTGCCGCGGGCCCCGATGAGCGCGCCGTGTGCCATGGCCCGCACGGCGTCGGCGAGCGTCGGCCGCTGGGTGCCGCCCGCCTCGTATCCGGCGAAGACCGCCTCGACGGCCGCGGCGGCCGACTCCACGGTGAGATAGAGGTTCGTGCCGGTGTCCCCGTCGGCCACTGGATAGACGTTGATCGCGTCGATCTCCTCGCGCGCCCGTCCCAGCGCCTGGAGCGCGAGAGAGCACCAGGTGCGCACCGCGAGGGCATCCAATGGCTGCGGCACCTGCGCCACCTGCGCCTCCTTGAGCTGCTGGACGTGGGACGCAGCGTAGACCCAGAGCGGGTACGGCCCGGAAGAGGGCCGGACGGACGCCCGGCGCCGAGGTCCCGGCGCGGCCGGATCCCGGACCCGGAGCCGGTCGGGGCCCGAGCGGGGGGCGGGAGGGCCGTGGTAGTTTCGTTGAACGGAAGCAGCCGTTGTATGCTGCTCCGGTTGCCCGATCCAGGTCGGGCTTTCCCCTGGCAGAGCCACTCAGATCCTACGATCTCGATCCCGGCATGCCGGGATCCACCGTAAGAACATCTGAAGTCTTTGGAGTGACCCGTGGCTGCCAACTGCGACGTCTGCGGCAAGGGCCCGGGCTTCGGCAACAACATCTCGCACTCGCACCGCCGTACGTCCCGTCGCTGGAACCCGAACATCCAGCGTGTGCGTACCGTGGTGGGCGGGACGCCGAAGCGCGTGAACGCTTGCACCTCGTGCATCAAGGCCGGCAAGGTCTCGCGCTGACGTCCTGTTAAGCGCGCGGCCACCGCTGGTTCGCTGCAGAAAGCCGGTCCACTGACGTGGGCCGGCTTTCTGCTGTGTCCGCCCGGACACGGCCTGTCAGACTCCCCCGCATGCGCTTCGCCATCCTCGGCTACGGGCGGTACGGGCACCGGAGTGGCGATCGTCGCCGCGTATGTCCTGGCGGGCTAACTCGCCCTCGCCCACGGCGACCACCGCACCGCCCTGGCCGCGTACGAGGCGCGGATCCGGGACTTCGCCAAGGGCTGCCAGAAGATCTCCGGCAACGCGGGTCCGTTCTTCGCCCCCGCGACCGAGCGGCGGATCCGCAGCCGGGACCGGATGTACCGGCTGCTGGCCTCGCGTCTTCTCGCCGGGTTCTTCAAGCGGCTGACGAAGAAGGCGGCGACGGACATCGACCTCCCGGCGTATCCCGCCTGAGGCCGTCCGCGTGGAGCGGGCGGCCACGCCCGCCGGACGGCTACGCCTCGACGTCCCCGAAGTGGTCCCAGCCGCCCTTGCTGGTCCACGGTGCTCCGTCGACCGTCACCTGGGGCAGCGCGGAGGGGTTGAGCACCTCGCCGATCACCTTCCAGCGCGCGGGCAGCTTCACGTCCGGCGGGAAGGTCGCCACGATCGCGTGGTCCTCGCCGCCCGTGAGCACCCACTGGAGGGGGTCGACGCCGACGGCCTGCCCGATGTCGTTCATCTGGGAGGGGATGTCGATGGCGCCGGAGCGGATGTCGATCCGCACCTTGCTGGCCACCGCGATGTGCCCGAGGTCGGCGATGAGGCCGTCGCTCACGTCGCACATCGCGGTGGCGCCGAGCGCGGCGGCGGCCGGTCCCGCGTGGTACGGCGGTTCGGGGCGCCGGTGCGCCTCGACGAACGCGCGCGGCGAGCGGAAACCGCGGGAGAGGACCGCGTGCCCGGCCGCGGACCAGCCGAGCCAGCCGGTGACGGCGACCACATCGCCGGGCTGGGCGCCGGCCCGGGTGACCGGCTCGTGGTTGCGCAGATCACCGAGCGCGGTGATCGAGATCATGATGGTGTCGCCGCGTACGACATCGCCGCCCACCACGGCCGCGCCCGCGACCTGGCACTCGTCGCGCAGGCCGTCCATCAGCTCCGTGGGCCAGGTGACGGGCAGTTCGGCGGGGACGACGAGACCGAGCAGCAGCGCGGTCGGCACGGCGCCCATCGCGGCGATGTCGGCGAGGTTCTGCGCGGCCGCCTTGCGCCCGACGTCGTACGCCGTCGACCAGTCGCGGCGGAAGTGCCGGCCCTCCAGGAGGATGTCGGTGCTCGCCACCACCCGGCGGTCGGGAGCGGCCACCACCGCGGCGTCGTCGCCGGGGCCGACCCGGACCGCCGGGGTGGTGGTGAGCCGCGCGGTGAGCTCCCTGATGAGCCCGAACTCGCCCAGCTCGCCCACGGTGCCCTTCATCGTCGTACATCCCCTTCTCTCGCCTGCCGCGCCCGGTCGCGAGCCGTCATCGTCGCCGGTACGGTCGAGTCGACTGTCAACTTGTGTCGCGGGTGGTACCCGTCACGCACGCCACAGCCTCCGCGGGTCTCCCCGCGGCGAGCGGCGACGCGATACCGTGGCGTCCCTTCTCCCCCACATGATCCTCGTGGCCGCCTTGGAGGTTCCGTGGTACAGGCGTACATCCTGATCCAGACGGAGGTCGGCAAGGCGTCGACCGTCGCCGAGACGATCGGCAAGATCCCTGGGGTCGTCCAGGCCGAGGACGTGACGGGTCCCTATGACGTCATCGTGCGCGCCCAGGCCGACACCGTCGATGAGCTGGGCCGCATGGTGGTCGCGAAGGTCCAGCAAGTGGACGGCATCACCCGCACCCTGACCTGCCCGGTGGTGCACCTGTAGCCCCCGTCTACCCTTGGCCGGTGAGCTTCTTCCGTCACCGGCGCCTCGGACTGTCCGCCCTCGCCCTGCTGATCGCCGCTGCGGGCTGTTCCTCAAGCGATGACAGCCCCTCGGCGGCGGTTCCCGACCCGGATGCGAAGGTCACCCAGCTGTGCCGGAACCTGGACAAGGTGCTGCCGCAGAAGGTGAACGGCCTCGAGCGGAACGATCCCGAACCCCAGTCCGCGCTGACGGCGGGCTGGGGAAGCCCGGCGATCATACTGCGCTGCGGCGTGGCGAGGCCCGCGGAGATGGACGACCCGGAGGCCGACGGCATGGACGTCAACGGTGTCGGCTGGCTGCTGCAGAAGCGGGACGACGGCTCGTTCCGCTTCACCACCACGCTGCGCCGGGCGTATGTCGAGGTGAGCCTGCCCCAGGCACGCACGGGCGGCGGGGTGGCACCGCTCGTCAGCCTGGCGCCCGCCGTCAAGAAGGCGATCCCCGAGGGGATCGCCGACTGAGAGGTCCCGGCGCGGGCTACCGCAGGCCCGTGGAGCGGTTCAGCGCCGCCTGGATGAGACGGTCCACCAGCTCGGGGTAGCTGATGCCGCTCGCCTGCCACATCTGCGGGTACATGGAGATCGGCGTGAAACCGGGCATGGTGTTGATCTCGTTGATCACGAACTTCCCGTCCTCGGCGAGGAAGAAGTCCGCGCGGACCAGGCCCTCGCAGGACGCGGCGTCGAACGCCTGCACGGCGAGCCGCTGGACCTCGGCGGTCTGCTCGTCGGTCAGCGGCGCGGGCACGATGCCGGGGGTCGAGTCGATGTACTTGGCGTCGAAGTCGTAGTACGCGTGCGTGTCCGGCGGCGGGATCTCGGCCGGCACCGAGGCGCGGGGGCCGTCCTCGAACTCCAGGACACCGCATTCGATCTCGCGCCCGCGGATCGCGGCCTCCACGATGATCTTGGGGTCGTGCCGCTGGGCCTCGGCGATCGCCTCGTCCAGCCCCGCGAAATCGTCGACCTTGGTGATGCCGATCGACGAACCCGCGCGCGCGGGCTTCACGAACAGCGGCCAGCCGTGCTCGCCGGCGAAGTCCACGATCTTCTTGCGGGCGGCGGCCTGGTCGCGCTCCCACTCGCGCGGACGGATCACCACGTACGGGCCGACCTGAAGCCCGAACGAGGTGAACACGCGCTTCATGTACTCCTTGTCCTGGCCGACGGCGGAGGCGAGCACGCCCGAGCCCACATAGGGCACGCCGGACAGCTCCAGCAGGCCCTGAAGGGTGCCGTCCTCGCCGTAGGGGCCGTGCAGCACCGGGAAGACCACATCGACCTCGCCCAGCGCCTTGGGGACCGAACCGGGCTCGCTGTAGACGACTTCGCGGTTCGTGGGGTCGACGGGCAGGACGACGCCGCCCTCGTGCGACTCGGCGAGTTCCTCGACGCTGGGCGTGCGGCGCTCGGTGATCGCCATCCGCTCGGGTTCGTCGGCGGTGAGCGCCCAACGGCCGTCCCGCGTGATGCCGATCGGCAGGACGTCGTACTTCGTCCGGTCGATGGCGCGCAGCACAGCACCGGCCGTGACCACGGAGATGCCGTGTTCGGAGCTGCGGCCGCCGTGGACGATGGCGACGCGCGGCTTGCGAGGGGGCTGCCCAGGGCTCTGGGGGAGGTTCTCGGTGCTCATATCGCGATGAGCGTACCCGGTGGTAGGGCCCTGAGACAGCGTCCGTCGGCCTGGGTCGCTCAGCGTCGTTCGGGCTTCGCGCTGCGCGACATCAGCTCCTTGAGGGCGACGACCGGCGGCTTTCCCTCGTGGACGATGCCGACCACCGTTTCCGTGATGGGCATGTCGACGCCGTGCCTGCGGGCCAGATCCAGCACGGACTCACAGGACTTGACGCCCTCGGCGGTCTGCCGGGTGACCGCGATGGTCTCCTGAAGCGTCATGCCCTTGCCGAGGTTGGTGCCGAAGGTGTGGTTGCGCGACAGCGGTGAGGAGCAGGTCGCCACCAGGTCGCCGAGGCCCGCGAGCCCGGAGAAGGTCAGCGGGTCGGCGCCCATGGCGAGCCCGAGCCGGGTGGTCTCGGCGAGCCCGCGCGTGATGAGCGAGCCCTTGGCGTTGTCGCCGAGGCCCATGCCGTCCGCGATGCCGACCGCGAGGCCGATGACGTTCTTGACCGCCCCGCCGAGTTCGCAGCCGACCACGTCGGTGTTGGTGTACGGCCGGAAGTACGGCGTGTGGCAGACGCTCTGGAGGCGCTGGGCGACCACCTCGTCGGTGCAGGCGACCACGGCGGCGGCCGGCATCCGGGCGGCGATCTCCCGGGCCAGGTTGGGTCCGGTGACGACGGCGACGCGTTCCGGGCCGACCTTGGCGACGTCCTCGACGACCTCGCTCATCCGCATGGCGGAGCCGAGTTCGACGCCCTTCATCAGGGAGACGAGGATCGTGTGGGGCGCGAGCAGCGGCGTCCACTCGGCGAGGTTCCCGCGCAGGGTCTGCGAGGGGATCGCGAGTATCGTGAAGTCGGCCTCCCGCGCGGCCTCGGCCGGGTCCGTGGTGGCCTTGAGGTTCTCGGGCAGTTCGACGCCCGGCAGGTAGTCCGGGTTCGTCCGGGTGGAGTTGACGGCCTCGACGAGTTCGGCGCGGCGAGCCCACAGGGTGACCTCGCACCCGGCGTCGGCGAGCACCATGCCGAAGGCCGTCCCCCACGATCCCGTCCCGAACACGGCCGCCTTGACCGGCTTGCTCACTTGCCCTGCCCCTCCTTCTCGCGTGCCTTCTCCTGCGCGGCGGTGCGGCGGCGCTGCTGGATGCGGACCTCGCGCGGGTCGTAGCGCTTCTCGGGCGCCTTCTCGCCGCGGATCTCCTCCAGCTGCCGGGTGATGGCCGCCATGATGACCTCCGTCGCCTCCTTCAGGACGTCGGGGGACATCTCCTTGTCGTAGAAGCGCGTGAGGTCCACGGGCGGACCCGCGAGCACATGGTGGGTCTTGCGCGGAAAGAGGTTCGGCTTCTTGGCGTAGGGCGGCAGCAACTCGTTGGCTCCCCACTGGGCGACGGGGATCACCGGGCACTTGGTCTGCAGCGCGACGCGGGCGGCACCGGTCTTGCCGGTCATCGGCCACAGGCCGGGGTCCCGGGTGAGGGTGGCCTCCGGGTAGAAGGCGACGCACTCGCCGCGCTCCACCGCGTCGATCGCGGCCCGGAAGGCGCTGAGGGCGTCCGTGGTCTCGCGGTAGACGGGGATCTGCCCGGTACCGCGCATCGCGGCACCGACGATTCCCTTCTTGAAAAGACCGCTCTTGGCGAGGAAACGAGGAACGCGCCCGGTGTTGTACTGGTAGTGCGCGTAGGCGAACGGGTCCACATGTGAATTGTGGTTCACCGCGGTGATAAATCCGCCTTCGGCCGGAATGTTCTCCATTCCGCGCCAGTCCCGCTTGAGCAGAACCACCAGCGGCGGTTTGCAGAGGACCGCTGCGAAGCGGTACCAGAAGCCGATTCTGCGGCGGGGCACGCGGACACCTTCCTCTAGGGGCCCGGACGTCAGGCCCGGGCTCGGGGCTGTGGGCCGCACAAGTGTCGCCCCAGGCCGCCCGTCTGTCGAGAACACCGTACGCCCGCCCGTCTCCCGCGGCGGCCGTTGCATGGGGCTTCGCACACCTTTCCCCCGCGCCGGCCGCCGGTCGGGGCGTCGGTGCCGCGGCGGGATCCGGGTGACAATGGACGCGCCAGGTAAGGGACGGAGCGCTCGTGCAGTGGACTGTGGTCGTACCTCTGAAAGCCTTGGCGCGGGCCAAGAGCAGACTCTCGGACACCGCGGCGGACGGTCTGCGTCCGGGGCTCGCCCTCGCCTTCGCACAGGACACGGTGGCCGCGGCGCTCTCCTGCGCCGCGGTGCGTGATGTGGCGGTCGTCACGGGCGACCCGCTCGCCGCGCGCGAGCTGGCGGCCCTGGGGGCCCGGATCGTCGCGGACGAGCCGGCGGACGGTCTGAACGCCGCGCTCGTCCATGGGGCGGCGGCCGTACGCGGGGCCCGGCCCGGCGCCGCCGTGGCGGCGCTGAACGCCGATCTCCCGTCCCTGCGCCCGGTGGAATTGGCCCGGGTCCTGGACGCGGCCGCCGAATTCCCGCGCGCTTTTCTGCCCGACGCCACCGGAATCGGCACGACACTGCTGGCCGCGGGTCCGGGCCGGGAATTGCTGCCCGCTTTCGGTACGGATTCACGGGCACGGCACCGCGCCTCGGGCGCGGTGGAAATCGCCCTCGACGCGGTGGACTCCGTACGACAGGACGTGGACACCGGGGACGACCTGCGCGCGGCGCTGGCCCTGGGCGTGGGCCCGCGCACGGCGGCGGCGGCCGCCCGGCTGCTGATCCCGGGGCAGCCGGCGGGCTGACGCGGAGCCGGGGCCGACGGGCACGGTCCGGCCGGCTCGCCGCTTCGTCCGCCCCTGCCGCTTTCCCCCTGCGGCTCTCCGCTACATCCCCCCTGCCGCCTTCTCCCCTGCGCACGCCGGACCGCCACCCGGTGAAGAGGTGCGGCACGGTCGCTAGGCTGCGGTCATGCAGGCGACCGCGTACACCTACGACCCCGAGACCCGCACCGGCCAGGTGCTGCTCGACGACGGCACGCCCGTCCCCTTCGACGCGCCCGCGTTCGACGCGGGCGGGCTCAGGCTGCTGCGCCCGGGGCAGCGGGTGCGGATCGAGACGGAGGGTGAGGGCGCGGCCCGGCGGATCACGCTGGTGACCCTGCACACCTTCTGAGCACACCCCCGAAACACACCGCGGGCCGGGCTCCCAGGGGAGCCCGGCCCGGCGCGTGAGTGCCTGTGCGCCCCGTTACCTGCGGGCGGTGGTCTTCTTTGCGGTGGTCTTCCGGGCCGTGGACTTCTTGGCCGGGGCCTTCTTCGCCGGGGCCTTCTTGGCCGCCGCCTTCTTCGCGGTGGTCTTCTTCGCCGCGGTCTTCTTCGCGGCCGCGGTGGTCTTCTTGGCGGCCGTCTTCTTCGCAGCGGTCTTCTTCGCCGCCGCCGTGACCTTCTTCGCGGGGGCCGCCTTCTTCGCGGTGACCTTCTTCGCGGGGGCCGCCTTCTTGGCGGTGACCTTCTTCGCCACGGCCTTCTTGACCGTGGCGGCGGCACCGCCGGTGAGGCTGCCCTTGGGCGCCTTCTTCACGGCGACCTCACCACCGCGCGGCAGCTTCTTGGTGCCGCTGACCAGGTCCTTGAAGCCCTGACCTGCGCGGAAGCGCGGAACGGAGGTCTTCTTGACCCGAACCCGCTCGCCCGTCTGAGGGTTGCGGGCGTACCGGGCAGGACGCTCCACCTTCTCGAACGAACCGAAACCGGTGACCGAGACCCGGTCGCCTCCGACGACCGCGCGGACGATGGCGTCCAGGACCGCGTCGACAGCATCGGCGGCCTGCTGGCGACCGCCCATCTTGTCGGCAATCGCTTCTACGAGCTGCGCCTTGTTCACGTCTTCCCCTTCGGAGACATCGCCAGAACGAAAGTGTTCAAGCTTTTTCGCACGTTAGGCAGATATATACCGCAAATCAAACACGAAACGGGCTAATCACCCTTGTGCCGCAACCGACTCGGCCGCCTCAGAGTTCCTCTTCGGGGATTCGCCCCTCGTCGAGGTCGCCCATGAACCGCTTGAGACGCCTGGCCGCTTCGGCGGGATCGTGCTTGGCCGCGGCCGTAATGACCAGCAGCTTCCGGGTCAGCGCCATCCGTACGCCCTCCGGGACTTGCAGTGCGCGCACCCGGGAGTGCGCTTCCTTGAGTTGGACCGCGACCGCCGTATAGAGCTCGAGTTGGCCGTCGTTGTCCATGCACAGATTGTGCCATCTGGGGCGAGTTGTCGCCCCCGCAGGGGGGCAACTACCGCCGCTCCCGGACCTTCCCGGAATCCGCGCACAGGGTGTCTTCAAGGCGCCGGTACCCCGCAATGACCTTTGTATCCGGAGGAGTTGGCCCCCTCGCAGGCGGCGCGCCGGGACCGTCCGGGGGCAGAAACGGCTGTACCCCCAACCGTCCACGATTGGGGGTACAGACAGGTGTTGCGGTGGCTGAAATCAGCCCCTCCGGCCGGGCCCGGAGTCAGACCAGGAGCGTCCGCGGCTTGTACGCGGGGCGCCCTGCCTCGTACGCGGCGACATCGGCCTCGTTCCGGAGCGTGAGGGAGATGTCGTCCAGGCCGTTCAGCAGCCGCCAGCGGGAGTTCTCGTCCAGCTCGAAGGCCGCGGTGATGCCCTCGGCGCGCACCTCGCGGGCCGGGAGGTCGACCGTGATCTCGGCCTGCGGGTCCTGCTCCGTGAGTTCCCACAGCGCGTCGACGATCTTCTGCTCCAGCACGACCGTGAGCAGGCCGTTCTTGAGCGAGTTGCCCCGGAAGATATCGGCGAACCGGGAGGAGATGACGGCCTTGAAGCCGTAGTTCTGCAGCGCCCAGACGGCGTGCTCGCGGGAGGAGCCGGTGCCGAAGTCGGGGCCGGCGACCAGGACGGTCGCCCCCTGCCGCTCCGGGCGGTTCAGCACGAACTCGGGGTCCCTGCGCCAGGCCTCGAACAGCCCGTCCTCGAACCCGTCCCGGGTCACCTTCTTGAGCCAGTGGGCGGGGATGATCTGGTCGGTGTCGACGTTGCCGCGCCGCAGCGGGACGGCCCGGCCGGTGTGCGTGGTGAATGCTTCCATGACTTCTCAGACTCCAGCGGGCGTACGAGTGTCGGCGTCGGACAGGTCGGCGGGGGACGCCAGGTGGCCCAGGACCGCCGTCGCGGCGGCGACCTGCGGCGAGACCAGGTGGGTACGGCCGCCCTTGCCCTGCCGGCCCTCGAAGTTGCGGTTGGAGGTGGACGCGGAACGCTCACCCGGGGCGAGCTGGTCGGGGTTCATGCCGAGGCACATCGAACAGCCCGCGTGCCGCCATTCGGCGCCGGCCTCCTTGAAGACCACGTCCAGGCCCTCGGAGACGGCCTGCAGGCCCACGCGCGCGGAGCCCGGGACGACCAGCATCCGTACACCGTCGGCGACTTTGCGCTCCTTGAGGATCTCGGCCGCGGCGCGCAGGTCCTCGATGCGGCCGTTGGTGCAGGAGCCTACGAAGACGGTGTCCACCGTGATGGAGCGCAGCGGCTGTCCGGCCGCCAATCCCATGTACTCCAGGGCCTTTTCGGCGGCCATGCGCTCCGAGGCGTCCTCGTACGAAGCCGGATCGGGGACGGCGGCCGAAAGCGGAGCGCCCTGGCCCGGGTTGGTGCCCCAGGTGACGAACGGCGAGAGCGCGGCGGCGTCGATCCGGACCTCGGCGTCGAATTCCGCGTCGTCGTCGGTGCGCAGGGTCTTCCAGTACGCGACCGCGGCGTCCCAGTCGGCGCCCTCGGGGGCGTGCGGGCGGCCCTTGAGGTAGGCGAAGGTGGTCTCGTCGGGGGCGATCATGCCCGCGCGGGCACCGGCCTCGATGGACATGTTGCAGATGGTCATCCGGGCCTCCATCGAGAGCTTCTCGATGGCCGGGCCGCGGTACTCCAGGATGTAGCCCTGGCCGCCGCCGGTGCCGATCCTGGCGATGATCGCCAGGATCAGGTCCTTGGCGGTGACGCCCTCGGGCAGCTCGCCGTCGACCGTGATGGCCATGGTCTTCGGGCGGGCCAGCGGCAGCGTCTGGGTGGCGAGCACATGCTCGACCTGGGAGGTGCCGATGCCGAACGCCAGCGCGCCGAAGGCGCCGTGCGTGGAGGTGTGGGAGTCGCCGCAGACGACGGTCGTGCCCGGCTGGGTCAGGCCGAGCTGCGGGCCGACGACGTGCACGACGCCCTGCTCGACGTCGCCCAGCGGGTGCAGGCGGACGCCGAAATCGGCGCAGTTCTTGCGCAGCGTCTCCAGCTGGGCGCGGGAGACCGGGTCCGCGATGGGCTTGTCGATGTCGAGGGTGGGGGTGTTGTGATCCTCGGTGGCGATGGTGAGATCGAGCCTGCGCACCTGGCGGCCGCTCTTGCGCAGCCCGTCGAAGGCCTGCGGGCTGGTCACCTCGTGCAGCAGGTGCAGATCGATGTAGAGGAGGTCGGGCTCGCCCTCGGCGCGCCGGACGACATGGTCGTCCCAGACCTTCTCCGCGAGTGTCCTACCCATCGCTTTCCCCTTTTTTGTGGCTCGCTCGCCTGCGGGGCGCTCCGGCCGGTGCCGAGGGCCCGATCGCGCCCAGCCCCTCGGGCCTCCGCTCGGTCGGGCCCTCGGCACCGGCGCGCCTCTTCGGCTCGCTCGCCGCTGTTCTCGGGCATCTTTCGCCGGACCCGTGAATTCGGAGCCGTAGGTCCAGAGTGGCGGGTTCCACGGAAAATTGAACTTGCGTTTCACAGAGTGAGACGTGAGTATCGTTGCATGGACAACAGTAGCGGCGTCGGCGTTCTGGACAAGGCGGCCCTCGTCCTGAGCGCTCTGGAGTCCGGTCCGGCCACCCTCGCGAGTCTGGTCGGCGCCACCGGACTGGCACGACCCACGGCCCACCGTCTGGCCGTGGCGCTGGAGCACCACCGTATGGTGGCGCGCGACATGCAGGGCCGTTTCATCCTCGGCCCCCGGCTGGCCGAGCTGGCCGCGGCGGCGGGCGAGGACCGCCTGCTGGCGACGGCGGGTCCGGTGCTGACGCACCTGCGCGACGTCACGGGCGAGAGCGCGCAGCTCTATCGCCGTCAGGGGGACATGCGCATCTGCGTCGCCGCCGCGGAGCGGCTGTCGGGCCTCAGGGACACGGTACCGGTGGGTTCCACGCTCACGATGAAGGCCGGCTCCTCGGCGCAGATCCTGATGGCCTGGGAGGAGCCCGAGCGGCTGCACCGCGGCCTGCAGGGCGCCCGCTTCACGGCGACGGCCCTGTCGGGTGTGCGGCGCCGGGGCTGGGCGCAGTCCATCGGGGAGCGCGAGCCGGGCGTGGCGTCCGTCTCCGCCCCCGTACGAGGCCCCTCCAACCGCGTGGTGGCCGCGGTGTCCGTGTCCGGCCCCATCGAGCGCCTGACGCGCCACCCGGGCCGGATGCACGCGCAGGCGGTCATCGACGCCGCCGCCCGTCTGTCCGAGGCGCTGCGCCGCTCCGGCTGAGCGCCCGGCGGCCCGGCACGGAAGCGGGCGGGCCTCGACGCCGCGGGCAGGCCCTCTTCCGCAAGGTCGTGGGCGGGACACCCGGGAACCCCGGCCCGCCTGCCACAAGGGAAACATCGGCCACAGAAGCAACAGCAGCCACGTCTGGGACACCGAAGTCCTGGCGCCGTACACGGAGTTGGCCCGCCGGCACGGCCGGGGCGCGCACCCCGCCCTGCCGGGACCGGGGAGCCGGAAACGCCGCAGGGCCTCCACCGAAGTGGAGGCCCTGCGAGCCCTGTACCCCCGACCGGATTCGAACCGGCGCTACCGCCTTGAGAGGGCGGCGTGCTAGGCCGCTACACAACGGGGGCGAGGATCTTGCGTTTCCGCAGATCCGAGCTGGTCTACCTGGACTCGAACCAAGACTAACTGAACCAGAATCAGTCGTGCTGCCAATTACACCATAGACCAATGTGGTTTAGACCAGACCGTACCCCCGACCGGATTCGAACCGGCGCTACCGCCTTGAGAGGGCGGCGTGCTAGGCCGCTACACAACGGGGGCCCTAGCGATCCTGCATCGAGGGCAGCGGGAGCGACCCGGCTGTCCTCGCGGGAAGGATCTGTACCCCCGACCGGATTCGAACCGGCGCTACTGCCGTGAGAGGGCAGCGTGCTAGGCCGCTACACAACGGGGGCTTGCGGATGAGATCCGCACCTGCAGATAAGCTCTGCGAGCTGGCCTACCTGGACTCGAACCAAGACTAACTGAACCAGAATCAGTCGTGCTGCCAATTACACCATAGGCCACTGGAACGCAATCCCCTGAAAGGGTTTTGTTCTAGCTCGCGCCTCCGGTTTCCGGCCTCTCGGCCCGCTCCCCGGCGGCGCAGGAAGAACATTACCCGAAGGTGGACGGCGCTCCAAAACGGGTATCCGCGCCGAGGACCGCGGGGAGTTCGTCGAGGGAGACGATCCGGTGCAGGCCGGCGGGCACTTCGGGCCGCGCGGCGGGCTGTCCGTCCGTGACGACACGCACACCGGCGCGGTCGATCCACACGGACAGCAGCCCGGCCTCGGCCGCGCCACGGCCGTCGATCTCGGGGTGGTCACCGACGTACGCGACCTGGTGCGGGGCGAGCCCGAGGGCGTCGCAGGCCGCGCGGAAGGCCCGGGCGTCCGGCTTGGAGACGCCCAGTTCGGCGGCGCACAGCACGGCCTCGAAGCGGTCGCGGACGCCGAGGGCGCGAAGCTTGTGGTCCTGGACGTGGATGCTGGAGTTGGACAGCACCGCGTGCCGGTGACTGACGGCGAGGGCGTCCAGGACGGGCAGGACGTCCGGGAAGAGGGACCAGGCGGCCTCGTAGTGGTCCCGGTAGCGCAGGAACCAGGCGTCCGCCTCGTCGTCGGTCAGCGCCCGCTCGAGGAAGACCCGTACGCGGTCCCGGCGCTGTCCCTCGAAAGAGGTCTTCCCGGCCGCGTACCGGGCCCACTGCAGATCGGTGCTCCGCCGCCACCGGTCGAGGGCCTGCTCCACGCTCCCGTACCCGCCGAGCAGCCCCTCGGCGGCCAGGTGCTCGCGCATCCCGGCGCGGTCGGCGGCGGTGTAGTCGAAGAGGGTGTCGTCGACGTCCCAGACGACGGCCTTGATCGGCACGCGGTTCACCTCCGGTTCGTGGTCCTGGCCGGTCTCCTGCGACGGTAGCCGGTCAGCCGGTGGCGGCGGCAGTCCCGCTCGACTCCTCGGCCTCGGACGGGTCGGGGGCGACGAAGAAGTCGGTGACGAAGCAGGTGACCTCGCCGGCCGCCGTACGGCCGATCCAGGTGGGGTAGGAACCGTCGCCCCAGCCGGAGGTGAAGGCGGCCAGGCCGTGCCCCGTGTCCGGTGCGGTGACCAGGTGGGGGCCGGGGGCCCAGTCGCTGTTCTCGAAGGCGTCCCACAGCGGACCCTCGTCGCCCTCCGCCCAGCCCTGGAAGGACGCGTCGGCCGCGGCGTCGTAGAAGCAGCCGGTGCCGGCGTCGACGCCGTAGCCGTAGAACTCGTCCTCGCCGAGCGTTCCGGTGTCCTGGCCCGGCAGGAGGGCGGGCTCCCACACGGCGGTGGGCTCGTCGCGGATGACGAGGCGCGCGGCGGCCACCCGCTGATGAGGGGCGTCGGACGGCGGCTCGTCGGGCTGGGCGAGCGTCGCGACGGCCGCGTCGACGCGGTAGCGGCCGGGCGGGACGGAGACCGTGAAGGGCTCGACGTCCCCCTGGCCGAGGTAGACGAACGGGTCGCAGGCCACGACCCGGCCGGTGGGCAGCCACAGCTCGCCGCCGTCGGCCACGCCGATCGTGCCGACCGTTCCGGACTCGTAGCGGAACGTGCTTCCGGGGGTGAAGAGCCACGCGTAGTCACGGGCGGGCAGCGGCATGAGGGCGCCTTTCCTTCGGGGGCTGGGCACGATCGGATCCGCGGGCGACCCGGGGGACTTCGGCCTCGCGGTGACCGCGCGATGCGATGCCCGAACGGTAGTCCCCCGGACTGACACACACGGCTCTTCGGAAAGAACGCGGGAGGACGGCGGCGGGAAAGCCACAGGGCGGCGGCCGTCACGGCCGCCGCCCTGGGTGTGTCAGCGTCTGCTCGGCGCGCGCCTACGCCGCCAGTCTCGCCAGCGCCGCGTCGATGCGCGCGAGCGTCGTCTCCTTGCCGAGGATCTCCAGGGACTCGAAGAGCGGCAGGCCGACCGTGCGGCCGGTGACGGCGACACGGACCGGGGCCTGGGCCTTGCCGAGCTTGAGGCCGTGGGCCTCACCGGCGGCCAGGACGGCCTCCTTCAGGGCCTCCGGGGACGTCCAGTCGGCCGTCTGGAGCTTCTCCCGCGCCGTGCGCAGCAGCGCGTCGCTGCCCTCCTTCATCGCCTTGGTCCAGGAGGCCTCGTCGACGACCGGCTCCGGCAGGAACAGGAAGTCGACGTTCTCCGTGATCTCGGACAGGACCTTCAGACGAGTCTGGGCGTGCGGGGCGATCGCCTGCCACCTCGCCTCGTCGAAGTCCTCGGGCGCCCAGGGCGCGAACGGGGCCTTCAGCCACGGCCGGCAGCGCTCCGTGAAGTCCTTCACATCCAGCAGGCGGATGTGGTCGGCGTTGATCGCCTCGGCCTTCTTCAGGTCGAAGCGGGCCGGGTTGGGGTTCACCTCCGCGATGTCGAAGGCGGCGACCATCTCCTCGACCGAGAAGATGTCGCGGTCGGCCGCCAGCGACCAGCCCAGCAGGGAGAGGTAGTTGAGCAGGCCCTCCGGCAGGAAGCCGCGCTCGCGGTAGAGGTTCAGCGACGACTGCGGGTCGCGCTTGGACAGCTTCTTGTTGCCCTCGCCCATCACATAGGGCAGATGGCCGAAGGCGGGTACGGACTTCGCGACGCCCAGCTCGATCAGCGCCCGGTAGAGGGCGATCTGGCGGGGGGTGGAGGAGAGCAGGTCCTCGCCGCGCAGGACGTGGGTGATCTCCATCAGGGCGTCGTCGACCGGGTTCACGAGCGTGTACAGGGGCGCGCCGTTGGCTCGTACGATCCCGTAGTCCGGCACGTTCTCGGGCGTGAAGGTCAGCTCGCCGCGGACCAGGTCCGTGAAGGTGATCGTCTCGTCCGGCATGCGGAAGCGGACGATGGGCGTGCGGCCCTCGGCCTCGTACGCCGCCACCTGCTCGGCGGTCAGGTCGCGGCAGTGCCCGTCGTACCCGGACGGCCTCCCGGCGGCGCGGGCGGCGTCGCGGCGGGCGTCCAGCTCCTCCGTGGTGCAGTAGCAGTGGTAGGCGTGCCCGCCGTCCAGGAGCTTGCGGGCGACGTCCTGGTAGATGTCCATCCGCTGGGACTGGCGGTACGGCGCGTGGGGGCCGCCGATCTCCGGGCCCTCGTCCCAGTCGAAGCCCAGCCAGCGCAGCGAGTCCAGGAGCTGGAGGTAGGACTCCTCCGAGTCCCGGGCCGCGTCCGTGTCCTCGATGCGGAAGACGAACGTGCCGCCGGTGTGACGGGCGTACGCCCAGTTGAACAGGGCGGTTCGGACCAGGCCCACATGGGGGTTGCCGGTCGGGGACGGACAGAAACGTACGCGGACGGATCCGTTAGCCACGCTTGATCACCTTGTTGGTGAGAGTGCCGATGCCTTCGATGGTGACGGCGACCTCGTCGCCGACGTTGAGGGGGCCGACCCCCGCGGGGGTGCCCGTGAGGATCACGTCGCCGGGGAGCAGCGTCATGGCCTCGGTGATGTTGACGATCAGATCCTCGATCGAGTGGATCATCTCGCTCGTACGGCCGAGCTGGCGCTGCCCGCCGTTGACCGTGAGCTGGATGGTGAGGTCGCTCGGGTCGAGGTCGGTCTCCACCCAGGGGCCGAGGGGACAGGAGGTGTCGAAGCCCTTGGCCCGGGCCCACTGCTTCTCGCGCCGCTGGACGTCGCGTGCGGTGACGTCGTTGGCGCAGGTGTAGCCGAGGATCACGTCCTTGACGCGTTCGCGCGGCACCTCGCGGCACAGGCGGCTGATCACCACGGCCAGCTCGGCCTCGTGGTGCAGCTCCTGGGAGAAGGAGGGGTAGGCGATCTCGTCGCCGGGGCCGATCACGGAGGTGGACGGCTTGAAGAAGGCGAACGGGGCCTCGGGAACCTCGTTGCCGAGTTCGCGCGCGTGCTCCGCGTAGTTGCGGCCGAAGGCCACGACCTTGTTGGGGAGCACCGGCGGCAGCAGCCTGACCTTGCTCAGCGGCACCTTCGTGCCGGAGCGCTCGAAGTCCGCGAACGGGATGCCCTTGATGATGTCGAGGACGAGCTCGTCCGGCTTGTCACCCTCGACCACGCCGAAGGCGACGTTCCCGTCGATGGAGAATCTGGCGATGCGCACGGGATCCTTGCGCCCCTTAACTGAGCTGGCTGGAGTCTGACGCTCCAGGCTAACGCGGCAGCGCGCGGGGACCTCGCGCTGCTACCGCCGGCGCCCTCGGGTCCACCAGGGGTGCCGGGCTCAGGACGCCGTGCTCCACACCCCCGGAGGACGGCACCGGTCGTCCGGCTCCGGGCCGACGTGCCGGTCCGGTCCCGGACCGGCACGACCCGCCGGCTTCGGGGGCGCGAGAGCGGCCCGGCTTCGAAGAGCCGTCGTCCGGCGGGCCGCGGTGCGCGCGAGCGGCGCAGGGGAACCGAGCAGGCGGCGCCCTGCGCGCGTGCTACCTCGTGCTCCTTCTTCGCGCTACTTGGCGGCGGAGGCCGGGGCCGGCTGTTCCGCGGCGGAGGCCTGGGCCGGGACCTCCATGAGAACGGTGCGCTTGGGATTGGCGGTCTGGGTGGGAAGGTCGACGGAGTGTTCCGGCGTCGCCGGGGCCTGCAGTTCGTCCGCGTCGGCGAGGTGCGCCAGCGTCGTGCGCCGCGGGTTGGCTATGGCGCGGAACATCATCGTGGTCTTCACTGTTGTCGTTGACCTTGTCGTGAGGGGCGCCGGGCGGGTGGCACGGGCCGTCGCCGGGGCGCGAGTTGTCGGATTCGCCATCCCTGTAAAGCGTCAGGCTAAACATCCGATTCCCCACCGAAGCCGTGAAGAGACCGTGATCTCCATGTGAGTTTACTCACGGGGTTGCGAACAAAAGGGTTAATTCACTTCGCAGTCCCGTCACGACAAAACGGACAATGCCCTATCGAAGCCAGCATTCCGCTCCCGATCATGGCGACTGGGACACCCGACCCGCCTCGCCGACTCGCGGACATAAGCCCGTTATGCACGAGATCACCTTCTACGCCTGGTGACGCATCCTTCACAAGGTGTCACGGTGGTCACCGCCTCACCCGTTGGCCTTGTTGGAGATCCTGCACTGTGCTGGAATTCCACGGACCGCTGCTGGATCGCACCGGCGCGCAGGGGGCGCAACGCAGCGCCGGGCAGCGGCGGGGAGGGGGAGCCAGCGCCGGTCACTCACGACCACCCGGGGGGCGTATTCAGGACGCCCCTCACGACGCCGACACCGTCCCGCCGTTCGCGGAGGGGCGCCTGGTCCAGAGGTTGCGACGCTAGTGCAGGGACGTTTCAAGAGGGATGGCAGTGCTCCGGCCGAGCCGGAGCCGCACGGCGGGACCGACCGCGGTTCCTCGCCCCAGCACGCCCAGAACCCGGGACCGCCCACGGCCGGCAGCGGCACCGAGCGGCCCGGGCGCCCGGGCGCGCCCGCCGGCTCCACGACGCCCACGCCGCCAGCCCCGCCCAAGACCTCGGCACCGGTCGACTCCGGCTCGCGCATGGCACTGCGCAACTGGCGCATCTCCACACGTCTGGTGTCGCTGCTCGCGCTCCCCGTGGTCGCCGCCACCTCGCTCGGTGCCCTGCGCATCAGCGACAACCTGGACCAGATCCAGCAGCTCGACAACATGAAGCTGCTGACGGACATGACCAGGCAGGCGACCCAGCTCGCCGCCGCGCTCCAGGAGGAGCGCGACCAGTCCGCCGGTCCGCTCGCCCACGGCGCCACGGCGTCCGACTACACGGTCAAGGGCGTCCGCGACAAGACCAACAGCGCCCGTTCCGCCTTCCTGCAGGGCACCCAGGAGATCGGCGACGCCTCCGACAGCGGCCAGCTCTCCGGTGTCCGCGACAGCATCGTCGGCATCGCGAGCGAACTGAACAACCTCAGCGCCATCCGGGCCAGCGCCTACAAGGACCCGCAGAACTCCACGCAGACGGTCGAGGCGTACCACCGTCTGATCACGGAGCTGCTCAGCCTCTCCCAGGACATGGCGGAGGCCACCAGCAACCCGGAGATGATCCAGCGCACCCGCGCGCTGGCAGCCTTCTCCACCGCCAAGGAGTACGCCTCGATGCAGCGTGCGGTGATCGCCGCCGCCCTGCCCGCGAACATCGACACCTACGGCAAGCTCTCCGAGAACGACCGGCAGTACGCCCTGTCGGCCCTGCAGAGCCAGGACTCCGAGCTGGACAGCTTCCGCAGCATCTACGGCGACGGCGCCGAGGACCTGACGAAGCCGATCGACCAGGGCAGCCCGACGATCGAGGCCGCCGACCAGTACGCCGGCCGCGTCCTGAAGAGCGCGTCCGGTATGCACAACGAGGACAAGCGCTCGTACCGGGACTGGGTCGACGACGACTCGACCAAGATCGAGCAGATGAAGAAGATCGAGGGCACGCTGCTCGAGCAGATGGAGCAGAAGGCCCGTGAGCTGAAGAGCAACTCGCAGAGCGAGGCGATCATCTCCGGTGCGCTGATCCTGCTCGTCCTCGGCGTCTCCCTCGTCGGCGCCTTCGTCGTGGCCCGCTCCATGATCCGCTCGCTGCGCCGCCTTCAGGAGACCGCGACCAAGGTCGCCCAGGACCGGCTGCCCGAGCTGGTCAAGCAGTTGTCCGAGTCCGACCCGCAGGACGTCGACACGTCCGTGGAGTCGGTCGGTGTGCACTCCCGGGACGAGATCGGCCGGGTGGCCGCGGCCTTCGACGACGTGCACCGCGAAGCGGTCCGCCTCGCCGCCGAGCAGGCCCTGCTGCGGGGCAACGTCAACGCGATGTTCACCAACCTCTCGCGCCGCTCCCAGGGTCTGATCCAGCGCCAGCTCTCCCTGATCTCCGAACTGGAGTCCCGCGAGGCCGATCCGGACCAGCTGTCCTCGCTGTTCAAGCTCGACCACCTCGCGACGCGTATGCGCCGTAACGGTGAGAACCTCCTCGTCCTCGCGGGTGAGGAGCCCGGCCGTCGCTGGACCCGCCCGGTCCCGCTGGTCGACGTGCTCCGCGCCGCCGCGTCCGAGGTGGAGCAGTACGAGCGCATCGAGCTGGCCGCGGTGCCGACCACCGAGGTCGCCGGCCGGGTCGTCAACGACCTCGTACACCTGCTCGCCGAGCTGCTCGAGAACGCCACCTCCTTCTCCTCGCCCCAGACCAAGGTCAAGGTCACCGGTCACGCGCTGCCCGACGGCCGCGTCCTGATCGAGATCCACGACACGGGTATCGGCCTGTCCCCCGAGGACCTCGCCCAGATCAACGAGCGGCTCGCCTCGCCGCCCACCGTGGACGTGTCGGTGTCCCGGCGCATGGGTCTGTTCGTGGTCGGCCGTCTGTCGCAGCGCCATGGCATCCGCATCCAGCTGCGGCCCTCCGACTCCGGTGGTACGACGGCGCTCGTCATGCTCCCGGTCGACGTCGCCCAAGGCGGCAAGAAGCCCGCTCCGGGCAAGCCGGGTGCGCCCTCCGCCGGCGGTCCGGCCGCCGCGCAGGCCGCCGCGGGCGCGGCCGCGGCCCGTCGCCAGGCCCAGCAGAGCGGTTCGTCCTTCGGCAGCGGTGCGACCGGCGGCCCCGGACTGGGCGCCGCCCCGCAGCGCGGGCAGGTGGGTGCCGGACAGGGCCCGCATGCCGCGCTGCCCGGCGGCCGTCCCGGCGGACCGCAGGGTGCCCCCTCCCCGCAGCAGGGCCGGCCGGGCTCGGCGGGCGCGGGTACGGGCGCCTTCGGCCAGGACGCCTCCTTCCAGGACCCCGGCTCCCGTCAAGGCGGCTTCGGCGACGGCGGCCCGGGTACGCGCCCGGCCGGCTTCGGCGACGGCGCCCCGGCGGGCGCTCCCCAGCAGTCGCAGCAGCCCCAGCAGAAGCAGCAGAAGGAGCCCAAGGAGCGCGGTGGGCGGCGCCGTCCGCAGCTGCCCGGGCGCGGCGGTGCGCGTGGCGAGCTACCCGGTGGCAATCCCCAGCAGCGCACCCCGAGCTGGAGCGACGAGAACGCGCAGCCGTCGGTGCCGCGTGCCTCGCTGGACGCCCCGCGCGGCCACGAGGAGCCGGACGCCCTCTCCACGACCTCCTCCATGCCGCGCGTCGACGACCGGCAGGGCCCCGGCGCGACCGCCGAGATCCCGCGCGTCGACGACCGCCAGGGACCCGCTGCCGCCCCCGAGTTGCCGCGACCGGACGCCAACGCCCCCCAGAACGGTGGCCAGTTCGTCCGGCAGGACGTCTTCGGTGGCACGAACCAGGGCGGTGCGCCCGGCCGGTTCCCGGTCCAGGAGCACGGTCAGGACACGGGCCAGTTCCCGGCCCCGGGCCACGGCCAGAACACGGGCCAGTTCCCGATGCCGGGCCGTGGTCAGGACACCGGACAGTTCCCGGCCCGGAACCGCGGTCAGAACACGGGACAGTTCCCGATGCCGACCCGCGGTCAGGACACGGGCCAGTTCCCGATGCCGACCCGCGGTCAGGACACCGGACAGTTCCCGGCCCAGGGTCACGGCCAGAACACGGGCCAGTTCCCGGCCCAGGGCCGGGGTCAGAACACGGGCCAGTTCCCGGCACCGACCCGCGGTCAGGACACCGGCCAGTTCCCGGCACCGACCCGCGGTCAGGACACCGGCCAGTTCCCGGCACCGACCCGCGGTCAGGACACCGGCCAGTTCCCGGCACCGACCCGC
>NZ_JBSFXK010000028.1:0-7695 GCF_053595355.1 Streptomyces sp. NPDC002513 | reverse complement strand
CGCGGTCAGGACACCGGACAGTTCCCGGCGCCCGGCCGTGCCCAGGACCCGACCGCCACCGGCCCGTACCCGGCCCAGCCCTACGACTCCCCCGGCACCGGCCAGTTCGCCGCCCCGGGGTACGGAAGCCGCCAGGATCCCTCCACCACCGGCCAGTTCGAGCGGCCGCAGACGGCGGGCGAGGGCTACGCGCCCCTGCCGCCGGCGCAGCACCGTCCGCAGCAGC
Source organism: Streptomyces sp. NPDC002513 (assembly GCF_053595355.1). Lineage (NCBI taxonomy): Bacteria > Bacillati > Actinomycetota > Actinomycetes > Kitasatosporales > Streptomycetaceae > Streptomyces > Streptomyces sp. NPDC002513. The sequence goes on along the minus strand of NZ_JBSFXK010000028.1, from coordinate 7,469 downwards.
CGCCCCGTCGCCAGGAACCCGAAGCGCTGCCGCCGGCGGCGAGCTCCGGTGACGTGCGCACTCCGCTGTACGAAGCGCTCGAGACCAACTGGTTCCAGGGCGGACAGGAACAGCAGGGCAACGGCTCCGCGCCGCAGGCCCCGCCCCAGCAGTCCCCCGCGGCATCCCAGCGTCCGGCCGCCGCCAGCGCGGCCTGGCGTGCCACGCCGAACGACGAACTCGTCCGGCAGGCCGAGCGCGTGCGGCAGCCCGCCGCGGGCGGCATCACCACCTCCGGCCTGCCGCGCCGGGTCCCGCGTGCGAACCTCGTACCGGGCACGGCTCAGCAGCAACAGCACCAAACCGGTCCGCAGGTCTCGCGTTCCCCTGACGAGGTACGCGGCCGGCTGACCAATCTTCGACGGGGCATCGCCCAGGGCCGCCAGGCCGGCAGCGGCCAGACCGGCAGCTTCCGCAGCCCCACTCACCAGCAGGAGCGTTAGTTGAGCCCGATGAGCCAGGCGGCACAGAACCTCAACTGGTTGATCACCAACTTCGTGGACAACACCCCCGGGGTGTCCCACACCGTCGTCGTGTCCGCCGACGGACTCCTTCTGGCGTTGTCGGAAGGCTTTCCACGCGATCGCGCCGACCAACTCGCGGCTGTGGCCTCCGGGCTCACCTCGCTGACCGCCGGGGCCTCCCGGATCTTCGAGGGCGGCACCGTGGCGCAGACGGTCGTCGAGATGGAACGCGGGTTCCTCTTCCTCATGTCCATCTCGGACGGCTCGTCGCTCGCCGTGCTCGCGCACCCGGAGGCGGACATCGGCCTCGTCGGCTACGAGATGGCGCTCCTGGTGGACCGCGCGGGTGCGGTCCTCACGCCGGACCTGCGCGCCGAGCTCCAGGGCAGTCTGCTCCACTGACAGGCCCCGACACCACCCACCTCACCAAATCACCGTCCGGCCGCCACAATCCCCCCACCGGCCCCATCAGACGGCACGACTGACCAACTTGCTGTCCCGCCCGGAGGATTCATGACCCCGCCCACCGCCCATCATGATCCGTACGCCGAGCCGTACGGGGACGAGGGCGACCAGCCGTTGGTACGGCCGTACGCGATGACCGGCGGCCGTACCCGGCCGCGCTATCAGCTCGCCATCGAGGCGCTGATCAGCACGACGGCCGACCCGGCCCAGCTGATGGGACTGCTCCCGGAGCACCAGAGGATCTGCCACCTGTGCCGCGAGGTGAAGTCGGTGGCCGAGGTGTCGGCGCTCCTCGCCATGCCGCTCGGTGTGGCACGGATCCTCGTCGCGGACCTCGCGGAAGCCGGTCTCGTCGCGATCCACCAGCCGGGGGGCGACGAGAACAACGGCGGCGCGCCGGACGTGACACTGCTCGAAAGGGTGCTCAGTGGACTTCGCAAGCTCTGACGGAGGACGGGCGACCACCTCCGCGAAGATCGTGGTGGCGGGCGGCTTCGGCGTGGGCAAGACCACGTTCGTCGGCGCCGTCTCCGAGATCGACCCGCTGCGCACGGAGGCCGTCATGACGTCTGCTTCGGCGGGCATCGACGACCTCACCCACACCGGGGACAAGACCACCACCACGGTGGCCATGGACTTCGGCCGCATCACCCTGGACCAGGACCTGATCCTGTACCTCTTCGGTACGCCGGGCCAGGACCGCTTCTGGTTCATGTGGGACGACCTGGTCCGCGGCGCCATCGGCGCCATCGTCCTGGTCGACACCCGCCGCCTCGCCGACTGCTTCCCGGCCGTGGACTACTTCGAGAACTCCGGCCTGCCCTTCGTCATCGCCCTCAACGGCTTCGAAGGCAACCAGCCGTACAACCCCGAGGAAGTCCGCGAGGCACTGCAGATCGGCCCGGACACCCCGATCATCACCACGGACGCCCGCCACCGCGCGGACGCCAAGAGCACTCTGATCACCCTGGTCGAGCACGCCCTCATGGCCCGCCTGCGGTAGATCAAGTCGTCGGCACCATACGGCAGTTGTCGTAGATATGCGGGAGCCGACTGTGGCCTTTGACACGGTCGGCCCCGCTGTTCATAACGTTTCGACAGAGAAATCCGGTGGTATCGCCACGCGTCGCGGTCGGTCGGTGCCGCTGCGCTCACAAAAGCCCCGCCTTTTGGCGGGGCTCGCTCTTTATGACCGTTTTATCGAGGACGCGCGCCGGGCGGAACCCTCACTTCCGAGTGTTTGGAGTCGCGCAGGTTGGCGTGCTGGAATGCCTGAACTGGCCAGTAGTCACGGACGTACAGGTCGGAGACAGGGCTCTGGAGACACCGCGGCACGACGTAGGTGCCGTCGCCGAGAGGTTGTTGGTCGAGTGAGGCGAAGCAAGAAAAGTCCCGAGCCGTCGGCACGGGGCAACTTCACCCCGCCGCCGCGCGGAGCGGCACCCGCGCACGTACCCGGTCCGGAGCCGACGGCCACCCCGCCCAGCGGCAGCCGCTTCTCCCCGCGCAACTGGCGCGTGCCGACCAGGCTGAACGCGATCCTGCTCATACCCGTGCTGGTCGGCCTGGTCATGGGCGGCTTCCAGGTGAAGAACTCGATCGACACCTGGCAGCAGGCGCGGGACGCCGAGAGCACCGCCCGGCTGGTGCAGGCCTCCCTGGCCTACGCCGACCGGCTCTACCAAGAACGCGACACCTCCGCCCAACCTCTGCTGACCCCGGGCAGCGGCGGCCAGAAGAACCCGACCGTCCTCCAGGTCCGCGCCGCCACCGACAAGGCCGCCGCCGCCTTCACCCAGGCCGCGAAGAACATGCCGCACACGGCGGGTCTGGAGCGGCGCCTGTCCATCTTCCGCCAGGCGGAGACCAAGCTGCCGACGCTGCGCCAGCAGGCGTACACCAAGCTCGACGGGGTGCAGACCGAAGAGGGCTATGTCGAGGTCGCGCACCCGCTGATGGAGTTCGCCAACGAACTCGGCCTCGGCACCGGCAACATCACCAGCTACGGCCGCACCGTCTACGCCATCTCGCTCACCAAGGCCGCGCTGTCCCTGGAGCGCTCGATCGGCATGCAGATGCTGATCGAGCGGGATGCCAAGCCCACCGACCTCGCCGCGCAGCGCGTCGCCCTGTCCTCGTACGCCTACCTCGAGAGGATCGCCGTCGAGGAGTACCTCGGTGGCGGTACCGCGGCGGACGCCAGGAAGCTGGACGAGGTCACGGCGCAGGTGAAGACCGATGCCGAGCAGGCCGCCGCGCAGGCCAAGGCCAAGAACCCGGCCTATGTGCCGCCGCCCGCGAACATGGTCGTGGCCCTCGCCACGGTGCAGTCCACGAGCAGCACGGCCCGCGAGGCACTGGCCCAGCAGGGCGTCACCGACCAGAACTGGTGGGCGGTCAACACCCTCAAGTACAACGCCTACCGCCAGCTCGAGTTCAACCTGGCCGACAAGGCCGTGTCGGACGCCTCGGCCATCGCCAATGACGCCAGGCAGTCCGCGTTCATCTCCGGTGCCATCGTCGTCGTCGCCCTGCTCGCCGCGTTCATCATCGCCGGCCTCATGGCCCGCCAGATGAGCCGCTCGATGCGCCAGCTGCGCAACGCCGCCTTCAACGTCGCCGAGCAGCGGCTGCCGATGCTGGTCGACCAGCTCTCGCGGACCGACCCGGGCCGTGTCGACACCCGTGTCGCGCCCATCCCGATCGCGACCACGGACGAGATCGGCGAGGTCGCCCGCGCCTTCGACCAGGTCCACCGCGAGGCCGTCCGGCTCGCCGCCGAGCAGGCCTTGCTGCGGGGCAACATCAACGCGATCTTCACCAACCTCTCGCGCCGCAACCAGTCGCTGATCGAGGGCCAGTTGACCCTGATCACCGACCTGGAGAACAACGAGGCCGACCCGGACCAGCTGGAGAACCTCTTCCGGCTGGACCACCTCGCCACCCGTATGCGCCGCAACGGCGAGAACCTCCTCGTCCTCGCCGGCGAGGAGCCCGGCCGCCGCTGGGACCAGCCGGTCCCGCTGATCGACGTGCTGCGCGCCGCCTCCTCCGAGGTGGAGCAGTACGAGCGCATCGAGCTGTCCGGCGTCCCGGAGGCCGAGATCCACGGCCGCGCCGTGACCGACCTCGTGCACCTGCTCGCCGAGCTGCTGGAGAACGCCACCACGTTCTCCTCGCCGCAGACCAAGGTCCGGGTGACCGCGACCCGTCTTCCCGACGGCCGCGTCATGATCGAGATCCACGACAAGGGCATCGGTCTGACGGCCGAGGACTTCGCGGACATCAACCACAAGCTGGCCAACCCGCCGACCGTGGACGCCGCGATCTCCCAGCGCATGGGTCTGTTCGTGGTCGGCCGGCTGTCCGACCGGCACGGCATCCGGGTCCAGCTGCGCCCCTCCGGCGAGCAGGCGGGCACCACCTCGCTGGTCATGCTCCCCGACGCCATCACCCACGGCGGTGGCGGCGAGCAGCCGCAGGTGCGCGACGAGTTCACGGTGTCGCAGATCATCCCGGAGCAGACGTTCAAGGGCGAGGACTTCGGGTCGCAGCAGCCGATGCGCACGGCCTCGGAGCTGGGCTTCGACGACAGCCGCTACTCCGAGGTCCCGGACGACATCCGCGGGCTCGACCCCGTCGGCCGCTCGCTGATGCGCGAGGAGCGCCGTGCGGCCCTGGAGGCCCAGGCACAGGGTCACCACAGGCCGCCGGAGGAGCTCGAGGCCGCTCCGGCCTACCACGAGGGCTTCGAGACGCCCCAGCCCACGTACGACAACGGGCAGCAGGCGTACGACACCGGGCAGCACGCGTACGGCGACCAGCAGGCCGGGTACGACCAGCAGGCCGGGTACGACCAGCGGACGGCGTACGAGGAGCCCCAGCAACCGGCGTACGAGGAGCAGTACTTCTCGCAGAACGGCGCCCTGCCGCAGGGTGACGGCTTCCCGTCCGGGGGCGGCTACCCGGAACTCGGCTACACCGAGCCGCTCCAGCAGAGCCACTCCGCCGGCCAGGCCACCGCCTCGGACACGTTCGCGGCCTTCGGCAAGCCGGCCCGCCGGGACGACTGGCCGAAGCAGGACGACTTCCAGAACGGCTACCGCGCCGACTACGCTCCGGAAGCGGAATCCACGCAGGCCGCTGACGTGAGCGAGCGGGACCGCGTAGGCTTCGACCGTCCGGGACCGGCCCCCGCCGCCGGCCACGCGCTGACCGACGCCGGACTGCCCCGCCGTGGCTCCACCGCGAACGGCACGGCCGGTCGGACGCAGCCCGTGGCGCAGGAACCGTCGGCGGCCACGGAGACGGGCGACGACTGGCGCTCCGCCAACGACCAGCGGTGGCAGCAGGCAGCGCAGCTCCGGAAGCCCAAGGCGGGCGGGGTCACCTCATCCGGTCTGCCGCGGCGCGTGCCCAAGGCGAACCTGATGGAGGGCGCCGCGGAAGCGACCCCGCAGGGAGGCCCTCAGGTCTCCCGTGCCCCGGAGGATGTCCGGGGCAGGCTGAGCAACCTGCGTCGAGGCGTCCAGCGCGGACGCAGCGCAGGCAGTGAAACGAACGGCCAGGGCTTCGGTCCTGACAGCACCTACGACCAGGAGCGTTAGTGTGAGCCCGATGAGCCAGGCGGCACAGAACCTGAACTGGTTGATCACCAACTTCGTGGACAACACCCCGGGTGTGTCCCACACGGTGGTGGTCTCCGCCGACGGACTCCTTCTGGCGATGTCCGAAGGCTTCCCGCGCGATCGCGCCGACCAGCTTGCGGCCGTCGCCTCCGGTCTGACCTCGCTGACCGCGGGCGCGTCCCGCATCTTCGAGGGAGGCAGCGTGAACCAGACAGTTGTGGAGATGGAGCGGGGATTCCTCTTCATCATGTCCATCTCGGACGGTTCGTCACTTGCGGTCCTGGCGCACCCGGAAGCGGACATCGGCCTCATCGGGTACGAAATGGCCCTACTGGTCGACCGCGCGGGTACGGTCCTGACTCCGGACCTTCGTGCCGAGCTCCAGGGGAGCCTTCTCAACTAACAGACGGACCGTGTGTATAAGCGTCCCGGCACCGTAAGGTTTCGGGACGCGGCTTCCACAGGGATGGGTGCCCAGCGCAGTTGGAGGAGGAGAGAACGTGGCAACACCCCCAGGCGGTTCGTCCGCGGGCAATTGGTCCTACGGCTCCGGCCAGGGCCAGGGTGAACAGAACCGGTACAACTTCCCCTCCGCACCGAGCCCGCGGCGTCAGCCGTACGCGCCCCAGGGTCCCGGCCCGTCGCCGTACGACCAGCCGTCGGCGCCGCGCATCCAGCCCGTGCAGCCGCAGCGCCGCGCCCCCGAGCCGGCGCCCGCGGGGTCGTCGAACAATCCTCTGGTGCGTCCGTACGCCATGACGGGCGGCCGCACCAGGCCGCGCTACCAGCTCGCCATCGAGGCGCTGGTGCACACCACCGCGCAGCCGCACCAGATGCAGGGCCAGCTGCCCGAGCATCAGCGGATCTGCAACCTCTGCCGGGAGATCAAGTCGGTGGCCGAGATCTCGGCGCTCCTGACGATCCCTCTCGGCGTGGCCAGAATCCTCGTCGCCGACTTGGCGGAGGCGGGTCTGGTCGCCATCCATCAGCCCGGCGGCGACGAGAACGCCGGCGGCCAGCCAGACGTGACACTGCTCGAAAGGGTGCTCAGTGGACTTCGCAAGCTCTAGCGGCGGTCCTTCCCGCTCCACCACCTCCGCGAAGATCGTGGTGGCGGGCGGCTTCGGCGTGGGTAAAACCACGTTCGTCGGCGCCGTCTCAGAGATCAACCCGCTGCGCACGGAGGCCGTCATGACGTCTGCTTCGGCGGGCATCGACGACCTCACCCACACCGGGGACAAGACCACCACCACGGTGGCCATGGACTTCGGCCGCATCACCCTGGACCAGGACCTGATCCTGTACCTCTTCGGTACGCCGGGCCAGGACCGCTTCTGGTTCATGTGGGACGACCTGGTCCGCGGCGCCATCGGCGCCATCGTCCTGGTCGACACCCGCCGCCTCGCCGACTGCTTCCCGGCCGTGGACTACTTCGAGAACTCCGGCCTGCCCTTCGTCATCGCCCTCAACGGCTTCGACGGCAACCAGCCGTACAACCCCGAGGAAGTCCGCGAGGCGCTGCAGATCGGCCCGGACACCCCGATCATCACCACGGACGCCCGCCACCGCGCGGACGCCAAGAGCGCCCTGATCACCCTGGTCGAGCACGCCCTCATGGCCCGCCTGCGGTAGATCAAGTCGTCCGCGGTTCGCGCGGGGTCGCTCGCGCGGTTCCCCGCGCCCCTCATGGGGCGCGGGGATTTCTTTTTCCTGTGCAGCGAGAAGGGCCCCTCCGTGGCGGAGGGGCCCTTCTCGGACTGCTGAGTGGCGAGGCCTAGTAGGGCTTCGTTAGGTAGCCCAACTGCCGTCTGATCGGTAGCGTGTGATCTTGTATCGGGTATGACACCCGAGGAGATGGATGAGGTCCGTCCGC
>NZ_JBSFXK010000027.1:43996-88725 GCF_053595355.1 Streptomyces sp. NPDC002513 | reverse complement strand
CCGCGACGACATCCACGAAGCGTTCCTCAGCCTGGCCTGCGGCATCATCTGCTGGCGCCGACTGGTCAACCTCTCACTTTGTTAGGAGTTCTAAGGTGGACCGGCGTGGACCTCGAAGCAGTACGTACCTTCGTCGCCGTCGCGGAAGCGGGCCAGTTCCAGAAGGCCGCCGCCGACCTGTCGATCACCCAGCAGGCCGTCTCCAAGCGCGTCGCCGCGCTGGAGAAGGACCTGGATGTGCGGCTGTTCACCCGCACCGCCCGCGGCGCCCGGCTCACCATCGACGGCCAGGCGTTCCTGCCCCACGCGCGTGAACTTCTCCGAGTGGCGGAGCGGGCTGACGCGTCCGTCCGTCCCGGTCGGCGCGCTCTGCGCGTCGACGTCGTCAACCGGCGGATCGTGACAGCGGGGCTGCTCCAGGACTTCTACCGCATACATCCCGAGATCGAACTGGATGTCGTCACCCTGGACGCTGACGTCGACGGTGCCATCGCCGCTGTCGAAGCCGGGACGATCGACGTCACCTTTCACGCGGTTCCCCCGCAGCGGCACGTACCAGACGCGATCAACACCGTCCGGGTGATCGACGAGCCGCACCAGCTCCTCGTCGGTCCGCGCCATCCGCTCGCCGACGCCCGTGCCGTCACGCCAGGACAGCTCGCCGGACACCGGATCCGGATGCCCGGCCTGGACGCCCGCGGCGAGGTGGCCGCCTACTACGACGAACTCGCCACCGCCTTCGGCATCACGATCGACGTGGTGGGACCCGTCTTCGGGAACGAGGTACTGCTGGCCGAGATCGCCGACTCCGCGGACCTGGCGACCCTGGTCGGCGAAGGCTCGCAGTATCTGTGGCCGGACAGCTATGACCTGCGGCGCGTACCGATACGCAACCCGGCACCGGTCTACCCGATGTCACTGATCTGGCGCGCCGACAACCCCCATCCCGCGCTCACCGAACTGCGCGACTACCTCGACTCCAGACGAACGGACTCACCCGACACCAACGTCTGGCTACCGACATGGGACCTACGGGCGGCCCCGAGGCCATAAGCAAGAGACGCCCATCGTCGGCTTCCTGCACCGGCGAGTAGGCGACATCACCCATTCGCCCGCCCTCATGCCCTGGCAGAGGGTACGTTCCCGAGAGTCACGGCCACTCCTGGCCAGGTCACCGTCACACGCGGCGACTACCCTGAGTCCGGAGAGGAGGACAGCTTGCTGCTGAGGTTTCGTGTCGCGAACGTATGGTCCCTGCGCGACGAGCAGGAACTGTCCTTCGTCGTGCCCGAAGACGAGACGAGTGCGGCCGCTCGTGTGGTGGAGCTGCCCGGAGGCCGATCCCTCGGGGTGCTTCCCTTGATCGGTGTCTTCGGCGCCAACGCGTCGGGCAAGTCGAACGTTCTGGCCGCGCTGGTCGAAATGCGGAACGCGGTCCTCAACTCCTATGCGCGCTGGGCGTCGTACGACGGCATTCCGCGCTCGGTCTTCGCTCTGGACCGCAAGGCGAGGAAGGAACCGAGCTTCTTCGAGGTCGACCTCGTCATGGACGGCGTGCGCTGGACGTACGGCTTCGAGCTCGGTCCGTCCCGTGTCGAGGCCGAGTGGCTGCACAGCTACCCGCGCGGGTACCGACAGGTGTGGCTCGACCGGGACGCCTCCAGGGAAGAGGCGTACGAGTGGCCGGGGAACCGGGTCAAGGACCGGTCACAGCTGATGCGGCGCACCCGACCGAACGCCTTGCTGCTGTCGACGGCGGGGACGGACAACCACCCGCAGCTGTCTCCGCTCTTCCACTGGTTCCGTCGCAACCTGTGGTTGATCAATCCGGAGGACGAGCGGACCCAACGAGAGGCGTTCACACGACAGGAACTCTCCGGAGCACGGGCGCGCCGTATCGAAGAGCTGCTCCGCGTCGCCGACCTCGGTATTACGCGAGTCGAAGTCGTCGACGACGGCAGGGGGCAGTCCACGGTGAAGCTGGTCCACCGCTCGGCGGCGGGCGAAGTGGCTTTCGACTGGCATACGGAGTCCTTCGGTACCCGTTCCTGGTTTGCCTTGCTCGGCCCCATGCTGCTGGCTCTCGACGAGGGGGCGGTGCTGCTCGTGGACGAACTGGACTCGAGTCTGCATCCGCGCTTCGCCGCCGAGGTGGTCCGGCTCTTCCACGACCCCTGCGCCAATCCGAACGGCGCGCAGTTGGTGTTCACCTCGCACGACCCTTCGATCCTCACCACGCCGAGCGGCGGACGCTTGCTGGATCCGGGCGAGGTCTGGCTGACGGAGAAGGACAAAGACGGGGCGACGGAGCTCTACCCGCTCACGGCTGCCTCCCCTGGGGAGGACGAGGACCTGATGAAGTCGTACTTGGCCGGGGCCTTCGGTGCGGTCCCGGCCCTCATGGAGGGGCAGATCGCCCGGCGGCTGTGGGCCACTCGTGAGTACGACGAGCAGGAGGTGGAACAGGGCTGATGGCGAGGACGAGGGGAAAGGACTCCCTGGGGCCGGCGCAGCACCGTGGGAGGCGCAAGAGAGTCGTCCACGTCTTCACCGAGGGGCTGGTCACCGAGCCCTCGTACATCGAGATCGTCAAGCAGTACGGTGTCCCGGCCGACTCTGCCATGACCGTCGAGGTTCGTATCGCGAACGCCTCGGCTCCCGGCTCCCAGCGCAAGCCGCTCAAGTTGGTCGAAGCGGCGGTCCGGCTGATGCGGGACGAGATACTGCAGGCCAGGCGCAGCGGGCTGGACAAGAGGTACCTGCCCCAGGTGTGGTGTCTTTTCGACCGGGACGAGCACGAAGGCATCGAGACCGCGCTGAAGCAGGCGCGGGAAGGAGACGTCAAGGTCGCCTTTTCGCACCCGTGCTTCGAGGTGTGGAGGCTGCTGCACCACAAGCCGGTGACCGGTACGTTCGGAGGGGCCTGCGGTCAGGTGACGGCGAGACTGCCGTTCACGAAGATCCCGAAGGACTCGGCCAACATCAAGCTTGTCCTGCCGCACCAGATCACGGGCGGTTTCCTGGAAGCCGAGAAGCGTGCCATCCAAATGAACGCGCAGCACGGCGATCACGTGTCGCTCGTGAACCGTGACCCGTATACCGATGTCCACAAGTTCGTGCGGGAAGGGCTCGGAATCGAGTCGTACTGACCGTCCCGTGCTCACCTCGCTGCCGACGGTCGTGCATCCCGCTCTACCGGCTGGCCTGCGCTCCGTAAACGCAAGCTGAATCCGGCGCAGGAATCAGCGCGGCCCGTTGGTGTCCTTGAGCGCCGCGATGAAGGACGCCCACCCGGCCGTCGGGAAGATCAGTGAAGGGCCGTTCGGGAGTTTGGAGTCCCGGACGGGGACTCCCGCCGAGTAGCCGTCGAGGACTTCAACGCAACTGCCGCCTTCGCTGTTGCTGTAGGAGGACCTCCTCCAGCCCGTCGCTATAGGCACGTTGGAGTTGGCTCGGTCAGTCATGGTGTCCGTAGTCCTTCGCTGTCGCCCTGAGGAGGGTCAGTGACTCCTTGAGTGGCAGTGCGTCGCTCAGCGCAAGATCGTAGCGACTCTGCAACTCCTCAACCACGGATGGGGAGTCGTGTAGTTTCCCCATGCGGGAGCCCTCGCCGTATGCCACCGGTGGCTGGTCCTCGAACCACATGAGGGTGAGCATGCTCTCCATCAGTGGATGGAAGCCCAGAACAAACGGCACCACATGCACCCGGATGCGTCCGGACTCGCTGAGACGAACGATGTGTGTGATCTGCTCCGCCATGACGTCCGGTCCGCCCGCGGCCCGCCGCAGCACCGCCTCGTCGAGTAACGCCCACACTACCGGCGTCACCGGATCTTCAAGGATCTTCGCCCGCTCAAGCCGTGTGACAACGAGCCTGTCACGCTCCTGTTCACTCACCGGAGGGAACGACGTGCTCAGAACCGCACGCGCGTACCGTTCCGTCTGGAGGATGCCCGGAACGAACGACAGGGCGAACTCGCGGATCATCACCGCCTGCTGTTCGAGCAGGCGGGCCGCCTCGAAGTAGTCGGCGACGGCCGCCTCCTCCTGCGGGAGGAAGCTGCTCAGCACGTTTCCCGTGTTCAGGGCCTTGTCCAGACGCCGCGCGTCCTCCTTGGACGGGATGCGGCGGCCGGCCTCGATGTGCGCGATGTGCGAGCGGGTCATGAACGCCGCATCGGCCAGCTCCTGTTGTGTCAGCCCGGCCGACTCGCGCTGTTCCCTGAGCCAGTCGCCGTAGATGCTGCCCACCGTGTCAACTCCCTTGTGACCAGTGCTTCGTCACTCGCTGCCTCCTGGCGAGCCTAGCCCCGGCCGTCCCACTCTGTAAGCGCATCGCTACAGAAAGCGAGACCCCCGCGACCGCGCGACCGGTCCGGGGGCATGGCCATCAACCACAGTGGAGTTGACGACGTGAGTCACCGTATCGCCCGCCTCTTCGAGCCGCTGCTACGGCTTCTGCTTCCGGCCACGGGGCGGCGCCGTCTCGTGGCCGTCCCGACGGAACCGGAACCCGTCGTCTCCCTGCCCGTGGGTCCGAGCGTTCGCCGCGGTGCCGCCCGTCCCTTGCGCGGCGAGGACAACGCTCTGGTCCGCCCCTACCTGGTCGCCCATGAGCGGCACCGGGAGGCGCGTCGGCAGCGGGCCCGGCGGCGTGCGCTGTGGCTCGCGGTCCACGGCATCGACATCGGGCCCCGTGTGATCCATGGCATCGACGTCGGGCCCCGTGTGCTCCATGGCGTGGAGGTCGCGGGATGAAGGAGGGCATCGACGGCGCACGCCTGCTGCCCTGGGCCGGCCCGGAGGGCAAGCGCTGCTACCTCGTGACGGACGGAACCGGCTGTGTCTCCCGCCTGGCCGACGGCATCGAGTCGGTGCAGCTCGGCATGGCGGCCGAACTCCTCGGCCACGCAGCCGACATGCTCGCCGACCGCCGGGCGACCCCCGCACAGCTCCGCTACCTGCTGGCCAGGATGAGCGAGGCGCTCACCGACGTCTGCCGGATCGCCGAGAGCCGGGGTGACCGCCTGCCGGTGACCGGCGAGGGCGACCCCGGTGCCACGGACGGTCTCGGCAGGCCCGCGCCACGAGCCTGACCGACGCTTTCCGGCCTGGGGCAGGGGCGTACCCCTCCATTTCCTGTCCCCGTACGTTCCCCTCGCTCGTACAACCATTCGCGGCCCCTCGCGCGTCAAGGGGTGGGAGTGCGCCGGGGCGCACTCGTATCGCTTCGAGGGGAATGGGAAGCCTTGATGACTCACCGGATATCCCGGCGTGCCAGAGTGCTCTGCGCGAGCCTCGCCGCCGGGACGCTCATACCGATCGCGGCTGCCGCCGCGCCTGCCGCCGCCGCGACACCGACGGTGAGCTGCACGTCGGGCAAGACGGGTCTCGCGGCCAAGCTGCAGAAGGACATCACCGCGGCCCTCGCGGGCCGCAAGGGCACTGTCGCGGTCGGTCTCTACGACCGTTCCACGAACACCACGTGCTCGTTGCGTGCCACCAGCGCCTACGACTCGGCCAGCGTCGTCAAGGTGACGGTGCTCGCCACGCTGCTGTGGGACGCCAAGAAGCACAACCGCTATCTGACCGACCGTGAGACCGGCCTCGCCACGGCGATGATCACCAAGTCGGACAACAACGCGACCAGCGCGCTGTGGAAGCAACTGGGTCTGACGAAGATCAAGGGCTTCCTCGGTGCGGCCGGTATGACCCAGACCAAGCCGGGCGCGAACGGCTACTGGGGCCTGACCCAGATCACCGTGCAGGACGAGCAGAAGCTGCTCAAGCTCATCACCGCCAAGAACTCCGTGCTGAGCGACAACTCCAGGGCCTACATCCTGAAGCTGATGGGGAAGGTCATCTCCTCGCAGCGCTGGGGCACCCCGGCGGGCGCGCCCTCGGGTGTCTCCGTGCACGTGAAGAACGGCTGGCTGTCGCGCGCCACGCACGGCTGGCGCGTGCACAGTGTCGGCACCTTCAACGGGGCCGGACACGACTACATGATCACGGTGCTGACGCAGGACAACAGCACCATGAACTACGGCGTCACCACCATCCAGAACGTGGCCAGGGCCATCCACAAGGACCTGGTGCCGACGGTCTCCGCCACGACCGCGTACGTGCCCACGAGCACGCCGCAGGAGGCCTTCCCGGCGGTCCCGGCGAGCTGATCCGGGCGGACCCGCGGTGAGCCGGCCCGGCCGGACTCCCGGTGGTTCACGGGGAGTCCACTCCCGGGCCACCCGTCTCGTCCTACCGTGACGTCATGCGCCTGAGCATCCTTCTCGCCACCGTCACCGCGACCCTGGCGGCGGCCGCCGCACCGGCCGCCGCCGGACCTGCGGCCGCCACCGGCACTGCCACCGGCACCGCCGCCCACGCGTGCTCCTCCGCCGTCGACATCCAGCGCTTCTCCGACGCCCTCGACAAGACGACGTACGAGGGCACGTTCGTCGGCAATCTCTCCGCGCTCTCCGTCGACCGCGGGGAGATCGCCGCACTGTCCGACCGCTCGTCGCTGTTCACCCTGGACCGCAGGACCCTCAAGCCCACCAGCGTGGTGAACCTCGCCGACGAGAAGGGCGCCCCGCTCGACTCCGAGGGCCTGGTCGTCAACGGCGACGGCACGCGGCTCGTCTCCTCCGAGACCGAGCCGTCCATCCGCCGCTACTCCCGCGACGGAAAGATCCTGGACCGCCTTCCGGTGCCGGCCCCGCTGGCGGTCGCCCCGGCCGGCCGGGCCACCGCGAACCAGACTTTCGAGGGCCTGACCCTGCTGCCCGGCGGGCACACCCTGCTGGCCGGCATGGAGGGCTCGCTGAGCGGTGACACCCCGGGCATCGTCCGCTTCCAGACCTGGACGCGCCAGGGGCCGCACTTCGCGACGGCGGCCCAGTACGGCTACCGCACCGACACCGGCCTCGGCGTCTCCGAGACCACCGCGACCCCCGACGGCAGGCTGCTGGTCCTGGAGCGCGGATTCACGGCCGGGTACGGGAACACGGTCCGCCTCTACCTGGCGGACCTGCGGCACGCCACGGACACCCGCGGCATCGACACGCTGACCGGCCAGGACGGGGTGCGCCTCGTGAGCAAGACCCTCCTGGCGGACCTGGTGAACTGCCCCTCGCTCGGCGCGCAGGCCCGGCAGCCCCAGCCGAACCCGCTGCTCGACAACATCGAGGGCATGACGGTCACGGGCGCCTCGCACGGCCGGCTGAACCTGCTTCTGGTCAGCGACGACAACCAGAACGCGGCCCAGACCACCCGCCTGTACGCGCTGGCCGTACGCCTGCCGCACCCCGCCACCCGCTGACGGTGCCCCTGCCGGACGACGGATGAGCCGGGCGGGCCGCGCTCCCTCTGCCTGAGGCAGGCCTATAAGGCAGACCTATAGCCCTAAGGCCGAGGTCGCAGGCGTCTGCGACCTTCGGCCGGGGATTGTTGCGGAGGGATGAAATCCGCCCTGGTCGGCGTTGGTGCTATGCGGACGATCAGGGCGACGGAAGGGACCGGCGTGGTGGCGCACGAGGGGGACACACGCGGCTGGGCACGCAGGCTCGCGGGGTACGCGTGGCGCTCCCCGAAGGAGGTCGTCCTCGCGCTCGGGTCCTCACTCGGCGGCATGGCCGTCCTGGCGGTCGTCCCGCTGATCACCAAGGTGATCATCGACGATGTCGTCGGGAACCACAGCCGGTCCATGGGGCCCTGGGCCGGTGCCCTCGTCGGTGCCGCCGTCCTCGTCTACGTCTTCACCTACATCCGCCGCTACTACGGCGGCCGGCTCGCCCTCGACGTCCAGCACGACCTGCGCACGGACATGTACCGGACGATCACCCGGCTCGACGGGCGGCGCCAGGACGAGCTGTCCACCGGCCAGGTCGTCGGCCGCGCCACCAGCGACCTCCAGCTGATCCAGGGCCTGCTGTTCATGCTCCCGATGACCATCGGGAACGTCCTCCTCTTCCTGGTCTCCCTGGTGATCATGGCGTGGCTGTCGCTGCCGCTGACCCTGGTGGCGCTGGCCGTCGCACCCGCCCTGTGGTTCATCGCCAAGCGCAGCCGCACCCGGCTGCACCCCGCGACCTGGTACGCCCAGGCCCAGGCCGCCGCCGTGGCGGGTGTGGTGGACGGCGCGGTCAGCGGCGTCCGCGTGGTCAAGGGCTTCGGCCAGGAGGAGCAGGAGACCGGCAAGCTCCGCGAGGTCGGGCGGCGCCTGTTCGCGGGCCGGCTGCGGACCGTCAAGCTGAACGCCCGGTACACCCCCGCCCTCCAGGCCGTGCCCGCGCTCGGCCAGGTCGCCATGCTGGCGCTCGGCGGCTGGCTCGCGGTGCGCGGGCACATCACGCTCGGCACGTTCGTCGCCTTCTCCTCCTACCTGGCCCAGCTCGTCGGCCCGGTGCGCATGCTCGCCGTGGTGCTCACCGTCGGCCAGCAGGCCCGCGCGGGCGCCGAGCGCGTCCTGGAGCTGATCGACACCGAGCCCTCGCTGTCGGACGGCACCAAGGAACTGCCCGCCGACGCCCCGGCGACCGTCGAGTTCGACGACGTCTCCTTCGCCTACCGCGACGGCACCCCGGTCCTCGACGGCCTCTCCTTCGAGATACGCCCCGGCGAGACCCTCGCCGTCGTCGGCTCCTCCGGCTCCGGCAAGTCGACGGTCTCCCTGCTGCTGTCCCGCTTCTACGACGTCACCCACGGCGCCGTCCTCGTCGGCGGCCACGATGTGCGCGAGCTGACCCTCGACTCCCTGCGCGCCGCGATCGGGCTGGTTCCGGAGGACTCCTTCCTCTTCTCGGACAGCGTCCGCAACAACATCGCCTACGGCCGCCCGGACGCCACCGACGAGCAGATCGAGCGGGCCGCCCGCGCCGCGCAGGCCGACCGCTTCATCGCCGAGCTGCCCGACGGATACGCCACCAAGGTCGGCGAGCACGGCCTCACCCTCTCCGGCGGCCAACGCCAGCGCGTCGCGCTGGCCCGGGCGATCCTCACCGACCCCCGGCTGCTGATACTCGACGACGCGACCTCGGCGGTGGACGCCCGGGTCGAGCACGAGATCCACGAGGCGCTGAAGCAGGTCATGCAGGGCCGTACGGCCCACCCGTCGCCCGACCACCACCCCGCGACGAGCGCCGGCGCGCGCACCACCCTCCTGATCGCCCACCGGCGCTCGACCCTCAACCTCGCCGACCGCATCGCGGTCCTCGACGGCGGCCGGCTCGCCGACATCGGCACGCACGAGGAACTCCAGGAGCGGTCCGCCCTCTACCGGCGGCTGCTGACCGACCCCGACGAGCTGGGCGGGGTCTCGCCGGGCCACGCGCTGCCGACCGCGCCGCAGGAGGACGACGCCACCGTCCGCGAGGAGCTGGACGCCGAGTTCGACGCGGAGCGGGGCGTCACCCCGCATCTGTGGACCGGCGACCGCGAGCCCCAGGACCACGCGTTGACCGGCACCCCGGCGACCCCCGAACTCCTCGCCCAGGTCGAGCAGTTGCCCCCGGCCACCGACACCCCTGGCATCGACGAGGCGCGCGCGGTCCGGGCCGAGGAGTCCTACGGCCTCACCCGGCTGCTCCGCGGCTTCCGGCTGCCGCTCCTCGCCAGCCTCGCCCTCGTCGCCGTCGACGCGGGCATGAGCCTGCTGCTGCCGGTCCTGATCCGGCACGGCATCGACCAGGGCGTGTCCCGGACGGCCATCGGCGCGGTCTGGGCCGCCTCCCTGCTGGCCCTGCTCGCCGTCCTCGTCCAGTGGACGGCGCAGACCGCGGAGACGCGGATGACCGGGCGGACCGGCGAGCGCGTGCTCTACTCCCTCCGGCTGAAGATCTTCGCGCAGCTCCAGCGGCTCGGACTCGACTACTACGAGCGGGAGCTGACCGGCCGGATCATGACCCGGATGACGACGGACGTCGACGCGCTGTCGACGTTCCTGCAGACGGGGCTCGTCACCGCCTTCGTCTCCGTGGTCACCTTCTTCGGCATCATGGTCGCGCTGCTGGTGATCGACACGCAGCTCGCGCTCGTGGTGTTCGCCACCCTGCCGCCGCTGATCGTGGGGACCGTCTTCTTCCGCCGGGCCAGCATGAAGGCGTACGAACTCGCCCGCGAGCGGGTCTCGGCGGTCAACGCGGATCTCCAGGAGTCGGTGACCGGCCTGCGGATCCTGCAGGCGTTCCGGCGCGAGCGGGACGGCGCACGGCGCTACGCCGAGGGCAGCGACAGCTACCGCCGGGCCCGTGTCCGCGGTCAGTGGCTGATATCGGTGTACTTCCCCTTCGTGCAGCTGCTGTCGTCGGTGGCCTCCGCGGCCGTGCTGATCGTGGGCGCCCACCGGGTGGACGCCGGGACGCTGACGACGGGCGCCCTGGTCGCGTATCTGCTGTACATCGACCTGTTCTTCGCCCCGGTGCAGCAGCTCTCCCAGGTCTTCGACGGCTATCAGCAGGCCACGGTGTCGCTCGGCCGTATCCAGGAGCTGCTCCGGGAACCGACCTCCACGAAGGCCGCCGACGAGCCGCTCACGGTGCCGTCCCTGCGCGGTGACGTCGCCTTCGAAGGCGTCGACTTCGCCTACGGTGACGAGGAGGAGGCCCTCAGCGGCATCGACCTGAGGATTCCCGCCGGGCAGACCGTCGCCTTCGTCGGCGAGACGGGAGCGGGCAAGTCGACCCTGGTCAAGCTCGTCGCCCGGTTCTACGACCCCACGCGCGGCCGGGTGCTGATCGACGGCACCGATCTGCGCTCCCTCGACCTGACCGCGTACCGGCACCGGCTCGGCGTCGTCCCCCAGGAGGCGTACCTGTTCGCGGGGACCGTCCGGGACGCCATCGCCTACGGACGCCCGGACGCGACCGACGCCGAGGTGGAGGCCGCGGCGCGGGCGGTCGGCGCGCACGACATGATCGCCCGGCTCACGGGCGGCTATCTGCACCAGGTCGCCGAACGCGGGCGCAATCTGTCCGCCGGACAGCGGCAGTTGATCGCCCTGGCCCGCGCGGAACTGGTCGACCCCGACATCCTGCTGCTCGACGAGGCCACCGCCGCGCTGGACCTGGCCACCGAGGCCCAGGTCAACCAGGCGACGGACCGCCTCACCGGTCGTCGTACGACGCTCGTGGTCGCCCACCGGCTGACGACGGCCGCCCGCGCCGACCGTGTGGTGCTCATGGACCACGGCCGGGTCGCGGAGGACGGCACGCACGAGGAGCTGCTGCGACGCGACGGCCGGTACGCGCGGCTGTGGCGGACGTTCGTCGGGATGCCGGAGCCGGAGGAGCGGGTCGGGTCCACGGCCTGACCGATGGCCGGAAGGGCACGTCCGGGAGCCGTACGGCGCAACCGGGGACCTGCCTCGCGCGTCCGTACACCAGTACGGTGATGATCGCGGGAGGAACGAGAAGTGGACAGTGGTGCGATACGCCGACGCCTGACGCTCGGCCTGGCCGTGCTGACGGCGGCCGGTCTGCTCGCGGTGGCGAGCCCGGGACACGCGCAGGCGGACGACCCCTGCTCCGGCCGGAAGGTGCGCACGCTCTCGTTCTCCACAGGCTCGGTGCGGGTCTACCGGCGTGACGGCTTCGTGTGCGCGGTGACGGTGGCGAAGCGCGCCTCCGGCCGGAAGACGATGTCGGTCAGCGTGCAGGCGCGCGGCAGCCGCCCCGTGGCCGACAACGGGCTGTACGTCCAGCGCGCCGGGCCCGTGGTCGTGCACGCCGGCCACCGCTGTGTGTGGATCCGCGGGTCGGTGGGCTCGGGCTCGGTCAGCTCGGGCTGGATCATGTGCTGACGGCCGCCCCGCCTGGCGGTCGCGGCCTTCGGGGTGTGGCTGGTGTGACCGCGGCTCTTCAGCCACACCCCGAAGTGCGGACCTCAGTACGACAGCCCGTACCCGAGGGGGTACAGCACCTGGGTCGGATCGTCCGCCCGCGGTACCGGGACCGGTAGCCTGCCGCGCGGTCTCACCTGCCCCGCGATCACCCGTGCCGCCGCGCGCAGTTCCACGTCGGTCCACGAGTAGGACGCCAGAGCGGCGGTCGCATCGGGGAGTTGGGCCACGTCGTACGGATTCCGGACGGCGAGGACGACCACCGGCTTCCCGGTGGCGGCGAGCCGGGTCACCAGGGTCCGCTGGGAACTCGTCGCGCTCACGTTGTAGGTGGCCACGACCACCGCGTCCGCGTCTCCCGCCGCCGTCACCGCCTGCTCGATCACCTCCGGCGCGGGCGCCGTGCCGGTGGACAGCGCGGTCGCCGTGAAGCCCAGCGCGGTGAAGGCGTTCGCCAGGACGGTGGTGGGCGGGCCGTCGGTGCCGGACGGCGACGCCGGGTCCGCGCCCACGACGAGGAGCCTGCCGTGCGTACGGCGCGACAGCGGCAGCAGCCCCCGCTGGTTGACGAGCAGGGTGGTCGTACGGTCCGCGATGCGGTCCGCCGTGCGCAGATGCCCGGGGGTGCCGACGGTCCGGTCGACGCCGTCCGCGGTGACGTACGGCCGGTCCAGCAGCTCCAGCTTCGCCTTCAGCCGCAGGATGCGCAGCAGCGACTCGTCGAGCCGGGCCTCGGTCAGCTCCCCGCTCCGCACGGCCGTGAGCACCGCGTTCCAGGCGAGGTCCAGAGAGGGCGGGTTGAGCAACTGGTCGGCGCCGGCCTTCAGGGCGAGTACGGGCACCCGGTCGTCGCCGTACTTCTGGCGCACGCCCTCCATGCCCAGCGAGTCGGTCACCACCACCCCGTCGTAGCCCAGCTCCTCGCGCAGGATGCCGGTGAGGATCGGATGCGAGAGCGTCGCCGGGTCGCCGGAGTCGTCGAGCGCGGGGACCATGATGTGCGCGGTCATGATCGCGTCGATCCCGGCGCGGATCGCCGCCCGGAACGGCACCGCGTCGAGTTTCTCCCACAGTTCACGGCTGTGGGTGATGACCGGGAAGCCGAAGTGGCTGTCGACGGCCGTGTCGCCATGGCCGGGGAAGTGCTTGGCGGTGGCCGCGACCCCGGACGCCTGACAGCCCGTCACCTCCGCCGCGACGAGACCTGCCACCGCGTCCGGGTCCGCGCCGAAGGACCGTACGCCGATGACCGGGTTGGCCGGATTGACGTTCACGTCGGCGTCGGGCGCGTAGGCCTGGCGGATGCCGAGGGCGTGCAGCTCGGCGCCGGAGATCCGGCCGAGGGTACGGGCATCGGTCCGGGAGCCCCCGGCTCCGATCGCCATCGCGCCGGGGAAGAGGGTGGCGGGCTTGCCCACGCGGGCGACTATGCCGTGCTCCTGGTCCGTGGCGATGAGCACGGGCAGACCGCGCGGCTGGGCGAGGGACGCCTGCTGGATGCCGTTGGAGAGGTCCGCGATCTGGTGCGGGGTACGGGTGTTGTGCGCCCAGGTGAAGTAGATGATGCCGCCGACGCGGTACTTCGCGACCAGTTCGGCGGCCGTCCGTACACCGATCTCGTGCAGGTTGGCGTCGATGTCGGCCTGGTCGGGGTCGGTGGCCGAGTGACCGTAGACCCGCATCACGAAGAGCTGGCCGACCTTCTCCTCGAGCGTCATACGGGAGATGAGGGCCTTGAGTCGCTCGTCGTCGAGCCCGGCGGCGCGGGCGGGGTCCGGAGTGAGGGCGAGGGCCGCGGTCAGTCCCGCGGTGGCGGCGAGGACCGTGCGTCTGGAGGGGTGTGCGGTGCTTCCCGTGCCGGCGTCGTGCACCTGTGCTCCTTCCGGAGGAGGACACTGAAGGAAACTTTCGAGGAGCCACCAATATCCGGGAAGTTTCCGCCAGTCAAGGCACTGCACAGTAATCGTCAGGGGGCCGCCATCGGCGCGGGCGTTTCCCGGGCGCCGTCGGAGGCCCGGAAGCCGGTACGGGGTGGTCAGCGGGGCGCGTGCGCCGCCGCCTTGGGCCAGAACTCCTGGAGCGTGCGCACCGTCTGCGCGATCGCCGGACGCCGGGCCGCACCCGTACGCCACAGCGCGTAGAGCCGTCGTACGGGCATCGGGTCGAGGGCGAGCTCGACGACCCCGGGCGGCAGCGGACCGCGGCCCAGACGGGGGATCAGCGCGACCCCCAGACCGGCGGCGACCAGGGCGACGAGGGTGGGGTTCTCCTCGGCCTGGTGGACGACCTCCGGTTCGTGCCCCGCCGCCCGCAGGGTCCGCAGCAGCCAGTCGTGGCAGACCCGGCCCGGCGGCTGGCAGATCCACCGCTCGCCGACCAGTTCCTCGCGCCGCACGGCCGCCCGCCCGGCCAGCGGGTGCCCCTCGGGGACGAGCAGATCGCACAGGTCGTCCCCGATGACCGCCTGCTCCACCCCCGCGGGCGCCGGCAGTGGCGCGATGTCCCAGTCGTGCACGACGGCGAGGTCCACGGCGCCCTTCGCGACCAGGTCCACCGACAGATGCGGGTCGACCTCGGTGAGCCGGGCGTCCAGGGTGGGATGCCGCCGCGCGAGGTCCGCGAGGACCCCCGGCATCAGCCCGCGCGCCGCCGACGCGAACGCGGCCACGGACAGCCGCCCGGCCGGCACCCCGCGCCGCTCCTCCAGATCCGTCTCGGCACGCTCCACGATGGCCATCAACTCCTGGGCGATGGAGGCGAGTTGCCGTGCCTCGTCGGTGAGCCGCACTCCGCGTCCCTCCCGCTCCAGCAGTGTGGTCCGGGTCTCCCGCTCCAGCTTGGCGATCTGCTGGGAGACGGCGGACGGGGTGTACCCGAGCGCGGCTGCCGCGGCGCCGACCGTGCCGTGGACGGAGACGGCGTGCAGGGCGCGCAGCCGTTGGAGATCGAGCATGGACCCTCTCAAGGATTAGCGATGCTTCATCCGATGATGCAGCAATCATCGCTGGTGCTTCACGGTCGTGCGGCGTGATCCTCTCCGTATGCGACCCGCCCACCTTGCTCTCGCCGTCCTCGTCGCCGCCGTCTGGGGCGTGAACTTCACCGTCATCGAGATCGGCCTCGGCCACTTCCCGCCCCTGCTGTTCTCGGCCCTGCGCTTCCTGGCCGCCGCCGTCCCGGCCGTCTTCTTCGTCGGACGCCCGAAGGTGGCGTGGAAATGGATAGTGGCCGTGGGCCTCGTCCTCGGCGTGGCCAAGTTCGGCCTGCTGTTCCTCGGCATGAACGCGGGCATGCCCGCCGGACTGTCCTCCCTGGTGCTCCAGATCCAGTCCGTCTTCACGGCGCTGATCGCCTTCGCGGTCCTCGGCGAACGGCCCACGCGCATCCGGGCGCTGGGGATGGCGGTGGCTCTCGGCGGGGTGGTGCTCGCGGCCGTCGACGAGGGCACGACCGGTCCGCTCGGCGCGTTCGCCCTGGTGATCGCGGCGGCGGTCTTCTGGGGCCTGTCCAACGTCCTGACCCGCAAGGCGTCCCCGCCCGACGCGCTCAACTTCATGGTGTGGGTGAGCACCGTGCCGGTCCTGCCCCTGCTCGGCCTGTCCCTCCTGACCGAGGGCCCCTCCCGCGACCTGGCGGCCCTGCGCGCCCTGGACTGGCAGGGCGCGGGCGTCGTCCTCTACGTCGCCTGGATCACCACCGTGTTCGGCTTCGGCGCCTGGGGATGGCTGCTGCGCCGCCATCCCGCGTCCACGGTCGCCCCGTTCTCCCTGCTCGTCCCCGTCTTCGGCATGTCGTCCGCGGCCCTGTTCCTGGGCGAGCAGATCACCCCACTGCGCTGGGGCGCGGCGGCGCTGCTGGTGGGCGGGGTGGCGTTGACGTCCTTGGCGCCGCGGGGGGTTCGGCCGACGGAGGCTCGTGTGAAGGAGTACGAAATCGACTCGACGACGGCGAGCGGACCCGCCACGCTTCAGCGGTGACGTTCATTTTGAGGGGTCCGGTCCTTCAGGGCGCGCTCGTCCGGCTGGAGCCGCTGGAGCACCGGCACGCGGCCGGCCTGGCGGTGGCGGCGGAGGAGGACCGGGCCTCCTACGCGTACACCTGGGTGCCCAGGGCCCACGAGGTTGGGGACTACATCGACGCACAGCTCGCCCGGGCGGCGGCGGGCCGGCTCGCGCCGTACGCCCAGATCGCCGTCGCCACGGGACGGGTGGTCGGCACCACGTCCTACTGGGACCCGCGCTGCTGGCTGTCGGACGACCGACTCGACGCCATCGAGATCGGCTTCACCTGGCTCGCTCGGTCCGCCCAGGGCACGGGCATCAACGCCGAGTCCAAGCTGCTGCTGTTCCGCCACGCGTTCGAGGAGTGGGGCGTTGCGCGCGTCGACCTGAAGACCGACGCGCGCAATGCCCGCTCCCGCGCGGCCATCGAAAGTGTCGGCGCCCGCTTCGAGGGCGTCCTGCGCAACTGGTCCCGCTCCTGGACTCCGGGGGAGGAGGACCGCCTTCGGGACTCCGCGATCTACTCGATCACGGCGGAGGAGTGGCCGGAAGCCCGCTCGCTTCTGGAGGCAAGGGTGAGGAAGTCGGCCCAGGCGGCGGGTGAGACGGCAGGCGCATTGCATGATGGGGATTGATCCGGTTGTCGGTATCGTGAGTGACGTGGCGTCATGTCCGTTGTGCCGCAAGGGGCCCGAGAGAGCAGAGCAGGCATGTGCTGGGCGTCCTCGGCTTCGCTGCCGATCCACTTACCGGTCTGCGGCCGGTGCCGCACGCCGCAACCGTGCGCCGCCTGCTGCGGCGTGTGGACGGTGACGCGCTGGACGCGGCTATCAGCGCGTATCTGCAGGCCAGAACACTTCCCCCGGTCGAGCCGAAGGCGAAGAGAGGGCCGGTGCGACGGGTGATCGCGGTCGACGGCAAGGTGGTCCGCGGATCGCGAACCCGGGCGGCCGCGGCGGTCCAGCTGCTGGCGGCGATGGACCAAGTGCTCGATCGGCAATTCCGGCGGCACTGCCCTGTTCAACCGCCTGGTCTATGTCAACGGCGCGGGGCTGCCAGACCGGCAGGGCTTCGGCGTAGTCGCGTGGCGTCCGGTTCGTGATCACCGAGCGTGCCTGTCAACTCCCGGATGACCGCCAAGTCGGCGGATTGTCACGAACCCGAAGCCCGTGCAGCAACGCCGAAGCCTGCCGTGAGCCGTCCTGCTAGGGCAATCGCCTGAGCCACAACACGGCAAGGCCGTAGGCGACAGCCGACACAGCAAGTCCCGCGAGGACCGTAGCGGTGTACGCCCAGTCGGGCAGCGTCTGCCTGAAGAACCCGAACGTGACGTCGCGAGTGATGAGGAATGCTGCGACGGCGGCGAACGTCGCACCCGCTGACTGCCGGGTCCACCGTCCCGGCTTCGACGCGACGCCGCCATCCGGGCGAGGAGCAAGAGGTTCTGTCACTCGTCACTTGTACCGGTCCCGATGCGACTCATCAATGGCAGCCTGGCCCAAGCCCGCACGCGGCAGGGTTCAGCGTCGTCGCACGATCACGAACCGGACATTCTGTAACTACGCCGAAGCCTTGGCCAGACCGGCAGTCCGAAACCGACCGGGGCTTCCCGGCACCTCCTGCCAAGCTGTTTTGCACCGTTCCTGACAGGGCATCTCACTCTCTGGCACAGTGGACCAGAAGTGAGCGCCCGCGCTGGTACGGATTCGGATCGACAAATGACACCGAAGCCAAATCGGCCAGTTCCTGTGGCGGCCGGCGAAGCGCGGTGAACTACAGGAGACGGTAGCGGCATGGAAAATGCCCCATTCCCGGAACAGCGCAAGCCCCTGGGCTGGGCACTTCGCATCACGGGCTGGATTCTGCGGATAGCCGGCGGCCTGGCCGTCGTCGTCGGCGTACAGCGGCTCCGGACGATCGGCGCCACCACGAATGCGCCGTACTACCACGGACCTCCCTGGTACGTCGAGATACTCATCTACCTCGGCGTCATGCTCGCGGGTTCTGTGGCCTTCACTGTCAGCCTGCTCATGGGCAGGCGCGCCCGCGTGCACACGACGCGCCTCGTCCCCTCCGCGGCAAGTCTTGCACCAGGGTCCTATGTGCTCTACCTGCGCCCTTTCACACAGGACCTGTCCTCCTCCGGTATCGCCCCCGGGGAGGAGAACGGAAGTCCCATCCGGACGGTCCTGCGATCGGGTCGTACCTATGAGGAACGGCTCGGCCGGATGTTCCACAGGTTCGGTCGGCTGGTCGCGATCGGTCGGCCCGGTGAGCCGTTGCCCGGCGGATCTGGCGCCCGCAGGACTTATCTCCCGCTCGACGACTGGAAGGACACCGTCGGAGAGTTGATCGACAACGCCCGCCTCATCATCCTCGGAGCCGGGCCTGGTCCCGGCACGGTATGGGAATACGTCGAGATTTTGCGCCGCAGCGATCCCTTCCGGCTTGTCGTCCTGGTGACCGATCCAGTTGACTACCAGCGTTTCAAGACCTCGGCCGTCGCCGAGGCCGAGGGCGTGCTATTTGAGCTCAAGGGGAAATACGGCAACTTCTGGCAGCCACCCGTCCTGCCGGAGCTGCCCCACCCGATGAACCCGAAAGCAGGCCGGGAATTCTACTTCAAGGCGATGATCTATTTCGCCGAGGGCTGGGAGCCCCGTCTGGCCTACTTCGACGGGTCAGCCGTCAGGGGCGGCAATCCGCGAAGAGCCAAGAAGTACTTCGCGGAACGCCTGCGCCCGGTCATGACGCACATCAGAGAGGGAGCCCAGTCCCGAGTCCAACCATCCTGAACGGATGTGTGCCCGAAGCCGCGTGGCCGCGCCAGCCGGCCGGGTCACGGCGCCCGGTGTGCGCCGCGGTCCCGCGCCGCAGATTGGATGGCCTGGACGTACGGCAGGTCCTGACTCTGCGTGGGCTTGTCCAGCAACTCAAATGGAACCAGGGCCGGATGCTGTGGATTCCTGGTCTCCATCCAGGCCGCCCAGGCGTCGTGCACGTCAACGTCCGTGACATGCACGCCCTTTGCCCGCATGAGGACGGCGTATATGAGGAACAGGGCGTCCGCGTCCTCAGGCGGGCGGGCGTGCGAGGGTAGATGGGATCTGATGAGCTGGGCGTCATCACGCAGGTAGGTCATGCGAGCAGCCTGCCCAGGCACAGCAGCCCATGCAACAGAATGAAGACCCATGGGATCATCCGTTCGCTGAAACCCAGTTCGATGTACCGGGCCCGTGAAGAAGCAACGGGCGCCCGGCCGAGGAGTCGCCACTCGTTAGTGAAGACTTTGACCGGGAGCCGGGTCTCCATCTCGTTGATGACCTCGAACTTTGCCCTGTTGAGGTCCCGATAGCTGCGCAGTTGCAGCCACCAGGTCGTCGAGATCGTGACTCCCGCCAGGGCGATGATCGGCGCGATCCACAATGGTTCCCGCTCGGGATCCGCCAAGGAGACGCCGATCGCACCGACGAAGGCCGTCTGCACGGACAGGAAGAATGCGTTCGCGAGGCCTCGTCGCGCGGAGACCCGGTCGGCCATCTCCACAGCCAGTTTGTACAGCTCCAGCACTGACGGCGAGGGCTCCGGTACCGTGGCGGGGCCCTCACCGTCCTCGGCTGAGCCTTCGTTTACGTCCGCCGCCGGGGCGGGCACCGGCGCGCTGCGGGGCTCAGGCATCATGACCACCATGATGACGTGCGGGCCGCCAGACGCGGCCTGCATCGCCGCAAATGGTTACGCCCACTTCGTGTTCGGGCACCGGGCCGAGATCTCCGTTCCGAAGCCACGGCCTGGACGCCCCCGCACGGCTCACGGCACGTCCGGCGTAGGTTCGACGGTTGTACCGCCGGGGGGCTCCGGTGCGGCCCCGCCGCGCAGTTCCGGTGTGCTCGTGCCCACGAACGTCACCGCGAGCAGACACAGCAGCCCCCCGCTGACCAGTGCCGTGCCGCCGGAGGTCCAGCCGGCGACCAGGCCCCCGCGGAGATTGCCGAGGTTGGGCCCCGCCTGCCCGACGATCTGCTCCGCGGCCGTGACCCGGCCGAGGAGGGCGTCCGGGGTGTGCGTCTGCACGATCGTGCTGCGCGAGAGCACCGAGGTGGTGTCGGCGGCCCCGGCCACGAACAGCAGCCCGAGCCCCGCCCAGGGGTTGGTGAGCAGCCCGAACAGGGCGAGCGCACCGCCCCAGGTGCCCGCGCCGCACAGCATCACCAGCCCCGGGCGCTGAAGGCGGGTGACCGGTCCGGACAGGGTGGAGGCGGTGATGCCGCCGACGGCCACGGCGGACTGGAACAGCCCGAGTGTGCGCGGATCGCCGCCGAAGCGCTCGGCGTTGACGAGCGGGAACAGGCTCATCGGCATCGACAGCACGGTGGCGGCCAGGTCGGTGATCAGCGCGCCGCGCACCACCCGGTGCCCGGCCAGGAAGCGCAGCCCGTCCGCCACGCCGCCCAGCCCGGTCCGGGACTGCTCGCCCTCGGGCGGCAGCGGGGGCAGTCCGTAGGCGCCGTAGAAGGCGACGGCGAAGCTCAGCGCGTCCAGCAGATAGCAGACGCCGATCCCGGCCCAGCCGAGAACCAGACCGCCGAGCGCGGGACCGAGCAGCATCATGCTCTGGAAGGAGACCTGGTTGAGGGCGAGGCCGGCCGGCACCTGTTCCCTGGGCAGGAGCCGGGGTACGAACACCCCTGTCGCCGGTCCGGCGACCGCGCCGAAACAGGAGTGCACCGCCAGCAGTGCGAGCACCCCGGCCACCGGTACGCGCCCGAGGAAGCCCTGCACCGCGAGCAGCAGGGAGCAGAACCCCTGGCCGACGGTGGCGAAGAGGAAGATGCGCCGCCGGTCGCCCCGGTCGGCCAGCGCACCGGCGAAGAGCCCGAACAGCACCATCGGCAGTGCCTGCGCCAGACCGACCGCCCCGCTCCAGGCCGTGCTGTGTGTCATGTCCCAGACCTGGTACATGACGGTGACCATGGCCATGAAGCCGCCGAGCAGGGACACCGTCCGCCCGATCAGCAGCCGCCGGAAGGCCGGGGACGTCCGCAGTGGCTCGATGTCGAGGAACGGCCGTCGGACACCGAGGCTCACGAGGCGGACGCGGGGGCGGGGCGGGTGTGTCGCATCACGGCGCGGAGGCTAATCGAGTGTCAGCGCCTCCGGCCACCGAATATCAACGGCTGGCTCAATGCGGCGGATTGACGGTGCGCGTCGTGTCCGGGCGGCGAGTGGAGCGTGGCCGGATGCGTGGGGAATGCGCCGTGACAGGTCCGTGCCCGGGGCGTGGTGCCCGTCATCGCGCGGCGCGGTACCGCGCACCGCAGCGCTCTGGCGCGTATCGACGCACCGGGCCATCACGACACGCCGTGCGGCCACCGGGCCCGCCGCCGCTTCCTCCGCCAGCCGGACCGCGCTACGCCGACTCGCTGAGCAGTCGCGCCAGATGGCTCCGTCCGGCGTCGAGCAGCCCCGGCAGCGGTGCCGCCGTCTCGTGCCACCGCTTCTCGTACTCCCAGCACAGCCAGCCGTCCCAGCCGTGGCGGGAGAGGACCTCCACGCACTCGGTGAGCGGCAGGACGCCGGCGCCCAGCGGCAGCGGGGTCCGGTCGTCGGCGGAGGTGATGTCCTTGACCTGGACGTACCCGAGGTAGGTGCACAGGGCCGCGTAGGTCTCCTGCGGCTGCTCGCCGTTCAGCCAGGTGTGCATCACGTCCCACAGCGCGCCCACATGGCGATGGCCGACCGCGCCGAGGATGCGCAGGACGTCCGCGCCGGTGGGGTGGGAGTCGTGTGTCTCCAGCAGGATCCGTACGTCGAGGTCGGCGGCGTATTCGGCGGCGGTGCCCAGGCGCCGGGCGGCGGTGGCGTCGGCCTCCTCGGGGTGCTGCTCGGTGCCGCCGCCGGGGAAGACGCGCACGAAGGGGGCGCCCAGGTCGCGCGCGAGCTCCAGGAGCGCGCGGATCTCGGCGAGCACGGTTTCGTCGTCGCCGGGCGCGGCGACCCGCGTGTGCCCGGCCAGGCCCAGGATCTCGACGCCCGCGGCCGCGAACTCGGCGGCCACCGAGGCCCGCTCGGCGGGTCCGAGGCCCGGATGCACGGGTTCCTCGGCGTGCGAACGCAGTTCGACACCGTGATAGCCGTGGGCCGTCGCGAGCCGGATGACGTCCGCTATGGGCAGACCGGGGACACCGAGAGTGGAGAACGCCAGCTTCATGGTCACGGAAACTACCCCACCCGCGAGGAGCGCCCGTCCTCGCCCCGCGGCCGGTGTGGCGTGGCGCGCCGCACCCCCGCCCCGGGGTGTTCGGTCGCGGGTCGTCCGAACCGTTCGCCCCGCGTCATGCCTCACGGCGGGAGCAGCGTCCCCAGCGGCCCCAGGTCCAGATTGAGGTCGGCGAGGGTGAGGCCGTACTCGTCGCACAGTTCGGCCATCCGGTCGTGCAGCAGCATCAGGGTCAGCCCGAGCCGCTCCTCCTGCTCCTCCGTCAGACCGCCCTCGTCGACGCGGCGCAGGGCCTGCCGCTCCATCAACTGGCGCAGCAGCTCGACCAGGGTCAGGACCAGCTTGACGAGGTCACGCTCCACCGTGTCCGGGTCGCTGTGCAGGCGGCGCGCGGCGGCCCGGCCGCGGCCGGACGGCGGCGGGGCCATCTCGTCCGGCCTGGCCGGCAGCACGGAGAACGCCCGGGTGGCGGCCTCGGCCACCTCCCGCAGACGGTCGGCGCGCGGGCCGTCAGACGGGTTCGTCACCGGGCCCGCCCCCTCCCGTGCGCCCCTGCCCCGAGGGGAGGAAGCCCGCCCACCGCTCGTCCAACTCCGCGCGGACGGCGACCAGTACGGCACGCAGCGAGATCCGCACCAGGTCGATGTCGGCGATGGACAGCACGAGATCGCCGGTGAGCACCACGCCACCGCTCAGCAGCCGGTCCAGCAGGTCGATCAGCGCGACCTGCGGCTGACTGACCGGGCGGTCGTCGTACGGGGCGTACCGGTCGTCGTACGAGCTGCCGTACCGGACGTCGCAGGTGTTCGGGGCGTCGTACTCGCTCACCGCTGCCCGGCCCCTTCCTGCGCGTCGGGGGCCAGGGGCGCGGTGAAGGAGTACGGCGCCCAGGGCCCGGTCACGTCCACGCGCACCCCGGGCAGGTCGTCCGCCGCGTGCTGCATCCGGGTGCGGAACTCCTCGGAGAGCCGACGGGGCACCAGATAGGCGTCGTTGGCGACGTTCTCACCCGGCACCCGGGCCAGACCGCCCTGCTGCGGCCGGTGGCGGGTCCGTTCCACGGCCAGACCGCGGGCCTGCCGCTCCGTGCGCCGTACGGCCTCCTCGGCCGTCCGCCATGCGTCCTCGCGCACCTGCCGCTGGTACCGGCGGCGCCGCAGATACGCGCGTCCGGCGTCCGCGCCGGCCGCGGTGCCGGGGTCGGCGCCGGCCTGCGCGGTGGAGGGCGGGTCGGCCGGCGCGGAGGGGGGCGGGGCGGACGGGGGCGGAACCTCGGCGTACACCTTCACCCCCCACTCCACATGGCCGGCGAGCCGGTCCAGCAGTGCCGCGAGGGGTGCCTCCCGTTCGCCGAGCATCTGCCGGACCCGGTTCTCGTCGAGGTACACGGTGGCCAGCCGCAGCGGAAGGACCGTGGTGCGCTCGGCGAGGGCCTCGATGACGCAGTGGTGTGCGCGAGCCGTCGCCTCCAGCCACTGAAGG
The DNA here is from genome assembly GCF_053595355.1 of Streptomyces sp. NPDC002513. Lineage (NCBI taxonomy): Bacteria > Bacillati > Actinomycetota > Actinomycetes > Kitasatosporales > Streptomycetaceae > Streptomyces > Streptomyces sp. NPDC002513. The sequence continues at coordinate 65,189 of NZ_JBSFXK010000027.1, read as the reverse complement.
TCCTCCAGGCCCGCCTTCAGAGCCGGTTCCGAGAACCCTTCCCGGGGCACCGCGCTGACCGCGGCGGCCACCGGGCCCGAGCGGACCAGGGTGACGGGTGCGTTGGCCACGCCCCGGACACCGGTGAGTTCCAACGGCGCGGACGACCCCACCACGGCGTATGCGTAGCACAGTTGCTCGTCCACCGGTCTCAGCTCCGGTCCTCGTCCCTCCGCGCCCTGCGGGTGCCCCCGGCCGGACGGGCGCTGCGGGTGCCCTCGAAGGCTCGGTCGTCGTCCTCGGTCCTCCGCCGCTTGCGCCGGGGTTCCGCGGGCGGCTCCCGCTCGCTGTCCGGGGCTTCGCGCGAGGGACGGCGGCCCTCCGTGGCGTTCCCGGGCAACTGCGCCGGGGACTCGGCGATCTGCCGGCGCAGCGTCTCCACCTCGGCGCGCAGCCGCTCGTTCTGCTCCTCCAGGCCGCGCCGGCCGTCGGTGCGGGAGGCGCGGGAGGACAGGGCGGGGTCGTGCTCCCACCAGTCGATGCCGATCTCCCTGGCCTTGTCGACGGAGGCCACCAGGAGCCGGAGTTTGATGGTGAGCAACTCGATGTCAAGCAGGTTGATCTTGATGTCACCGACGATGACGATGCCCTTGTCGAGCACGCGTTCAAGGATGTCGGCCAGGTTCGTGCTGGACCCCTGACCGTACGGGTACAGGGCCCGGGACGGCGTGGGGACTGGCTCGGACTCGGTCACGGCACACTCGACCTCGTTTCGCTCAAGGCCCCCGCGTCGGCGACGCGGGAACCGGCGGGCTCACGCACCTCAGCGCCCGGACCTAACCGCGACGCCGGCGCCCTGAGGGGCCTTCCTCCTCCGTCTCGTCGTAGCGGTCCTCGTCCTCGTCCTCGTCCTCCTCCCGCTCGCCTTCGGCGGATTCGTCGGAGGCGTAGTCGTCCTCGTCTCCCTCTCCCTCTCCCTCTTCTTCCTCTTCCTCGTAGCGCTCCTCGGGCTCCTCGCCCTCTTCTTCCTCTTCTTCCTCGTCCTCGGGGTAGCCCTCTTCTTCCTCGTCCTCGGGGTAGCCCTCTTCTTCTTCCTCGTCGAGGGCCGCCTCGCGTTCCTCGGCCTCCTCGGCCTCCTCGTGCGTACGGACCACTTCCCCGTCGCGGATCTCGCCGCGCCAGGCGCCGCTGGCCTCTCCCCGGCTCGTGATGAACGCGCTGTAGAGCTTCAGATCGAGCCGCACCCGGCGGCCCTGGGCGCGCCACAGGCCGCCGGTCTTCTCGAAGAGGCCCTGGGGGTGGTACTGCAGGACCAGCAGCACCTTGGTGAGGTTGTCCCCGAGCGGGTGGAAGGTGACGACGCCCTTGTGGGTGCCCTTGGGCCCCTCGGTGGTCCAGGCGATCCGCTGGTCGGGCACCTCCTCGGTGACGGTGCCCCGCCAGTGCCGGCGCGACTTGGCGATCTTCGCCTGCCAGTGGCTCGAGATCTCGTCGTCCTGCCGGACCTCCTGGACGCCCTTGGCGAACCGGTTGAAGTCCGTGAACTGCGTCCACTGGTTGTAGGCCTCGCGCACGGGCACGCCCACGTCGACGTCCTCGATGATGGTGAGCGCCCTGCCGCGGCCGTCGGGCTTGTTCTTGCGCCCGCCGCCCACCGCCTCTCTGGCCTTGTCCAGCAGCATGTCCTTGGCGTGGGACAGCATCCCGCCGGCTCCGTCCGCTCCTGCGCCGCCGAGCAGCCCGCCCCCGAGGAGTTTTTTGCCGCCCTTGAGGACGAGGCCGGTCAGCATGCCGGGATCGATGCGTGTCTCGGCCAGCCGGCGCGCCCCCTCGCCCAGCCGCTCGCCCATGTTCCCGATCGTCACCTCGAGCCGGGTCTGCAGATACTCCTCCAGCTCCTGTATCAGCCGGTCCGTGGCGGGGTTCTGCTTCGCCTGCTCACGGACCTTGGCGAGGGTGCCCTCAGCCATCGTCCGGCCTCCTCGATCGTGCGGAGCCGCTCTTCACGCGGCTCTGAGCGGACGACGCCTTCTTGGCCGGCGTCTTCTTCCCGCGCGCCTCGCCTCCCTGGCCCGGTGCGCGCGCCTGCGTCCTCTTCTGGCGTGCCGCGCTCCGGCTCGCCTGGCTCGTGCGGGTTCCGGTGCGACGCGCCTCGCCCCGGTCTTCTCCGCGCTGGCCCTCGTCCTCCTCGTCCTCGTCGCGGTCCTCGGCCTCGCCGTACGCCCGCTCCTTCAGCCCGGTGGTGCGTTCGTGCAGCGCGTCGGCCAGACTCTCCGCCTTCGCCGACAGGAGGGTGGTCGCCGCGGCCTTGCCCGCTTCCGCCAGCTCGGTGCGGGCCTGCTCGCTGACGTTCCCGAGCAGCGGGGAGTCCTGGAGCAGCTTGCCGAGCTGGTCGGGCTTCACCCGGGACCCGGCCAGCATCGCGCCGAGACTCAGAGCGAGCTTGGCCTTCCTGGTCCGGCCCAACAGGTAACCGCAGAGAACGGCAGCCGCGATCTTGGGATTGATCATGATTCGTCTTCTCTCCTTGCCCAGGCGTCACGGCCCGTGTGCCCACGGCCGGGACACCACGCGCCGTGGGTCACGACCGACCTCACAGCCCGCCCTGCCCGCCGCTCCGCAGCTGGTAGGCCCTGATCTCCTCCAACCGGTGCAGCAGTTCCTCCTCACGCCGCGCGAACTCCTCCTCGTCGATCCGGCCCGCGTTCCTCGCCCGCTCCAACTGCACGAGTCCCTCCTGCACGGGGGCGGGGTCGTAGAACTCGTCCTCGGCGGTCCGCACGACCTTGTCCAGCACCCAGCCGATGCCCCGCACGGGGGCGAACGGCAGCGTCAGAATCCCGGTGACCAGTCCCACTCCGCCTCCTCGTGCTGTTCGGACCTGGCCCGTCGAAACGGTCAGGTGAAGCTGTACGGCGGCAGCGGCCCCCGCACCCGCACCTCGACGCCCTCGCCCAGGCGTTCGGCCAGTTCCCCGCCGGCCCGGGTGAACTCCTCGTCGCGCTCGTCCTCCACCAGGAAGGACGCGTTCACGAAGTACAGCCGGGACGGCTGGGCGACGCTCTCCGCCAGGGCGAGCGGCCGCAGCGCGGCGAGCACCTCGGCGGCCAGCGCCTCCTGATGCCGCTGCACCTCCTGGGCCATCAGCTGGCCGAGCGCCAGCCGGTCCGCCTGCGTGCCGCCGCCCTCCCGGGTCGCCTCGTTCAGCGCGCGGGCCTCGGCGGACTCCGCCAGGACGGTGCGCAGCACCGCGTCCTCCTCCTGGAGGCCCTTGACATTGAACTCGGCCCGTCCGGTCAGTTCGTCGAGGCGCTGGGAGAACTCCGCGGCCCGCTCCTCCAGCACGGCGCGCACCGTGTCCTCGTCCGGTGCGACGAATCCGAAGCTCAGCGGGAGGACGGTCCCGTCGGCCCACAGCCGTTCCTGGGCCTCGTGGTGCGCCTCCAGGTCCCGGCGTGCGACCGACAGGTCTTCCGGGGCCTCGCTGACGACGGCGCACAGGGAGTCGCCCCGTACCGTGTGCAGCTCGGCCGGCGATGCGCCCACGCCCTTGATGCCGTCCAGGTCCAGGGGATGCGCGTCGTTGGTGATCGCGTACACATACAGTGCCATCGGTGCGCTCACTCCTCCCGGTCCCTGGCGGAGCGGCGGCCCGAGCCGCGTTCGATGTGCTCGCGCTCCTTCGCGCGCTTGTCGTCACCGCGGCCCTGCAGCGATTCCGTGAACGCCTCGACCGCGCCGGTCAGCGCCCCCTTGCTCTTGCCGCGGGCGCCGCCCTCGGTGACGCTCTCGACGAGGTCGGTCAGTTGCGCGGGTGCCTTGCGGCCCGACTCCAGATCCAGTCGGTTGCAGGCGTCCGCGAAGCGCAGATAGGTGTCGACGCTGGCCACGACCACGCGGGCGTCGACCTTCAGGATCTCGATGCCCACCAGGGACACCCGTGCGAACACGTCGATGACCAGACCGCGGTCGAGAACGAGTTCCAGCACGTCGTACAGGGTTCCGGAGCCTCCGCCGCCGCCCGCGGCGACGGCGCCACCGCCTCCTGGCACCACAGTCACGATTTCTTCCCCTCGTAGGCCTCACACGGGAGGGGGGAGCCGCCTTGCCCTAGCGGCCCTCTCTGTCGACCTGTGCGCGGGTGTAGCGGTGCGCACGTTCGTACGCCATCAGCTGACCCGCGGGATCCAGAACGACCTTGTAGCTGGCCATCACACTGCTTGTGTCCGGGATGCGCTCCAGCTCGACGACCTCCACCAGAGCCTCCCAGCCGTCGGCCGTCGGCTTCAGCGCGGTGACGGACTGGGGGGCGCGCCCCAGCAGCTCGGACAACTGCTGTGCCGCGTTCCGCATGGCCTGGGGGGCGGGCACGCGCCCGGGAGGGGAGGTCTCCTGCTCCTCGGCGGACGCCTCCCGCTCGCGGCCGGGCCTCTCCCGCTCCGGAGCGGACGGCTCCCGCGACGCGGGACGTGCCTTCTTGCGCTCATGGTCGTTCGTGATCATTCACCTTCTTGCCCTTTCGTCCATGATTGACCCTCTTCCATCCGCATGCCAGTCCTATGTCCCATTTTTCCGGATATTCAGGACGCGAAAAAAATTTCCTCTCCGGCCGTGCAACCCTCCCCGCACCCGGCGTGTCGTACTGGGCGTCGGGACTTCTGGAGGGGGATCCGGGGGGATCGCGGGGGTTCTGACGCGGTGGGGGAAGCCGAGGGGCCCGGTCTGCGGACCGGGCCCCTCGAAGTTTTCGGCTGGTGCGGTGGAAGCGGGCAGGCCGGGGTCAGAAGAAGACCCCGCAGCGCAGCAGCACATTCGCGTACGGCCGGGCCTCGCCCGTGCGGACGACCAGACGGGCCGCGCGGGTCATCCGCTTCAGTTCCTCGTGCGGGACCAGCGCCAGCTCCGGGAAGCGCGCGTCCAGAAGCGCCGACGCCTCCGGGTTGGCGCTCCTGACCTCCTGCGCCGCCGTCGCGCCCTCCACCACCAGCTCGTCCAGCAGGCCGTCCAGGACCTCCGCGAAGGACGGGATCCCGGCCCGGAACGCCAGGTCGACCACCCGCGGGCCGTCCGGTATCGGCATGCCCACGTCGCACACCAGGACCCCGTCCCCGTGCCCCAGCGCGGCCAGCGCCCCGGAGAGGTGACGGTTCAGGATTCCGGCCTTCTTCACAGCGCGTCGACCTCCTCGGCGGTGGGGTACGACTCCTGAGCGCCGGGGCGGGTCACCGCCGCCGCGCCCACCCGCGCCGCGTACGCCGCCGCGTCCGGCAGCGACGAGCCGGTGCCCAGCCGCCAGGCCAGCGCCGCCGTGAACGCGTCGCCCGCGCCGGTGGTGTCCACCGTCCGAACCTTCACCGAGGGGACCCGGGTCATGGACTCGGCGGTCGCCACCAGCGCGCCCTGCGCACCGAGGGTCACCACCACCGACCGCGGGCCCAGCGCCAGCAGCGCGGCGGCCCGGTCCTCGGGTGAGCCGTCCGGGTCGGCGCCCGCGATGACCCGTGCCTCGTGCTCGTTCACGATCAGCGGGTCGCAGGCCGCGAGCACCTCGGCGGGCAGCGGCCGGGGCGGTGACGGGTTCAGTACGAACCGGGTGCCGGACGGCAGGTTCCGTACGACCTCCACGACCGTCTCCAGCGGGATCTCCAACTGGGCCGAGACCACACGGGAGGCGGACAGCAGCTTCCCGGCGGCCTGCACGTCCTCGGGCGCGAGTCTGCCGTTGGCTCCCGGAGAGACCACGATGCTGTTGTCCCCGGACGGGTCCACCGTGATGAGCGCGACGCCGGTGGGCGCCCCGCCGACCAGGACCCCCGCGGTGTCGACGCCGGCCGCGCGCTGCGACTGAAGCAGCAGCCGGCCGTACGCGTCGTCGCCGACCCGGGCCAGCAGCGCCGTACGGGCGCCGAGACGGGCGGCGGCGACCGCCTGGTTCGCGCCCTTGCCGCCCGGGTGGACGACCAGGTCCGAGCCGAGCACGGTCTCCCCGGCCGCCGGCCGCCGCTCCACCCCGATCACCAGGTCGGCGTTGGCCGAACCGACGACCAGGAGGTCGTAGTCGTGCATGAACTGTCTCCCAACGGATGCTCGTGGATCCACTACGCGGTGAGAGCCGGTGCCGGGGCGGCGGACCGCGCGTGGCGCGCGGCCTGCCGCCCTGACACCGGCGGGGGCGGGGGTCAGCCGGTGAATCCGGCCACGTTCTCCTTCGTGACCACCTTCACCGGAACCATGACCGATTCCTCGACCTTCTTGCCCTGAGCGGCCCGCAGCGCGTTGTCCACCGCGATCCGGCCCAGTTGCGAGGGCTGCTGGGCCACCGACGCGTACAGCGTGCCCGCCTTGACCGCGGCCAGGCCGTCGGGTTCGCCGTCGAAGCCGACGACCTGGACGGACGTACCGGCCTTGGCACCGAGTGCCTTGATCGCGCCGAGCGCCATCTCGTCGTTCTCGGCGAAGACGCCCTGGACGTCGGGGTGGGCCTGGAGCAGGTTCGTCATCACGTCGAGACCCTTGGTGCGGTCGAAGTCGGCGGGCTGCTCGGCGACGACCTGGATACCGGGGTAGGCCTTCAGGCCCTCCGCGAAGCCCGCCCCGCGCTCACGGCTCGCGGACGTACCGGCCAGACCCTGCAGGATCACGATCTTGCCCTTGCCGCCCAGCTTCTCGGCCAGCGCCTTGGCGCCCAGCTTGCCGCCCTCGACGTTGTCGGAGGCGACCAGCGCGGCCGTCTTCGCCTTGTTGACGCCGCGGTCGACGCCCACGACGGGGATGCCCGCCTTGTCCGCGGCACGCACCGACGGGCCCGCGGCGTCCGAGTCGACCGGGTTGACGATGATCGCCCCCAGACCCGAACTGGTGAAGTTCTGCACCTGGTTGGCCTGCTGCGAGGCGTCGTTCTGCGCGTCCGTGACGGTCAGGTCGACGCCCCGCTTCTTCGCCTCCGCCTGCGCGCCCTGCTTGATCTGCACGAAGAAGGGGTTGTTGAGGGTGGACAACGACAGGCCCACCTTCGGGGTCGTGGAGGACGAGCCGCCGTGCAGGAACGACAGGGAGGCCACCACGGCCACCGCGACCACGGCCGCGAGCCCGTACGTCAGCGCCTGCCTGCCCTTGCCCCGGCCGGTGCCGCCCGGGGTGCCGGCGGCCACCGGGGCGGCCCCGGCCTTGCGCCGCGCGGTGTCCAGGAGCACCGCCAGGGCGATCACGACACCGATGACGACCTGCTGCCAGAAGGCGGACACCGACAGGAGGTTGAGGCCGTTGCGCAGCACCGCCAGGATCAGCGCGCCGATCAGCGTGCCGGACGCCTTGCCGGTGCCGCCGGCGAGGGAGGCGCCGCCGATGACGACCGCGGCGATCGCGTCCAGTTCGTAGCCGCTCGCGGCCTGCGGCTGCGCGGAGGACAGGCGCGCGGCGAGCACGATGCCCGCGGCGGCGGCGAACACACCCGACAGCGCGTAGATCGCGATCTTCTGCTTCTTCACCCGCAGACCCGACAGACGGGCCGCTTCCTCGTTGCCGCCGATCGCGTACATGGAGCGGCCGATGTACGTACGGCCGAGGACGAACGCGGTGATCAGGCCCATGACGACCATCACCAGCACCGGCACCGGCAGCCAGCCGCCGAGCGTGTCACCGAGGTGCGAGACCGAGTCGGGGAACGCGATCGGGGAGCCCTGCGAGATGACCAGCGACAGACCGCGGCCCACCGACAGCATGGCGAGCGTCGCGATGAACGGAGGGAGCTTCCCGTAGGAGATCAGGACGCCGTTGACGAGACCGGCGGCGAGGCCGGTCGCGACCGCGAGGACGACGGCTATCGCGACGGGGACGCCCGCCGAGGTGGCGCTCCAGGCGAGGACGGTGGCCGACAGGGCGGCGACCGAACCGACCGACAGGTCGATGCCCGCCGAGACGATCACGAAGGTGACGCCGAACGCGAGGATGGCGGTGACGGCCGCCTGGACGCCGATGTTGAGGAAGTTGTCGGCCGTCAGGAAGTCGCCGGACAGCGCCGACATCACGATGACGAGGACGATGAGCGCGGTGAGCGCGCCGTTGTCGAGCAGAAGGCGGCGGACCCCGCCGGCACCACCGGCGCTCGCCTGCCTCTTGAGCGTGTCAGTGGCCACGGGTGGCCTCCCTTTCGTTCACGGACGTGGTGGGTGTGGAGACGGCGAGCGCCATGACGGAGTCCTGGGTCGCCTCGTCGGCGGAGAGTTCGCCCGCGATCCGGCCCTGAGCCATCACCAGGACCCGGTCGCTCATGCCGAGCACCTCGGGCAGATCGCTGGAGATCATCAGGACGGCGGCGCCCGCGGCCGTGAGTTCGTTGATGAGCTGGTAGATCTCGACCTTGGCGCCGACGTCGATGCCGCGCGTCGGCTCGTCGAGGATGAGCACCTTGGTGTCGGCCAGCAGCCACTTGCCGATGACGACCTTCTGCTGGTTGCCGCCGGAGAGCGTGCGCACATGCTGGCCGAGTCCGGCCATCCGTACCCGGAGCCGGTCGGCGACCTTGGCCGCGGCGGCGTGCTGCCCCTTGCGGTCGACGATTCCGCCGTGGGTCGCCGCCCGCATGGTCACGAGCCCGAGGTTCTCCTCGATGGACGCGTCCAGGACGAGTCCCTGGCCCTTGCGGTCCTCGGGTACGAGCCCGATCCCGGCCGCCATCGCGGCGGTCACGTCGAAGCGGCGCACCGGCGCGCCGGCGACGTGCACGGCTCCCCGGTCGTAGGGGTCGGCGCCGAACACGGCCCGGACGACCTCCGTACGGCCGGCCCCCACGAGCCCCGCGATGCCGACGACCTCACCGGCCCGCACCTCGAAGGACACATCGTGGAAGACCCCGTCCCGGGTGAGCTCCTCGACGGTGAGCAACACGGCCCCGGTGCCGGGCCGTTCGCGCGGGTACTGCTGCTCGATCGACCGCCCCACCATGAGGCGCACGAGTTCGTCCTCGGGCGTGGAGGCGGGCACCTGCCCCACGCTCCTGCCGTCGCGGATCACGGTGACCCGGTCCCCGAGCGCGGCGATCTCCTCCAGATGGTGGGTGATGAAGACGATCCCGACGCCGTTCTCGCGCAGTGTGCGCACGATGGCGAACAGCTTCTCGACCTCTCCGGAGGTGAGGACGGCCGTCGGCTCGTCCATGATGAGGACGCGCGCGTTCAGGCTGAGGGCCTTGGCGATCTCGACCATCTGGAGCCGCGCGATGCCGAGTTCCCGCACACGGGCCCGGGGCGACACCGGGACGCCGACGCGTTCGAGGAGTTCGGCCGCGTCCGCCTCCATCCTCTTGCGGTCGATCATGCCGAAGCGGCGCGGCTGCCGTCCGAGGAAGATGTTCTCCGCGACGGTCAGATCGGGAACGAGGTTGAACTCCTGGTAGATGGTGGCGATCCCGAGGCGTTCGGAGTCCTGCGCTCCGTGGATGCGCACTTCCTCGCCGTCGACCAGGATCCGGCCGCCGTCCGGGCGGTAGGCGCCGGAGAGCATCTTGATGAGGGTGCTCTTGCCCGCGCCGTTCTCACCGAGCAGCACATGCACCTCGCCGCGGCGCAGGTCGAAGTCGACGCCGTCGAGCGCGACCACGCCGGGGAAGGTCTTGCGTATGCCTTCGATGCGCAGCAACTCGTCAGGGTTGCTCACGGCATGCTCCTTTGCATGGGGGAGGGCTGTGCAGCGGGGGTCTGCGCAGCGGCCGGCTCGCCGCACGAGCGGCGCACGACGAGACGGGCGGGGAGGGTGACGGACGTGGGGGGCCGCCCCTCGATCCGGTCGACCAGCGCCCGCACGGCGGCGCGTCCCAGTTCGCGTGTGGGCTGGGCGATCGCGGTGATCGGCGGATCGGTGTGCACGAACCACGGGATGTCGTCGAACGCGGCGAGCGCGATGTCGTCGGGCACCCGCAGCCCGCGCGCCCGGATGGCGTCCAGCGCGCCGAGCGCCATCAGGTTGTCGGCGGCGAACACGGCCTCGGGCGGCTCGGCCAGATCGAGGAACCGTTCGGTGGCGCGGCGCCCGCTCTCGGCCTGGAAGTCGCCCTGGCCTCGGTAGGCGTCCGGGAGGGGGAGCCCGTACGCGCCCAGGGCCTCGCGGAAGGCCTCGACGCGCTCACTGCCGGTCGTGGTCGCCGCCGGCCCCGCGATGATCGCGAGCCGCCGGTGCCCGAGCGCGTGCAGATGGGCCACCAGGTCGTGTACGGCGGCGCGTCCGTCGGCGCGTACGACGGGGACGTCCACGCCCGCTATCCAGCGGTCCACGAAGACCATCGGGGTGCCGGCCTTCGCGGCGTCCAGCATCAGCGGGGAGCCGCCGCAGGTCGGGGAGACGAGCAGCCCGTCGATCCGCCGGTCCAGCAGGGTCCGCACATGGTGGTCCTGGAGCTCGGGCCGCTCGTCGGCGTTGCCGATGATCACGCTGTAGCCCAGGGCCCGGGCCTCCTCCTCGACGGAGCGCGCCAGAAGGGTGAAGTAGGGGTTCAGCACGTCGCTGATGACCAGGCCGAGGGTGCGGGTCTGGTCGGTGCGCAGGGACCGGGCGACGGCGTTCGGGCGGTAGCCCAGCGCCTCGACGGCGGCCAGCACACGGGTGCGGGCGTCGGCGCTGACCGACGGGTGATCGTTCAGGACGCGGGACACCGTGGCGACGGACACGCCCGCCGCCGCGGCCACGTCCTTGATGCTCGGCATTGCCGGGACCACCTCCTTGTGAGTCCGGTACGGCTTTTGAGCCTGTTGCGGCCGTTGTGCGATGCGATGGAATCGTTTACACGGCCGACTCGGAGGATTGGAATCGATTACATGGCGATTAATCAAGAGGTGTGGGGGCCCCGAGACCGGATTGTGACCCGAGGGTGGCCGCGTGGACGGGCGATGGCCGGAAGGTGAACCGGGGGCGGGGTGCGGCTATTCCCGCGGGTTCCTACGGGTTCCCGCGCGCTCCCGCGTGCCCTCGCACCCGGTGCGGTCACGGGTGGCGGGCTCGGATCAGAGTGTGGCCCCGTGGCCGACTCACGCCCGTCTGCGGCCGGTTGACGGTCCGTCAGTCGAGGCCGGGTGACTCCTCGTGGCCGGCGCGGATGATCCCGCCGGTCCGACTCTCAGGCGGGATCCGGGTGGGCGTACACCGCCTGTATCCGTCTGTATCCGTCTGTATCCGCCTAAATCCATCCATACTTCACAGGAGCCGCCTGAATGCATCTGAACCTTCTTGAATCCGTCTGTATTCGGTGGTTGCGGGCCGGCCGTCTCCGTCTGTCACACCCTGGCGGTAGCGTCGGATCATGACCACGGAGGCGAGTCGGGCGGAGCAGACGGGTGGCGATGAGCGGCGTCTGGCCACGCTGGAAGGCGTGCTCGAGCGGATCACCTACGCCAACGAGGAGAACGGATACACGGTCGCCCGCGTCGACACCGGCCGCGGCGCCGGCGATCTGCTCACCGTCGTCGGCGCGCTCCTCGGCGCCCAGGTGGGGGAGTCGCTCAGAATGGAGGGCCGCTGGGGATCGCATCCCCAGTACGGACGGCAGTTCACGGTGGAGAACTACACGACCGTCCTGCCGGCCACCGTCCAGGGCATCCGCCGCTATCTCGGTTCCGGCCTCGTCAAGGGCATCGGCCCCGTCTTCGCCGACCGCGTCACCCAGCACTTCGGCCTGGACACCCTGAGGATCATCGAGGAGGAACCGAAGCGGCTCATCGAGGTCCCCGGCCTCGGGCCGAAGCGGACCAAGAAGATCGCCGACGCCTGGGAGGAGCAGAAGGCGATCAAGGAGGTCATGCTCTTCCTGCAGACCGTCGAGGTCTCCACGTCCATCGCCGTGCGGATCTACAAGAAGTACGGCGACGCCTCCATCTCCGTCGTCAAGAACCAGCCCTACCGCCTGGCCGCCGACGTCTGGGGCATCGGCTTCCTCACCGCCGACCGCATCGCCCAGTCCGTCGGCATCCCGCACGACAGTCCCGAGCGCGTCAAGGCCGGCCTCCAGTACGCGCTGTCGCAGTCCGCCGACCAGGGGCACTGCTATCTCCCCGAGGAGCGGCTCATCGCGGACGCGGTCAAGCTGCTCCAGGTCGACACGGGGCTCGTCATCGAGTGCCTGGCCGAGCTGGCGGCGCCCCCGGAGGCGGGCTGCGACCCCGGTGTCGTACGGGAGAAGGTGCCCGGACCCGACGGGGACGGACCCGTCACCGCCGTCTATCTGGTCCCCTTCCACCGGGCCGAACTCTCCCTCTCCGCCCAGTTGTTGCGCCTCCTGCGGACCGACGAGGACCGGATGCCCGCCTTCCGGGACGTGGCGTGGGACAAGGCGATCGGCTGGCTCAGGGAGCGCACGGGCGCCGATCTCGCCCCCGAGCAGGAGGAGGCCGTACGGCTGGCGCTGACCAGGAAGGTCGCCGTCCTCACCGGCGGCCCCGGCTGCGGCAAGTCCTTCACCGTCCGGTCCATCGTGGAACTCGCCCGGGCCAAGCGGGCCAAGGTCCTGCTCGCGGCGCCCACCGGCCGGGCGGCCAAGCGCCTGTCCGAGCTGACCGGCGCCGAGGCCTCCACGGTCCACCGGCTGCTGGAGCTGAAGCCCGGCGGCGACGCGGCGTACGACCGGGACCGCCCGCTCGACGCCGACCTGGTCGTCGTCGACGAGGCGTCCATGCTCGACCTCCTGCTCGCGAACAAGCTGGTCAAGGCCGTGCCGCCGGGCGCCCATCTGCTGTTCGTCGGCGATGTCGACCAGTTGCCGAGCGTCGGTGCCGGCGAGGTGCTGAGGGACCTCCTCGCCGAAGGAAGCCCCCTGCCCGCGGTCCGGCTCACCCGGGTGTTCCGTCAGGCCCAGCAGTCCGGTGTCGTCTCCAACGCGCACCGCATCAACGCCGGGCAGCACCCGCTCACCGACGGCCTGAAGGACTTCTTCCTGTTCGTCGAGGACGACACCGAGGAGGCCGGCCGGCTCACCGTGGACGTGGCGGCGCGGCGGATCCCGGCCCGGTTCGGCCTCGATCCGCGCCGGGACGTGCAGGTGCTCGCCCCGATGCACCGGGGCCCCGCCGGCGCGGGCACCCTCAACGGCCTGCTCCAGCAGGTCATCACCCCGGGCCGCCCCGATCTGCCCGAGAAGCGGTTCGGCGGCCGTGTCTTCCGCGTCGGGGACAAGGTCACTCAGATCCGCAACAATTACGAGAAAGGGAAGAACGGTGTCTTCAACGGCACTGTGGGCGTGGTCACCTCGCTCGACCCGGTCGACCAGCGCCTGACGGTGCTGACGGACGAGGACGAGGAGGTTCCCTACGAATTCGACGAACTGGACGAGCTGGCACACGCGTACGCGGTGACCATCCACCGCTCGCAGGGCAGCGAGTATCCGGCGGTGGTGGTCCCGGTCACCACCGGAGCCTGGATGATGCTCCAGCGGAACCTGCTCTACACGGCGGTCACCCGCGCCAAGAAGCTGGTCGTCCTTGTCGGTTCGCGCAAGGCGATCGGGCAGGCGGTGCGCACGGTGTCGGCGGGCCGGCGGTGCACGGCGCTGGATTTCCGCCTGTCACCCGGACCCCTCGACGGCTGATCTCCGCTCCCGTGGCCCGCCCTCGAAAAAAATGATCGATCAAATGAGTCGTGAAGTTCACAGAGCACTTCCGGAACCGGCCGGAGGCGGGCAGGATGAGCAAGTTGACGGCACTCAGTGCCGCCGATGGGCCCAATGGTCGACCCCGAGTGCACTCTCCTGCGCCAAATGGGGGATGGTAGAGACAGTCAGGGCACCTCGAAGATGAGGCACTACGTCGGTGAGGGAAGACGTGAGCGACAACTCTGTAGTACTGCGGTACAACGGCGGCGAGTACACCTACCCGGTGGTCGACAGCACCGTCGGCGACAAGGGCCTGGAGATCGGGAAGCTCCGCTCCCAGACCGGTCTGGTCACCCTGGACAGCGGTTACGGCAACACCGCCGCCTATAAATCCGCCATCACCTACCTGGACGGCGAGCAGGGCATTCTGCGGTACCGCGGCTACCCGATCGAGCAGCTGGCCGAGCGCTCCACCTTCGTGGAGGTCGCCTACCTGCTGATCAACGGCGAGCTGCCGACCGTCGACGAGCTCTCCGTCTTCAAGAACGACATCACGCGGCACACGCTGCTCCACGAGGACGTCAAGAACTTCTACACGGGCTTCCCGCGCGACGCGCACCCGATGGCGATGCTGTCCTCGGTGGTCTCCGCGCTGTCCACCTTCTACCAGGACAGCCACAACCCCTTCGACGAGAAGCAGCGCAACCTCTCCACGATCCGTCTGCTCGCCAAGCTTCCGACGATCGCCGCGTACGCCTACAAGAAGTCGATCGGCCACCCCTTCGTCTACCCGCGCAACGACCTCGGCTACGTCGAGAACTTCCTCCGTATGACGTTCTCCGTGCCGGCGCAGGAGTACGACCTGGACCCGGTCGTCGTCTCCGCGCTGGACAAGTTGCTGATCCTGCACGCGGACCACGAGCAGAACTGCTCGACCTCGACCGTGCGCCTGGTGGGTTCGTCGCAGGCCAACATGTTCGCCTCGATCTCGGCCGGCATCAACGCGCTGTGGGGCCCGCTGCACGGCGGCGCCAACCAGTCCGTCCTGGAGATGCTCGAGGGCATCCGCGACTCCGGCAACGACGTCGACACCTTCATCCGCAAGGTGAAGAACAAGGAGGACGGCGTCCGCCTGATGGGCTTCGGCCACCGGGTCTACAAGAACTTCGACCCGCGCGCCCGGATCATCAAGGCCGCCGCGCACGACGTGCTCTCCGCCCTGGGCAAGGAGGACGAGCTTCTCGACATCGCCCTCAAGCTGGAGGAGCACGCGCTGTCCGACGACTACTTCGTCGAGCGCAAGCTCTACCCGAACGTCGACTTCTACACCGGTCTGATCTACCGCGCGATGGGCTTCCCGACCGAGATGTTCACGGTCCTGTTCGCCCTCGGCCGGCTGCCGGGATGGATCGCCCAGTGGACCGAGATGATCACGGAGCCGGGCTCCCGCATCGGCCGCCCGCGCCAGATCTACACGGGCGTGGTGGAGCGCGACTTCACTCCGGTCGAGGAGCGCTGAGTACGCTCCCTGCGGCTTGACCCGATGTGTTCGTCTCCGGGGTGCTCAGGCGCCCCGGAGGCGAACGCACCGCGGAAGAACGCACCACAGAAAAGCGGAAGGCGCCCCGTCGACGGTCCCCCCACGGGCCGGCGTACGGGGCGCCTTCCCATGTCCCGGTGCGGATTCCCCCCACGGGATCCGGCCGGGCGTCTGCGGGACAGCGCCTGAATCGCTGCGAGCAAAACGAGCAAAACTCGGCGTACTACGGCGACGCGGTCTGCCGGGACCCGTACGGGCGGGAGGGCCGCTCAAAGCTCCCCGGTGTACGCGTCCCGGCAACGCCGTTCCCCGGGAACGTCCCCCAAGACATCCCCGGATGTCAGTCACGCCCCCCAAGACGCTTCTGACATCGCCAACTTAGACCCACGAACCCTTCTGTTGGTTACGTTCCCGTCACTGTGATCTGTGTCTCTTGCATATGTCCTGAAAATACGCAAGAGGGCTGATACGTCGATCGAGGCCCCAGCGTAAGGATGATGCGCGAGCCTTGTGAAGAGCTTATGTGAGGCGTGCGTCGGACTCTAGAGGGGCTCCCGTTCCCGCGTCATGAGAATGCCCGCAGCCGCAGGCTGTTGGTGACCACGAAGACCGACGAGAAGGCCATCGCCGCGCCCGCGATCATGGGGTTGAGCAGCCCGGCGGCGGCCAGCGGCAGCGCGGCCACGTTGTAGCCGAAGGCCCACACCAGGTTCCCCTTGATCGTGCCGAGGGTGCGCCGGGACAGCCGGATCGCGTCCGCGGCCACCCGCAGGTCCCCGCGCACCAGCGTCAGATCGCTCGCCTCGATCGCCGCGTCCGTACCGGTGCCCATGGCGAGCCCCAGATCCGCGGTGGCGAGCGCGGCCGCGTCGTTGACGCCGTCGCCGACCATGGCGACGGTCCGCCCCTCGCCCTGCAGTCGCCGGACGACGTCCACCTTGTCCTGCGGCAGCACCTCGGCGATCACATCGCCGGTGCCGATGCCGACGGCGCGCGCCACGGCCTCGGCCACCGCCCGGTTGTCCCCGGTCAGCAGGACCGGCCTCAGCCCCAGGGCGCGCAGCTCCCGCACCGCCTCGGCGCTGGTCTCCTTGATCGTGTCGGCGACGGTGAGGACACCGAGTGCCACGCCGCCCCGGGCGACCACGACGGCCGTCCGTCCCTCCGCCTCGGCCCCGGCCTTCGCGCGGGCCAGCGTGTCCGGGAGCGCGTCCCGGAACCGGCCCACCGTGACCTCGTGGCCCTCGATCCGTCCGCGCACCCCGAGTCCGGGCACGTTCTCGAAGTGCTCCGGCACCGGGAGGGCGCCGACGCGCTCCTGGGCGCCCGCCGCGACGGCCCGGGCGATCGGATGCTCGGAGGCGTGTTCCAGGGCTCCCGCGAGCCGGAGAACCTCCTTCTCGTCGGCGTCCTCGGCGACGTACACCTCCTGGAGGGCCATCCGGCCCGTGGTGACCGTTCCGGTCTTGTCCAGGACCACGGTGTCGACGCGGCGCGTGGACTCCAGCACCTCGGGGCCCTTGATGAGGATGCCGAGCTGGGCGCCGCGGCCCGTGCCCACCATCAGGGCCGTCGGGGTGGCGAGGCCGAGTGCGCAGGGGCAGGCGATGATCAGCACCGCGACGGCCGCGGTGAAGGCGGCGACCGTGTCGCCGGTGACGCCGAGCCACACCCCGAAGGTGCCGAGCGCGATCAGCAGCACGACGGGCACGAAGATCCCGGAGAGGCGGTCGGCGAGGCGCTGCACCTCGGCCTTGCCGTTCTGCGCGTCCTCGACGAGGCGCGCCATCCGCGCGAGCTGGGTGTCGGCGCCCACCCGGGTCGCCGCCACCACCAGCCGGCCCCCGGCGTTCACGGTCGCGCCGGTCACGGCGTCCCCGACGGTCACGTCGACCGGCACCGACTCCCCGGTCAGCATCGACACGTCGACCGCGGAGGCGCCCTCCACGACGGTCCCGTCCGTGGCGATCTTCTCCCCGGGCCGTACGACGAACCGGTCGCCGACGGCCAGCCGCGCCACCGGGACGCGTACCTCCCGGCCGTCCCGCAGCACCGCGACGTCCTTGGCACCCAGTTCCAGCAGCGCCTTCAGGGCCGCACCCGCACGCCGCTTGGAACGGGCCTCCAGATAGCGGCCGAGCAGGAGGAACGCGACGACTCCCGCGGCCACTTCCAGATAGATGGTCCCCGCCCCGTTCGTCCGGGAGACGGTGAGGTCGAAGCCGTGGCGCATGCCCGGCATCCCGGCGTCTCCCCAGAACAGCGCCCACAGCGACCAGCCGAAGGCGGCCAGCGTGCCGAGCGAGACCAGCGTGTCCATGGTGGCCGCGCCGTGCCGGGCGTTGGTGAACGCCGCCCGGTGGAAGGGCAGTCCGCCCCAGACCACGACGGGAGCGGCGAGGGTGAGCGAGAGCCACTGCCAGTTGTCGAACTGCAGGGCCGGAACCATCGACAGCAGGACCACGGGCAGGGCGAGCAGGGCGGAGACGGTCAGGCGCCTGCGCAGCGCCGCCGTCTCGGGGTCCTCTTCGGGCGCCCCGGAGCCGTGCGGTCCGGGTTCCGCTTCCTCGGGCTGTGGCGGCGGGGGTTCTTCGGCCGTGTAGCCGGTCTTCACCACGGTGGCGATCAGGTCGGCGACCTCGACGCCGCCGGCGTACGCGATCTTCGCCTTCTCCGTCGCGTAGTTCACCGTGGCGGTGACGCCGTCCAGGCGGTTGAGCTTCTTCTCCACGCGGGCCGCGCACGAGGCGCAGGTCATGCCGCCGATCGTCAATTCGATCTCGGCGTGCGTGGCCGGGTCTATCGGGGCTGGTGCTGCGGTGCTGGTCATGTCCGGACTCCAGAGGAGGGGCCGGGGCGTACGGAGCCGGTATCAGCCGGTCGGTACGCCCCGGTGCGGAGAGCGGGGAGGGGTGGATCAGGCCTTGCCGACGAGCTCGAAGCCCGCCTCGTCGACGGCGGCGCGCACGGCCTCGTCGTCGAGGGGTGCGGCGGAGACCACCGTGACCTGGCCGGTGGACGCGACGGCCGTGACCGAGCTGACGCCGGCGATGCCGGAGATCTCGCCGGAGACGGAACCCTCGCAGTGTCCGCAGCTCATCCCGCTCACCTGGTAGACGGTCGTCACGGAGCCGGAGGTGTCGGTCTGCGTGGTCATGTCGTTACTCCTTGGGGAGACGTGTGGGGCTTGCGTGCCTCAGAATATACCCCTAGGGGGTATCGGTTCCAAGGGGGATCTTCGCTTCGGCGGGTCGATCGGACGCCCTTGGGGGACATGATCGGACCGGGATCCGCCGCCGGGCGGGCAGGCGGCACGGTGGCGACGGCCGGTGCGCCCGTCCGGCGCAACGCCGGCGGACGGTTCGCGGCCGTCTCCCCGGTCGGCGTTTCCCTCTCCTCGGCTAGCGTTCCGCCAAGGAGGCGCTCCCCGGGACCGCCGGGGCGCGCGGGACGCGGGCGGAGGGTGCGGTCGTATGCGTGCGGTGGTGTTCGAGCGGTACGGGGAGCCGGCCGAGGTGCGCGAGGTGCCGGATCCGCAGCCTTCGGAGCACGGGGTCGTGGTACGGGTCGAGGCGACGGGGCTGTGCCGCAGCGACTGGCACGGCTGGATGGGGCACGACCCCGACATCGCGCTCCCGCACGTGCCCGGGCACGAACTCGCCGGCGTCGTCGAGGCGGCGGGCTCCCGGGTGACCGGCTGGCGGCCCGGCGACCGGGTCACGGTGCCGTTCATCTGCGCCTGCGGCGGCTGTCCGTCCTGCGCGGCGGGCGACCAGCAGGTGTGCGAGCGCCAGACCCAGCCGGGGTTCACCCACTGGGGATCCTTCGCCCAGTACGTGGCCCTGGAGCACGCGGACGTGAATCTGGTGGCGGTGCCGGAGGAACTGCCGTTCCGCACGGCCGCGGCGCTGGGGTGCCGGTTCGCCACGGCGTTCCGCGCGGTCGTACGGCAGGGCCGGACGGCGGCGGGGGAGTGGGTCGCCGTGCACGGCTGCGGGGGCGTCGGCCTGTCCGCGGTGATGATCGCGGCGGCCGCGGGGGCGAGGGTCGTCGCCGTCGATGTGTCACCCCGGGCCCTGGAACTGGCACGGGAGTTCGGGGCGGCGGAGTGCGTGGACGCGACACGCGTCGAGGACACGGCGGAAGCGGTCCGCGACCTGACGGGCGGCGGCGCCCATGTCTCCCTCGACGCGCTCGGCTCACCGGCCACCTGCGCCGCATCGGTGAACGGCCTGCGCCGGCGCGGCCGTCATGTCCAGGTCGGCCTGCTGCCGTCGCCCGCCGGTACGACCCCGGTCCCCATGGCCCGGGCGATCGCCCTCGAACTGGAGCTGCTCGGCAGCCACGGCATGGCGGCCCATGCCTATCCGCCCCTGCTGGAGCTGGTCCGCTCGGGAGCCCTGCGCCCCGACCTCCTGGTCACCTCGGCGATCCCGCTTCAGGCGTCCCCGGCGGCCCTGGCCGCCATGGGGACGGCGCCGGGCAGCGGAGTGACCGTCATCGAACCGTGGGGCTGAGCGGGCCGCGTCACACCGGCAACGGGTGAAGGAGCCGCACAGGCGGCAGGTGAAGGAGCGGCCCGCCCCCCAGCCGGGGACGGGCCGCCCGCGGCACGGCGGGGTCAGGGCTCCGTGCGGCCGCGGTTGCGGGGCCGGGCGGCGACCCAGGCCCGGACCGTGTCGGCGTACCAGTAGGGCTTTCCGCCCTCCACGACGTCGGGCGGGGGAAGCAGCCCGTGTTTGCGGTACGACCTCACGGTGTCCGGCTGCACCCGGATGTGCGCGGCGATCTCCTTGTACGACCAGAGGTAGCGGTCGGTCATCAGTAGCACCTCCCCGCGCGCGCCACGGCGGCGACCGGGGGAGGCCGACGGGGGATCCGGGCGCTGCGCTGGCGATCACGAACCTGTGCTCCCTCAACGACGGGGGGTCCGAGGCGGGCAGGGCCTGTGAACGGGGTGTGACAGAACAGCGGTCCGCGCGGGACATGTGTGACGCGCCGGAGTTCTTTGTGACACGGATGACGAACTGGGCGCGCGTGCCGTTGTTCCGGGGACGGCGACTGTTCCGGGGACGGCGACGGCCCAGGGGCGGCACCCCGCTGTGCGGGAGCCGCCCCTGGGCCGTGGACTCCTCAGGACCGCGCGGGTGCGGGACGCGGACGCCCGGCACCCGGCGCCCTAGTGCCGTGGCAGGCAACGTTTGCCCGTTAAGGAGCGGCGTCCGGTGCGTGCTCTGGGGGTCCCCCCGGCCGAAGGCTGGGGGAGTGCCGGCCGGAAGTCCTCGTACTGGATGTACTTGGGCTTTCGGGCGGTGCGGCGAGTGGGGGTACCCCCTGCTCGAAGAGCTTGGGGGAGCGTGCCGGACGCCGCGACGGGGCGAACGTTGCCTGTCGGGGCACTAGAAGCGGGACGCGACGCGGCCCCGCCGGTACAGGATGAGCCCACCGGTCAGCATCGCGACGCTGACGGCCGAGGCCGCGATCACGCCTTCACTGCCGGTCCTGGCCAGGGCGGGCGCCGGGTGCGCGGGGGTGACGGGCGCGCCGGCCGGAGTGATGCCCGGCTCGTGGTGCGGCGGCGTCTGCGAAGGCACGTGCGGCGGGGTCTGCGGGACCGTCCGCGGTGGTGTCTGCGGAACCGTCTGAGGCGGGGTCTGCGGAACCGTCTGCGGCGGCGTCTGCGGAACCGTCTGCGGCGGCGTCTGCGGAACCGTCTGCGGCGGCGTCTGCGGAACCGTCTGCGGCGGCGTCTGCGGAACCGTCTGAGGCGGTGTCTGCGGAACCGTCTGCGGCGGGGTCTGCGGAGGCTTCGGCCCACCGGTGCCGCACGAGTTGTCGGACGCCTGGTTCAACAGGGCGGCCACGTTGACGCTGTTGCCGCAGGCGTTGACCGGGATGTGGACGGGGGCCTGGATGGTGTTGCCGGAGGCGACGCCGGGCGAGCCGGCCGTGGTGCCGGTGGCGTGCGCGCCCGTGGAGGAGGCCCCTCCGCCGGAGGCCCCGCCACAGGAGTTGTCGGACGCCTGGTTCAACAGGGCGGCCACGTTGACGCTGTTGCCGCAGGCGTTGACCGGGATGTGGACGGGGGCCTGGATGGTGTTGCC